>JBAUEK010000105.1:0-5086 GCA_049678565.1 Methyloceanibacter sp. | reverse complement strand
TGATGCATCGGATTGGGCAGGCCGCCATCGGCGCCATGCGCTGCTTGTTCTGCCCCGTGCGTCTCGTCCACGCTTAGTCGCTCCTATTCGTCATCGTCCGCGGGCAAGTCCTTGCCGGGCAGGGGCCCCGCTTCGGCCTGCCTCCTTTGCGCGCTCCGCACCACACTGATGATCCCTGCGGCCCCGCCCAGAAACAGGAACAGAACCATCAGGGCCGGCGCGGTGCCGAGCCAGCGATCGAGCGACCAGCCGATGAAGCCGCCGACGGCGACTCCCGCGATCATCTCGGTCGAAAGCTTGAGCGCCTGCCCCATCGCCGTCCCCCGGCTTTGGCCATTCTGAGGGGCTGGCTCATGGCGCGCGCGTGCGTCACGGACTCGGCCCTCAAGATCGTGCAAGCGCCGTTTAATGGCCTCGGTTTCGCGGTCGCCATTTCCGCGACCCGGGTCATTGACGGCTCCCGCCATAGCGCTGCTCGACCTTTGGGGGAACGGCTTCAGGACCGGCTGGTCCCAAGCTTCGCGCGCACCTTAGAGTTAGGCCTTCCGGGCTGTCAAGGATGCCCTGGAAGGTAGGGAAAAGCTCAGGAATCCGGCTGAACAGGGCGGGGAGAAGAGTCTGCGGTCTAGACCGCGTCGCGCAGGCGCTCCGCCGTCTCGAGGTCGACGGAAACGAGCTGGCTCACGCCCCGCTCGGCCATGGTCACGCCAAACAGCCGGCTCATCCGCGCCATGGTCAGGGGATGATGGGTGATGATGAGGAAGCGCGTGTCGGTCTCCTTCGCCATCTCCTCCATCAGCAGGCAGAAGCGCTCGACATTGGCGTCGTCGAGCGGCGCGTCGACCTCGTCCAGCACGCAGATGGGCGAGGGGTTGGTCAGGAACACGGCGAAGATCAAAGCAAGTGCGGTCATCGCCTTCTCGCCGCCCGACAGCAAGGTCAGCACCTGCGGACGTTTGCCGGGCGGGCAGGCGAGGATTTCGAGCCCGGATTCGAGCGGATCGTCGGATTCGACCAGCTGCAATTCAGCCGTGCCGCCGCCGAACAGGGTCTGGAACAGCCGCCGGAAATGGCCATCCACCGTGGTGAAGGCTTCGAGCAGCCGCTTGCGGCCCTCGCGGTTGAGGTTCGAGATGCCTTGCCGGAGCCGCGCGATCGCTTGCTCCACGTCGGCGCGCTCGCGCTCCATTTCCTCGAGGCGGATGGTGAGCTCGGCCTCTTCCTCTTCCGCCCTGAGATTGACGCCGCCGAGCCGCTCACGGTCGCCTCTGAGCTTGGCGAGCCGCCCCTCGACCTCCGACAAGGCGGGGAGGGGGCTATCGGGCTTGACCCCGGCCAGCGCCAGGCAGGCCTCCGGCGTGCAATCGAGCTGCTCGCGGATGGCGTGAGCCGTCTCGCTCCGCCGCTCGCGCGCGGATTCGAGCCTGGCCTCGCTGCGAGCGCGCGCCTCACGCGCGCCGGCAAGCCGCTCCTGCGCCTCGCGCAAGGCTTTCTCGCGGGCTTTCAGCTCGGTCTCGGCCCTGGCAAGATCGTCGGCCGCCTTGCTCCGCTCGCGTTCGGCCACGGCCACGGCATCGAGCAGGCGCCCCCGCCGGGCCTCGATCTCGGCCGGCAGATTGGCGAGCGCGGTGAGATCGGACCGCGTTTCGGTCTCGCGCGCGCGCAAAGTATCGATCTGCTCCCGCGCCTTGGCGATGCGGGTCTGCCACAGCTCATCTTCGGCCCCGATGGCCTCCAGCCGGTCCTGCCGCAGCCGCACTTCGCGCTCGAAGCCCTCAAGCGTTGCTTCGGCCCGGGCATGAGCCGAGCGGCTTTCGGTGGCCTCGCCGCGCGCCCCTTCCACGGCCTGTTCGAGCAGGCTGATGGCGGCCTGCTCAAACCCAGCCGACTGGTTCCGCGCCAGAGCCTCGCGCGCTTCGTCCAGCGCGGCGACGGTCCGGCTCTTGGCTTCGGCCAGCGCGCCGAGCTGCTTGCTCTGGGCCAGGCTCTCATGCTCGGCGGCGGCGATGGTGTCCCGCGTGCGGCCAAGCTCGTCGCGCGTGCGCCGCACTCTCTGGCGGAGCGCCTTCGTCGCCTCCACCGCGCCTTCAGCCGCGGTCCTGGCCGTGACCAGTTCGGTCTCCGCGGCCTGAAGCCGAGATGTCGCCTGCTCGATCTCGGTCTTGAGCACTTCCAGGCGGCTCCGCTCGATCAAGCGTGCCGCGGCGGCAGTGGCCGAGCCTGAAGCGAGGCTGTAGCCGTCCCAGCGCCAGAGGTCGCCTTCGCGTGACACGAGCCGCTGCCCGGGCTTGAGCGTAGCCTGTAGCGCTTTGCCGCGCGCCTGCTCGACCACGCCGATCTGCTTCAGCCGCCGCGCCAGCGCCGCCGGCGCCGAGACGAATTGGCTGAGCGGAACCGCGCCATCCGGCAGATCGGGATCGGCGCCCGGGCTCGTGGTGGCGAGCCAATGCACGGGTGCTGCCTCGTCGCTCGCGGCGTCGAGATCGTCGCCAAGGGCCGCGCCGAGCGCCGGCTCGTAGCCGGGATCGATGCGCACCTCTTCGACGATGGCGGTCCAGCCGCCGTCTTGGGCAGGCTTCAGCAGCTTCAACAAGGTCGCGAGCTCGGTCTGAAGCTCCTGCGCCTCAAGCTTGAAGCGGGACGCGGCGGCGCGGGACAAGGCCTCGCTCTCATGGGCCGCGTCTTCCCGCATTTCGGCGGTGGTAAGTTCGGTTTCGAGCGTCTCGACCAGGGCTGAAAGCCCGGCGAGGTCGCGGTTGAGGGCGACAATATTGGCGGCGTTGTCGTCCGCGCCTTCGAAGCTTGCCAACTGTTCGGCAAGGCCGCTCGCTTGGGTTTCAAGCCTGCCGATACGCTGCTCGAGCTCGGCCTGCTCGGTGTCGATGCGCCGGCGCTCCGCCCGCGCCCGGGCAAGATCCTCGGTCGCGGCGCTTAAAGCGGTTTCGGCCGCCGCCAGTGCGCTCGCGGCAACGCCCGCGGCCTCGCGCAATTGCGGCTCTTCGTGATCGCGGGAACTGGCTTCGGCCAGACGGCGCGCCTCCTGCTCGAGCCGGCGCAGCATGCCCTCGGCCTCGGCGATATGCTCCTCCTCGCGCGCGAGATCGCGGGACGCTTGCGCGAGGCGAGTCTCAAGCTCGGCCTGGCGTGCCTTGGCCCGCGCCTCCTCGCGCTCCAGCGCGTCGCGCTCGACACTCAGGCGATGCAGCACCGCCGCCCGCGTCGCCTCCTCGTCACGCAATGGCTGAAGCTTCTCGGTGGCTTCCGCCTGCTCGCGCAAAGCTTCGCCCTCGGCCTTGGTCTCCTGCGCCATTTTACCGAGGGCCGACTGAAATTCGGCTTCCTCCTGCTCCACATGGGCGCAGGCCGAGATCCAATGCAGATGATGCTGCAAGGCTTCGGTCTCGCGGATCTTGCCTGAAATCTCGCGATAGCGCTGCGCCTGGCGCGCCTGGCGCTTCAGCGCCTGCAATTGCGAGGTGAGTTGCCCGATCAAATCGCCGAGCCGCTCCAAATTGACCTCGGTCGCCTTCAGGCGAAGCTCGGCCTCATGCCGGCGGCTATGCAGCCCGGCAATGCCGGCGGCGTCCTCGAGCACGCGCCGGCGCTCCTGCGGCGGGGCGTTCACGATCTCGCCGATCCGCCCCTGGCGCACCAGTGCCGGCGAGCGGGCTCCGGTCGCCGCATCCTCGAATAGGAGGCGGATGTCGCGCGCGCGCGCGTCCTTGCCATTGACCCGGTAAGCCGAGCCAGCCTCGCGTTCGATCCGCCGCGTCACCTCCAGCAATTCGCTGTCGTTGAATTCCGCCGGCGCGGTGCGCGCGCTGTTGTCGATGAAAAGCGTGACTTCGGCCATGTTGCGGGCCGGGCGGCTTTGCGAGCCGCCGAAGATGACGTCCTCCATGGCCGAACCGCGCATGCTCTTATAGGAGGTCTCGCCCATGGCCCAGCGCAGCGCCTCGAGCAGATTGGACTTGCCGCAGCCATTCGGCCCGACGACGCCCGTGAGCCCCTGCTCGATCAGGATCTCGGTCGGCTCGACGAAGGACTTGAAGCCCAAAAGGCGAAGACGGGTAATCTTCACGGCGAGAGTGCCTCTATTCGTGCCAAAAGCGACGCGCGTATCAAGGGCTCGAACCGATCGGCGCCGCGCGTCAGGATGGCGATTGCGGGTCGATCAGAGCCTTGAACTGTTCGAAGGTGATGGTGCCTTGCGCCTTGCGGCCATTGGCATAGAAGGTCGGCGTACCAATGACGCCAAATTGCCGCCCCCGCTGCTTCACCTCCGTGAGCCCGTCGATAATGGTTTGATTCGCCATGCATGTGTCAAACGCGGCGCGTGTGATCCCGCTCGATTTTGCCACCGCATAGATGGCGTCGGGGCGGACCTCCTGGCTCACCCATTCGGGCTGGCGCAGCAGGAAAGCGCTGTGGAGCGCGAAATATTTCTCCGGCGGCACACAGCGCGTGGCGATGGCCGCGGCGCCCGAGGTGCGGCCGATGGGAAACTCCCTGACGATGAAGCGGATCTTGCCGGTGTCGATGAACTCCTTCTTCACCCGCGGCCACACGTCCCGCTGAAAATGCGCGCAATGGGGACAGGTGAGCGAGGCATATTCGATCACCGTCACCGGGGCATTGGGATTGCCGATAGCGCGCTCGCCGAGCGGCCCCTCGCGCATCAGCTCCTCAGCCGCCGGCACGTTGAGCGCCTTGTTGGCGGTGGCGTCAACGGATGCGGCGCCGCCGCCGCAACCCGACAGCGCCATCCCGATGGCGATGAGCAGCAGTGCTGCCGGCGGTCTCATCGTCCTTGCAGGTTTCGACCTCACTGCGCCGGAGGCGATCCATCGGTCTCGGCGCCATCGGTCTCGGCGTTATCGGTCTCGGCGCCATCGGTCTCCTTCTTCGCGGGAGTCTCGCCGAATTCGACCTGGAACGTCTCGATCTGATGATCGCCCTTCAACCGCTTGCCGTTGACGAAGAAGGTTGGGGTGGAATCGACCTGGAATTTGTCATTGGCGATCGTGCGCGTTTCCACGATCTTCTTGAACAGGTCCTGGTCCGCGAGGCATTTGTCGAACTGCTC
>JBAUEK010000104.1:0-5271 GCA_049678565.1 Methyloceanibacter sp. | reverse complement strand
GCTACGGGCTTCTTCGGCGGGGTGAGCTTCTCCGGCGCCCCGCCGGGTTCGGTCGATGCGGAGCTGGGCGGAGGCGCTGACGTGGCGCCCGGAGGCAAAGTCCCATCCGGTGGCAATTCGGGTAAATCCGGTGGCAATTCGGGTAAGACGGCTTGCGATTCCGTCAACCCGCTTGCCCCATACCCCTGAGTGTCGGCGCAGGGCTGCCATGCCCAACAAACCGCGTTGGCCGGGACCGACAGAAACCCCAATACCGAAACTGCTAAGGGGATCGTTAGCAGAAGAGACTTCGTGTTCATCGACCCCTCCCCTTTACTTTCGGGTTCGCGAAAATCTTTGCGCGAGCGGCCGCCTCTCCCAAGGTTCACGCTCGCTTCACTGGCAGGCCCCCTCAACGGCCACCAAACCGGCGGCCTGACGACCTGCCCCATCCGCGGCGACGGCCAGCGCCCCCGCAGGCCAAGCCATCATAGCCCAATTTTTGAGTTGAGTGTCACCTGGTTTTGCCCTGGCGAGCCTAGCTCGGCCACCTCGATTGCGGCCACAATCTCGCGCGCAAACCCGGTCAGTGAGGGGTCGCGGGCGCCCATCACCAAGACCAGGTCGCCAACACGTGCTTCCCCGGCAATCCGGTCCGCAAGCCAGGCGCGGGAGGGGGCAAATTCGGCGAGGACCCCCTCGCACGCGATCTCCGCCACGATGTCGGCGGCGGAGAAATCGCGCTGCGCGGTTCCGCCCGCATAGAATATTTCCAGCATCCACAGGCGATCGTCGGGCCTGAGTTTGCGCGTGAAGGTGTCGACAAAATCCTGGCGCAGAAATCGCGTGGGTCCGTAGCCATGCGGCTGGTAGATGGCGAGCACGCGGCCCGCGCGCAATTGCGCCGTGGCGAGGGCCGCGGCGATCTTGTCGGGATTGTGGGCGAAATCATCCACCACCATGATGTCGCGTGGCGTGCCCAAGGTCTGGAACCGCCGCCCCACGCCCTGAAAGCCCGCAAGCGGCGCGGCCATATCGGCGAGCGGCAGGCCCAGCGTCCGGCATGTGGCGATGGCGGCCAGCGCATTGGCGACGTTGTGCCGGCCCGGCACCGGCAAGGCGAAGATAACATCTTGCACGCGAAAGCGGCTGCCGGCCGGTCCAAGTTCGACGTCCTCCCCGCGCAGATCGGCGCCAGGCCCGAAGCCGAAGCGAAGCGCGCCGCCGGCGAGCGCGTCGAGATTCTCGTCCTCTCCCACCACCAGCGCCTCAGCCGAGCGCGCCCGCAACACCGCGAGCATGGCTGCGACCTCGTTCATTTCCTTGTGGTCGCGCTGGAGATTGAGGATCACGCCAACCGCCGGGGCGTAGCGCACGAGCGTGCCGTCACTTTCATCGGCCTCGATCACGAGCAGGTCGGAGCCTCCAGCCCAGGCATTGCCCGGAAAGCCGCGAGCCTCGAGCAGGCGCAGATCGGCGCCCGTGATCACGGAGGGATCGCGGCCGGCGCCCACCAGAATCTCGAAGATCATTGCGGTCACGGTGGATTTCCCGCTGGTGCCGCTCACCGCCACGCTTCGGCGCGAAGCGACGAAATGAGCAAGCAGCTCGGAGCGATGAACGATGGGAATGCCGTTTGCGCGCGCCTTGGCATAATCAGGCACTTGCTCCTCGACCGCGGTGGACACGACCAGCGCGGCACAGTCGCCGGTCACCCCGCTTCCGTCCTGTGGCATGACCGTGATGCCGAGATGCTCGAGCTGCTCCCGGAACTCGGCGCGCTCGCCAACGTCGAAGGCGCGATCGCTGCCGCTGGCGCGTCCGCCGGTCATCACCTGAAATTGCGCGAGCGCGCTCATGCCGGAGCCGCCAAGTCCGGCATAGTGAAAGCGGCCGCCCGTCCAGGGGTCGGGAATGGCGCGCGGGACCGGCGCGGCGATGAGAACGAAATCGCCTTCCCGGATGTGCTCGAAGAGATGGCGCACGTCATCATTCGTCATGCGCACGCAGCCATGGGACATGGGTCGCCCGATCAGGCCCTCATGATTGGTCCCGTGCACATAGATATAGCGCTCAAGCGAATCGCATCCGGGTCCCTTGTTCAGACCCTCCTCTTGCCCGTCGAGGGTGAGGATGCGGGTGAGAATGAGATCGTCGTCGCGCGTCTCGCCCCGCCAGGTCTCGCCCGTCGGCTCGCGCCCGACGAAGAGGGAGCCGGACTCCGCGCTCTCCCCGATGCGCCGATGCACCCGGTGCCAGCCGGGGGGCGTGCGGAAGGAGCCCTCCTCGCCGCCAAGGCCGGCGCGCGCCGTCGACACGGACCATGCCGCCACCGGCCCCGAATCCTCGAACCAAACGGCGCGCTGCCGCTCAACGTCCACCACGAGCAGGCGCTGCGGCATCTCCGCCGGCGC
The DNA here is from genome assembly GCA_049678565.1 of Methyloceanibacter sp. Taxonomy (GTDB): domain Bacteria; phylum Pseudomonadota; class Alphaproteobacteria; order Rhizobiales; family Methyloligellaceae; genus Methyloceanibacter. The sequence continues at coordinate 2,878 of JBAUEK010000104.1, read as the reverse complement.
TCCAGGCCGTGCCAGAGCCTCACGCGCAAGCTCCAAGGCCCAAGCGGCCGATGTCGCGTCTATTCGATCAGTCACTGGCTGCACTCTGCCACAGCGACGGGCTGAGAACAGGCCCAATGTCCCTGGGCGTCAGCCGCAGCCGACGAAGAGGTTGAGGCTTAGCGCGCGGAGCGGAAGGCCGGGCTGGAATAGAGCCAGTTCGGCGTCTCCGTCGGCGGTTCGGGGATGTAGTTTGGGCGGAAGCTTCCCATGGAGCCGCCATAGGCCTCCAGGCTGATCTCCGGCAGCACCGTCGTTTGACTGGGATCGGAGAAGCGCGTGGCCCCGTCTTCCAAGGTGAGTGTGGGTGGCGCATCGCTCGTCTCAAAGGCGAAGGCGCCACGCGGCAGTAGCATGGCAACGGCAAGCGCCGCGGCTAGCAAAATCGTCGATCGCATGAACTCTCCCCCGAAAGTTGTGGTCTCTCATGCCTTCTGGGCAGACTAGCCCGAATTGCTCCGAAATGCCATTGGCGAATGGCCGCATCAGAGCGCTCGGGGGTGGCTGGAACCCACCCTAGGCCGGGACGAATTTCAGGGAGACGCCGTTGATGCAGTAGCGCAAGCCGGTTGGCTTCGGGCCATCGTTGAAGACATGGCCCTGGTGGCCGCCGCAGCGGCGGCAATGGACTTCATCACGGACGAAGCCAAAGGTATAATCCGTGTCTTTTTCGATCGCGCCTTCGATCGGCTCATAGAAGCTCGGCCAGCCAGTGCCGCTGTCGAACTTGGTCTCCGAGGCGAAGAGCGGCAGGTCGCAGCCAGCACAGGTGAAGGTGCCTTTCCGCTTCTCATGATTGAGCGGGCTGGTGAAAGGCCGCTCGGTGTCCTGCTCACGCAGCACCGCATATTGATCGGGCGTGAGCAGCTTCCGCCATTCCGCCGGCGTGTAGTTGACTTCGAACTTGCCGGTCGTGGCGGCCGTGGCCCGGCCGCCGATGGAACGCATTGTGATGGCCGTCACCCCAACCGCGCCGGCGGCAAGGGCGCCCAGAGCGATCTGTCGCCGTGTCAGCATTCCTAAGTCTCCTCGGCTCTCGACGCATAGAACGTCGATGGCACGGGCCGCACCCCGCGCTTCTGTCCTCATTGGAGGTAAGGGCTATGGCACACAAGGGCAATTCAACTTGCACGCACGGCAGTTCACGTCTGATTGAGCCCATCGGTCTCACGGGTCTAGGGAGAGGAGGCAAGTTGCGCCGCCGGGATCACGATGACGCAGCGCACTCCAGTGGCTGGGAACGACAGCTTCACATCGCCCTCCAGCGCCTGGCCAACCACGGTCTCGATCATGGCTCGGCCGAAGCCGGAACGCTCTGGCGCCGTCACCGGAGGACCTCCCCGCTCCTCCCAGACGAGTTCAAGCTTGGCGGCCTCGCCGAATTCCCAATGGATCCGCACGCGGCCGCTATCCCGCGACAACGCCCCGTATTTTTGCGCATTGGTCGCCAGCTCGTGCAAAGCGAGACCGAGATTCTGAATTGCCTCGGGTTTGAGCACGATGTCCTCGCCGTCAATGACGATCTGCGCTCCGAAGCGGTCCGCATGCCCGCTCAATTGCTGCTCGACCAATGTGCGTAGCGACGAACCATGCCAATCGTCGGCGACGAGAAGATCCTGCGAGCAGCCGATGGCGACGAGACGCGCGCTGAATCGCTGTAGGAAATCCTCGATCGACCTTGTGCGGGACGCCGTCTGGCGGGCAATGGCGTGGATCACGGCCAGCAGATTTTTGGACCGGTGGGTGAGCTCGCGCAGCAGCAGGCGGAGCTGGTTCTCCGCATCCTTCCTCTCGGAGATGTCCACCGCGACCGAGGTTGTTCCCACCATCTCCCCGCAATCGTCGCGCAAGGGTTCGATCAAGAGGTAGAAAGAGCGTCCGCGTCCGGACAGCTCGAACGTGCTTTCGACAGTCTGCGACTCTCCGGTCTCCATGGCGCGGCGCTTCGCCGCCATGATTGGGCCGGCGGCCTCCGCCGGCAGCACCTCCTCATCGGTCTTGCCCACAAGGTCAGCCGCATCGAGTCCGGCCGGAGGATTGTGGACCCAGACATAACGCAGGTCCCGGTCCTGGCTGAAAACCGTGATGGGCGAACCCCGAAGCGCGATCTCGAAGCGCTGTTTGGCTTCAGCCAGTTCCTTGGTCCGAGCTTCGACTCTTTCCTCGAGCTGCTGGCGAGTTTCCGTCAGCTCGTCCAGCGTATTGAGATGAGCCGCGATCTCGGCCTCGAGCCGATCGCGCGACGGGCGCTTCAGCAACCCCGGCATCAGTCGCCAGAACACGATCGCCGCGAGCAGCGCGAGGACGGCGCTGACTGCATTCAAAGCGCCTTCCAAACCAGGCGCCACCCATAGGGCGAAGGCGGAGGCGAAATTCGCCAGCCCCGCTGTCGCCAGGAATAGGGTGAAGAGAGCAAGGACGATCCTCTCGCGCCGGTCGCCCTTGCCGCGGCGGTAGTAGAGAAGGAGAAGGGCCGCCGCGACGACCAGGAGCGAAGCCGCGATGACACCGTCGGCAATAGCGTGGAGCTGGCCGAGGTCGAGGCTCCGAGCGTCGAATCGAATGACAGGGTCCTCCATGCGAATCAGACCTAAGGGCGGCACCATCCCGCCTGCCGCTCCTCACCAATCCTACAACACAAGGCGGCGGCGATTGGTTCTCAGTTATTACGGCGTTTTTTTTGGGCTGGGGCGCGCTCGGGCGCGGCTGGGAGCTGATTGACGGGAACTTTTTCGGTCCGGGGCAGTTAGTTGGCCGTTCGAGCGCGCCCCTCCACTCCTCCCCGCGGACGATCGAACGCGAACGCCCGTAGCCGCCCCCCGGTTACGGGCGTTCGCTT
>JBAUEK010000103.1:0-8357 GCA_049678565.1 Methyloceanibacter sp. | reverse complement strand
TGCACGGAAGCATGGTGCCGACCTTGTCCTCGATCTGGAGCGCCTGATGGGCGAGCGCGGGGTTGCAGGCCCCGAGGATGGTGTAGGAGCGGAAATCCACGCCGAGCTTCTGCTTCAGCGTCTGCTTCACATCGATCTCGGTGATGATGCCGAAGCCCTCATCCTTGAGCGCTGCGGTCGTACGCGCAACCGCATCGTCGAAGCCGAGAGGCAATGTCGTGCTGAAATAATATGTCACGGTCTATCTCTCCTGACCGAATCGGTATTCGTGCCCGCGGCGGTCGTTTGCGTGGGGCGCTGGATACTCGATCCGCGATTTGAACGATCTGATGTTGAGTCTACGAGACGTTGACCGGCGGTCGTTGAGCCAGATCAAGCGCTAAAGACGCCGCGACGACGCCCGCCATGTCAGAACGGCCGCGCCGGTCCCAATGAGGCGGTAAACAGCGTCGCCCCAAACAGCAATATCAGCGTCGAACCGCCGATGGCGCAGATCGTCCACACCGCATCGGCCCAGGCGCTGCTTCCGCCGCCGAGTTTCAGTGCCAGCTCGCGCGAGCCGAGCGCGAGCGTCGCCAATGCCGCGACCGTGATGGCGGTGCCGAACGCCATGGCGAAGGTGGCCGCGACGCCGGCCCAGAACAGCCCTTGCGTCACGGCGAAGACGAGCACGAGGATCGCGCCGGTGCAGGGCCTGATGCCGACCGAGAATACCACGGCCATGATTTTGCGCCATGAGAACGGACCGGCCAGGACCTTGGCATCGACGATATGCGTGCAGGCCTCGCCCTCGGCGTGGTGATGAGCATGGCCATGCGTATCGCCGCCGTGATGATGGTCATGCGAGCCGGCGCCATGCATCGCGCTTTGGCGCGTTTCGCGCCAGCGCCGGAACAGACGGATCAGTTGTGTCGTCAGCAGAAAAAGCCCGACCAGCGCGATCAGCCCGTAGCTCACCCGCTCGAGCTGGTTCGACCAGGCATTGATTTGAAGCCCCGTCGACTTCAACGCAAACACGAGCACACTGACGAGAGCGATCGCGGTCAGCGCCTGCAGACCGGCGGCTATGAAGGAGATGATCACTCCCCGCCGCACCGTTTCCTCGTTGGCGACGACGTAAGAGGAGATGATCGTCTTGCCGTGGCCGGGACCAATCGCGTGCACCACGCCGTAAACGAAAGAGAGCGCAGCGAGGATCACCGCGCCTCTCAGGACGTGTTCGCCTTTGAGACTTTTAACGCTGGTGGCGAGGTCGCGCTGTAGGCCCTGCTGGGTGCGCAGCACCCACCCGGACAAGCCGCTGAAGGCTGAGGGGGCCTGCTGCTGAGCTGCTGCCGGCGGCGCAAAGGCCGAGGGAGGCGCCGAGGGGGCTCCTCCCACCGCGAACGGATTTGCGGGTTTGGTCTGGGCGTCGGCCGCTGACAGTACGGCCATCAGCGCCAGCGCGCCAAACAGATGGACGGCGGCCAGGGCGATGGCGGCGCTTAGGAAGGTGCGCCGCCGCATCTCACCGTGACTGTCTGGGCGAACTGGGAGCCGAAATTGCTGCCGGGCCCGAGTTGACTGAAGAACGCCTCGCTGAAGGCCTTGGCGTCCGCCTCCGATTCGGGATCGGGCTTCTCAACCTCCGCCACGCAGCCCTTGATCGCGGCACCCGACAGCGTGACCGGCGTCTCGGTGGCGAAACCGAAGGCGACGAAGAAAGACGGATCGTAGACGTCGACCTTGACCGCTTGACCGCGCGCATCGAGCGGCGTCTCGAGCGGCAAGGTGAAGTGGAGGGTGATCAGACCTTTATCGTAGTCGAGCGAATAATCTTGGGGCGACTTGAGCGGCAGACTGTCGCCATCACCGACATGGACAAAGGTGAAATAGTCGAATTCCTTGAGGGAGTTGACGTTGACCTCGGCCAGCGGATCGAGCTCTTCCTTAGAGAAAATCCCATCGCTATTGGTGTCGAGCCCCTGCACTGCCATGGCGGTGTAAAATTCGTCGAACGTCCAAGCGTGGCGGACGCCGGTGATCCGGCCCTCTGTGTCGACGAGGATCTCCGAACGCACCGTGGCCCACACATGAGGGTGGGCGTGGCTCGGCCGGGCAAGGCCGAGGCCGACGGCGGCGACAGCGGCTGCGATCAGCACGCGCCGGACTTTGGCGAGATCCCGCGGCGGCAATGTGCAAGCTCCCTGCAAGAAAATCGTTTATAGGGGCTAATTATGGAGGATTGGAGGCTGCCTGCCCGATGCGGCCGGGCACCAGATGGTCCGGCCGGAAGCTTCGAGCTAGCCGAAAGTCTGCCAGGTCACGACCACACGCGTGCCGATGCCAACGCGGTCATAGAGATCGATGACGTCGTTGTTGAACATGCGGATACAGCCGCTCGAAGCATTTTCGCCTATGGTCCAAGGCGCGTCGGTGCCGTGGATGCGGTATGTGCTGGAGCCGAGATACAGAGCGCGGACACCCAGCGGATTGAGAGGATGGCCTCCGGGGACATAGGCCGGCAGCGTCGGGTTCTCCCGGCGCATATCGGCGGTGGGAGTCCAGCTTGGATTGACACGCTTGCTGGTCACGGCGGTGACACCGGACCAGCCGGCACCCTCTTTCGGCCCTGCGATCGGATAGGCGATGGCCCGGTTTCCGGGGAGGACGAAGTAGAGCTTGCGGTCGGAGAAGCTCACCACGATGGTGCCGGGATTGGCCTGGGGGGTGAAAGCCACGAGCTGCTTGCCGCTCGAATTGGCGTTGGGCTTTGCTTTCAGGAAATCGAAGAGACCGGCCGAGGCTTGACCCGGCAAGACGGCGCTGAGCATGGCCGCGGTCATGAGATAGGCCGTGGTGAACCTGACGAAACGCATCGCAAACCCCTGTCGATTGAACTGAAGTTGTCGCCGATTCCTGGTTACCGGAATGCAAATGCGAGTGCGTTTGCGAGGCTTGAAGCCATGCTTCGATCATTGACTCTGGGTCCGATTCTGATTAGAACAAAATAGGAACGAAATTTGGAGTTTGTAACCGTGCGTAACGACGTTCCAGAGGGCGAAGCCGTCGGTAAGTGTCCGTCTTCTGGGGTCGAAAGAGCAGGCGGGGCAAGGGGTCAAGGTCTCATCGAGCATCTGCGCCAGAGTATTCGCGTGCTCGAGCAGGTTCCCGTGTCTCTGGCCGTCCCCCCCGCACCGGACGCGGGGTCTTCGCCCCGCCCTGCCTGCTCCTTTTTTTCTTCTCCTCTTCCTTCCTCCCCTTTCAGGGGGAGGGAGATGCCCGGGGAGAGGCTCGCAGCTGCAGGATTGCATGAGATCAAAGCTTCAGCCTATCGCGATCAGCCGGCGGCGCTGGCCTTCGCCCTGGCCTGTCTCGGCGATCGGTTGGCGAAGCGAGACGGTGGCGCCTCCCCGCTTCTGTGGTGCTCGACCGAGAAAGCCGCACGCGAATGGGGCTCGCCTTACGGTCCGGGCTTGCTCGGTTTCGGCCTCGACCCGGCTCTCTTTGTCATCGTCCAGGCACGCAATGGACTGGACGCGGCCTGGGCCTTGGAAGAAGGACTGAAAAGCCGGGCTTTCATCGCCGCCCTAGGACAGATCGAAGTCAAGGCGCCGCTGATCGCGCGGCGTCTCGGTCTCGTCGCGCAAACCAGCCGCACCCCCTGTCTGCTCCTCTCTGGGCATCGGGCTGGCGCCCTCCCTGGCACCCTGACCCGCTGGCGGGTGGCGGGTGCGGCTAGCCGAGGGACGCCGTTCGATCCCTCGGCTCCGGGGGATTCCGCTTGGCATCTTACCCTTGAACGCTGCCGGGGCATCGCCGCGGAGCGGAGCTGGATCGTGGAGTTTGGTCATGGCGCCTATGGTTTCCGTCTGGCTTCCCGCTTGGCCGATCGAGCGGCTGAAGCGGGAGAGCAAGGGCAAGCCCTGTTCGGATGAGCGGCCCTTCGCCCTGGTCGGAACCGAAGAGCGCGGGCTCGTGCTCACCGCCCTCAATGCGGCTGCCTCTGGCGCTGGTCTCTACCCGAGCCTGGGCCTCGCCGATGCGCGTGCCATCTGCCCGCATCTTCTCACCGCGCCCGCCGACCCACATGGAGACTCCGAGAGCCTGCTCGCGCTCGCCCGCTGGTCGAGCCGCTACAGCCCGTCCCTCAATGTCGACGGCAAGGACGGTCTATGGCTCGACATGGCCGGCATTCCCCATCTCTTCGGCGGCGAGCGCGCGCTTCTCGCCGATATCGCGAGGCGCCTCGCGCGCCTCGGCTTCAGCGCCAGGATTGCCCTCGCCGAAACTCTGGGTGGAACTCACGCGCTGGCGCGCTTCGCGCCGGGCACCCCAATCATCGTTCCTGCCGGGAAGCTCGGTGAGGCGCTTGCTCCCCTTCCCGTCGGGGGCTTGCGCCTGGCCGAGGAGACCACGAGGCTCCTGAAGCGGCTTGGCTTGAAACGCATCGGCCAGCTCTACGATCTGCCGCGCTCAAGCCTTGAACGGCGCTTTCACTCACGCGAAGCGGCCGAAGCGGTCCTTGATCGTCTTGACCAGGCGCTTGGGCGGCGCGAGGAACCCCGCATTCCGCTCTTTCCCCCACCTGAATACGCGGCCACCCTGCCCTTCCCCGAACCCCTGATCACCCCTGAGGACATCGTCTCGGCCCTCGACCATCTTGCGCGCAGGCTCTGCGCGGCACTGGCGCAGGCGCGCCGCGGCGCGCGCCGGATCATGATTGCGATCTACCGCACCGACGGCTCCTCCGCACTCATCGAAGCGGGCTTGAGTGCGCCGGCCCACGATGCCGGCCATCTGTCGCGGATCTTGCAGGACCGGGTCGGCGCCATCGATGTCGGCTTCGGGGTCGATTCGATGATCCTCGCGGCGCTCCGCACGGAGCCGCTTCTCCCCGCCCAGACGAGTTTTGCCAAGAGCGAGGATCGGGGGCAGCAAGGCCCGCTGATCGATCGTCTGGCAAACCGTTTGCACGGAGGCGCCGTGCGCCGGCTTCTCCCCCGCGACAGTCATATCCCCGAGCGGGCGCAAGCCATGCGGTCCGCTCTTGCCAACGCTTCCCTCTGGCCGGAACAGGCGACAAACAAGCCGCCGCGGCCGGTCCTGCTGCTGGCGAGGCCTGAGCTGCTCGATGTGCTGGCCGAAGTGCCCGAAGGTCCGCCCGCGCGCTTCACTTGGCGGCGCGTGACCCGCCGCGTGGTCAAGGCGGAAGGGCCAGAGCGCATTGAGCCGGAATGGTGGCTGGAACTTGCTCCTCCCTCCCCCAGCAAGGGGGAGGGAGGCGATGGCCGTGGGCCATCGCCGGGTGGGGGTTCTGTGGGATCAATGATGGGATCAGACCCCCACCCCAGCCCTCCCCCTGGAAGGGGGAGGGAGAAAACAAGGTCGCGCGATTATTACCGCATCGAGGACACTGAAGGGCACCGCTATTGGGTGTTCCGCGAAGGTCTCTATCAGGACAGCGCCGACCGCACCCCTTGCTGGTATCTGCATGGCGTCTTTGGCTGACGGGTGTCGCCATGCGTTACGCCGAGCTCGATGTCACCACCAATTTCTCCTTCCTGCGCGGCGGTTCGCATCCGGAGGAGCTGGTGGCGACGGGATATGCGCTCGGGCTTGAGGCCATCGCCGTCACCGATCGCAACACGCTGGCCGGCGTGGTGCGCGCTCATCTCGCCGCCAAGGAGGTCGGCATCAAATTCATCGTCGGCGCGCGCCTCGATCTTCAGGACGCGCCGAGCCTGCTCGCTTACCCCAAGGACCGCGCCGCTTACGGCAGGCTCTGCCGGCTGCTCACTCTGGGCCAGCGCCGCGCCGGGAAGGGCCAATGCACGCTCTATCTTGACGACGTGGCGTCACATGCGGACGGCCTGATCTTCATCGTTCTCCCGCCCGAGGATTATCCCTCCCCCAGCGAGGCGGAGGGTGGCGATGGCCGTCGGCCATCGCCGGGTGGGGGTCATGTTAAGGCGATCATTGGTTCAGACCCCCACCCCGACCCTCCCCCTTTCAGGGGGAGGGAGGACGTTGTTGGCCAACTCAACTTCGAAGCGCAGCTCTTGCGCATCAAGCAGGCGCTAGGACCACGAACGCGCCTCTACCTTGCCGCACTGCATTCTTATCGCGGCGATGATCGCGCCCGCATCGAGGCCTGCGCCCAATTGGCCAAGCGCGTGAGCCTGCCAGTCGTCGCCACCAATGCCGTGCTCTATCATGCCCCCCACCGCCGGCAACTCCAGGACGTGCTCAGCTGCATCCGCGAGAAATGCACGATCCATGCGGCCGGGCTGAAGCTCGAAGCCAATGCCGAGCGGCATCTCAAGTCCCCGCAGGAAATGGCGCGGCTGTTTGCCGGCCACGAGGATGCGCTTCGGCACACCATCGAGATCGCCAACGCATGCAGCTTCTCGCTCGATGAGCTGAAATATGAATATCCCGACGAGCCGGTGCCGCAAGGCAAGACGCCGCAATCCCATCTTGAGGATCTCACCTGGGAAGGCGCGCGCTGGCGCTTCCCCGATGGCGTCCCGGCAAAGGTACACGACACGCTGACAAAAGAGCTCGTTCTCGTCGAGGAGCTGAACTACGCCCCTTATTTTCTCACCGTGCACGACATCGTCCATTACGCGCGCTCGATCGGCATCCTCTGCCAGGGGCGAGGCTCCGCCGCCAACTCGGCGGTGTGCTACTGCCTCGCCATCACCAATGTCGACCCGACCGAGATCGATCTTCTGTTCGAGCGCTTCGTCTCGCCGGAGCGGAAGGAACCACCGGACATCGACGTCGATTTCGAGCATGAGCGGCGCGAGGAGGTGATCCAATATATCTATGCGCGCTATGGCCGCGACCGCGCCGGCATCGCCGCCACCGTGATCTCTTATCGCGGCCGCTCGGCCGTGCGCGAGGTGGGCAAGGCGCTGGGGCTCTCAGAGGACACAGTGGCCGCGCTCGCCACCACCATCTGGGGCCTGAGCAATTCGAGCCTGCCGGAGGAGTATGTCCGCCAGGCTGGTCTCGATCCGTCCGACCCGCTGCTCGCCCGCTGCCTCGAGCTGACGCAAGAGCTGCTCGGCTTCCCGCGCCATCTGTCCCAGCATGTCGGCGGCTTCGTGCTGACGCGGGGACCCTTGTCGGAGGTGGTTCCCATCGGCAACGCCGCCATGGAGGACCGCACCTTCATCGAATGGGACAAGGACGATCTCGACGCGCTCGGCCTGCTCAAAGTGGATGTGCTCGGCCTCGGCATGCTCACTTGCATCCGCAAGGGCTTCGCCTTGCTCAAACAGCATTATGGCCGTGACATGAGCCTCGGCACCGTGCCGCGCGACGATCCGGCAGTTTACGACATGCTGTGCCAGGCGGATTCGATCGGCGTGTTTCAGGTCGAGAGCCGGGCGCAGATGAACATGCTGCCGCGGCTGCGCCCGCGCTGCTTCTACGATCTCGTCATCGAGGTCGCGATCGTACGCCCGGGCCCCATTCAGGGCGACATGGTTCACCCTTATCTTCGCCGCCGCTCAGGCGTCGAGGCCATCGACTTCCCCTCGCCGCATCCCGACCACGGCCCCACCGACGAGCTGCGCCAAGTACTGGGCAAGACCATGAGCGTGCCGCTGTTCCAGGAGCAGGCCATGCGCCTTGCCATGGTGGCGGCGAAATTCTCAGGCCCCGAGGCGAACGAGCTTCGCCGCGCCATGGCCACCTTCCGCCGCCGCGGCACCATCGATCGCCTGCATGAGAAGATGGTGAGCCGCATGACCGCGCGCGGTTACCCGGTCGACTTCGCCGAGCGCTGCTTCAATCAGATCAAGGGCTTCGGCGAATATGGTTTCCCCGAAAGCCACGCCGCGAGCTTCGCTCATCTCGTCTATGTCTCGGCCTGGCTCAAATGCCATTACCCGGCGGTCTTCGCCGCGGCGCTGCTCAACTCCCAGCCCATGGGCTTCTACGCCCCGGCCCAGATCGTGCGCTGCGCGCGCGACCATGGCGTCGAGGCGCGCGAGGTCGATATCAATCACAGCCTCTGGGACTGCACCTTGGAGCCGATTTATCCCTCCCCCACTGCACAACGTGCAGTGCCGGGTGGGGGTCATTCTATAGGGCAGCTCCAAGCCGACCCCCTCCCCGGCCCTCCCCCTTTCAGGGGGAGGGAGGAAAACGTCGCGCTGCGTCTTGGGCTCCGCCAGATCGACGGCTTCCGCGAAGCCGACGCAGAAACGCTTGTTGCGAAGCGCGACGGAATATTTCCCTCCCCCAGCAAGGGGGAGGGTGGTTCACCCGACTTTGGGTCGGGTGAACCGGGTGGGGGTCATGATGTAGCTCTGCTCGTGAAAGATGACCCCCTCCCCGACCCTCCCCCTTTTAGGGGGAGGGAG
>JBAUEK010000102.1:0-6021 GCA_049678565.1 Methyloceanibacter sp. | reverse complement strand
GCAATGTGGCTGGTCCTCGTTGCGATTGCTTCCTCTGGCGCACCTGACAACAGCGAGGCAACGTCGGCCGCCGCGATAGACGCCAGTGTTTACGTGACCCTCCAAAGCTTTGAAACGCAAGTCCCGGGCGCCCGCGAACTCGGCCGGAAGGCTGCAGGCATTTTGATATTTCCATCAGTTATCAAAGCGGGAATTGGAGTTGGGGGCGAATACGGCGAAGGTCTCTTAATTATTGGTGGGGCGCCTGCCGGCTACTACAACCTGATATCGGCTTCATTCGGCTTTCAGCTCGGCGTGCAGGCGCGGTCTGTAATTATCATGTTCATGACCGACGAAGCCCTTGCCAGATTTCGGCGGACATCCGGGTGGAAGGTTGGTGTCGATGGCTCGGTGACAATCGTGACGCTGGGTGTCGGCGGCTCGATTGATACCGATAAAATCACCAGCCCTATCATCGGGTTCATAATCGATCCTACGGGACTGATGTATAATTTGACCTTAGAGGGTTCAAAGATAAGCCGGATCTCCCGCTGACTTTTTTGTGCTGCGGATGCCTCGAACCGGCGCCGGCCGAACCGAGGACGCGCGGGCGCCAGTTTTCGCGGAAGGGTTCTAAGCAAGTGCCTTTAGCGCGACGCGTTCAGCCGCTCCACCTCACCCGCCCCACTGCAGGTAGAGGCCAAGATTACCTGGGCAATATTTTTTTAAGCACCGCGGCGCGTTCGGCACCGAGAGTCGTGTTGAAGGCCCCAAGTTGCTCCCCAGCCTTTTGATAAGCAGCGGCTAAGATTTTCAACTCCTGCGGCCCGAAATAGGGTGCGTACTCTCTAAATGGCATCTACGCAGACTCTCTGCTGGAATCCCAGATCGGCCTCATGCCTCAGCGGCCTGAAACCGTAAAAGCATCGCACGACCCTCGCGCGAGGCGGGGAGCATCCCTGGAACGATTACTATTCCGCATTTGTGGCAGCAGTTTTACGATCCTTGGACCCCCTCACGAGCCCATCTCACACGACCGGATCTTCGATGCTCGGAACGCAGGGCGCGTTGCACCAGCCACTTGGGCGCGGGCGACGCCCCGGTGTTTGGCTACACGCCATATGCGCTGGAGCTGGCCCCGCTGTGCCTTACGAGTAGTCGTTCTGCCGAGTGATCGCACGAGCAATGGCGTCAGTGCGAGGGCGGACCCGAAGTGCTGTTAGGCTTGAGTTCCGCAGCGATCAAACCGTCTGGTCCCCTGCCGTAGCGAACGAGCACCGTCTGGTCTGGCCGCAGTTCAGTGAAGCCACAGCGCCGTAGCGTTTCTGCGTGCACAAAAATATCGGGGGTTTGGGGACCACGGGTCAGAAAGCCGAACCCCCGCAGCCGATTGAACCACTTCACCGCCGCTTTTTCCCAATCGCTCTCCGGGACGACCACGACCTGGGTTCGCTGGGGCAATTGCGACGGGTGGACTGCCGTCGAAGTGTCCACAGCACGAATGCGGAGCGCTTGCAGACCTTTCGGCCCGCGTGTCACGTCACAGACCACGCGAGCACCCTCGGAGGCGATCTGGAACCCGTCGCGACGAAGGCAGCTAATGTGTAGGAGTACGTCGGGAAGATCTTCGTCCGGGACGATAAAGCCATAACCCTTTGACGGATCGAACCACCTTATCGATCCTGAGACCTGGAAGACATCGACTGAAGTTTCTTCGTCGCCGTGTTGGACATGGCGCTCCGAGAGTGGCGGTTCGTTCGCCCCCATGCCGAGTTCCCCCCTCGCTTCCAACGAAGCCGACTGACACTCCAAAAGCGCAAATCGGTTGTCTTAGTCGGTGTCTAGCCGACCCGCCGACATGCATAACCACCGGAATGAGAAACTCATCTTGGTTGTTCCCCACTCTGGGTTAGATGGGCGCTCCGAAATTCCAACGTGGCCTAGACTAACCCTGCTGCCCCCTTACTTCAGTGGCGGAAGCGGCTGCGGTGCCGTATAGACCTGAGTTTGATGGAAATGAAAGCATCCGCTCAATGCGGATGCAGCGGCGATAACTGCCGCAAGAACGATGATACGCATTACTGCCCCCCGTACTCTACTGTCACACTCGCCGAAGCGAAAATTTACATCTTGAGTTAACCATATTGCGGCGTTGAGCGGGTGATGTAATTGCCACAGGGCGCAGAAGTCCTATTCCGACCTTAAATAGAGAAGAGATGTCGGAGCTGAGACCAGCGAGGAGGTGCTGTATTTCGCCTCATTTCCCCCCAATTATCGAAAGGCCCCCCCGCCAAAGGGGTCGGGAAATTTACCTCCCGGGAGGCCGTCCTCCCGTTAATGTATCTTGTAAAGGAGGACGGTCTCCAATCGTTCGGCATGGAGACGTAAACATAGCAACCCGGCAAGATGCAGCCGGGTTGCGGAACCTCAGCGCAATCTGTCCGCAGCGCAACTCATCAGTTAGCGTTGGCGGCAGGGCCCGCCACCACGGACTCGGAGCGCCAGCACCTCGCCAAGTGACCGCCGTGCCTTACTCGCAGTCGTCCCGACTGTTGATCGCCTTACCAACGGCTAGAACCAGCACGAACCCGTTAACGGCAAGAATCGCAAAGAGCGACATATAGAAAAAGTCCGCCATCAGGCTTCTCCCCTGCTCCGATCGGCGAGGTGAAGTGTCGCGGCACGAGTGTTAAATCGAGATTAAGAGATAAGCCGCCTAACCGCGCTCGCTTAGACCAGCTCCGGATCATCTGCGGCTCGGCGGCGGTAAAGGCAAATTTCGAGCCGGAGCATGTCAAGACGCGTGAGGCGAACGGAGCCAGCTCCCGCCGAGGCCAATCGGAGGTATCATTGGTCGTTAAGGTGACCGAGCCAAGCGCAGCCTACTGAAAGCTGCCAAGGAGATTCTGCATCAGCAGCTTGGGCGCCTGTTGGGCGGGGGTGTCGACGACCGCCTCGGCCTGCTTTTTCTTAGCCTTCTTTTTACGCGGCTCCTCAGGCTGAGACGCGGCGGGCTCGGCCGGCGCCGGAGTGCCCAGCTGACCGCCGAGGAACTGTCCCAATCCCTTGACCACACCCTGTTGCTCAGTCCCCTGGTCCGCCTGGATTAGGTTGTCGATCGATGCACCCGCCTTCTCCTTCACCAAGTCGGCGATGCCGCCTTTACCGCCCAGGGTGTCGCCAAGGGAACTCGCACTCGGCAGGTTGACCAAGCCTCCGCCAAGCTTGCTCAGCCGCTCATAGGCCGCCTGGGGATTCTCAAGGATACCGGCAATGTCGGGATAGATCGAAGGCTTCGTCCAAGCCCCGGTGATGGCAACCGGTACGCCGAGGCCCTGAAGGCCCTTTTCGCCCCCTTGACCCTCGAGGCTCCCCACTACTTGCGGGTCCACGCGAAAATTAAGCGACTGCGCCGGCAGATCGACGGTTCCGGCCCCAGCCACACGCACGAGGGGGCCACTGAGATGGAGATCGCTGGTTTGTGCCTTCCCCTGGGCGATCTTGAAACCGGCCCCGAGCGAGGCGAAGTCCGTCTTCTCGGCATCGCCCGACTGCCATCCCGACAATGTACCGGACGCCAGGTTGCGCACCATCTTGGCGACATTGATGCCGCGAATAGCGCCATCGGTGAAGTTGAAGCTCGCAGCCCCCTTCAGCGCTGAGACCATCGCGCGCTGGCTTGCGCCGCTGGCGGTGACGTCGATGGCGATTGCCCCTTTGCCCTCGATCCGCTGAAAGCCCGCCGTGTCGTCTAGGAACGGATAGGCGTCGAGATTGGAGAGCGAGAAGCGGAAGGCCTGCACCGGCACCCTGCCGGTCGCATCGACGCTCAGCACACCAGTGCCGACGCCGCCATAGAGCTCGAAGTTCGGCAATTCGACTTTGAGCTTGCCGCCGGCCACCTCCGCGCGGATACCGATGGGTCCAGCTTTGATCGTGCTGTAGCTCAACTGCTCAACGCTGAGATTGACTTGTGCATTGAGGCCATTCAGGCCGGAGAAGTCGATCTTGGCTTCACTCCAAGCGGCGGCTCCGTCACCACGGCCGGCAGGTGCCCTGGCGCTGCTGCCGAGCAAAGCATCGACGTCGAGTCTGTCGCCATTGAGCGAGGCTTTGATCCGCGCAACATCGCCGGAAAGGTCGGCGGACAGCACGCCCCGTAACACCGTGTCACCCGCCTTGGCGCTAAAGGCATCGAGCGCAAATATGTCACCGGTATAAATGGCGCTGGCTGACAGGGCGATCCTGCGGGGGAAATAGGACGGAGCCTCGACATCGAGCAGGAGCGGCGCCGCTGTCCCATCGAGGAACGGTCCGAACGCGGCGATGGAACCGACCACATGCAGCGGCTGACCGTCGAGCACCGCCGCTAGGTCGAGTGACAACGGACCGTCGAAGGCAGGGAGCGAAGCTTTGAGCGTCAGCGCTTCGATGCGTTTGCCGGGCACCCTCCCCTTGCTTGGCAGTGTCACCGTGCCGTTTACAATGAGGAGGCTGTCGAGGCTCAGGCTCTTGAGCACGGTGGCCAGCGACATCCCGCCAGATGCGGTCTCGGTCGCTCCGGTCACGCCGGTCTTGGCGGCCGGGTCCGGCAGCCTGATCACCGGTTGGATCAGGGCGACCTCCGTCACCTGCACCTTGCCGCTCAGGAGCGCGGCTACGGCCAGGCCGAAGCGAACTTCTTTCGCCGTGACCAAATCCACCCTGCCGGCGCCTGTGTTCTGCGCCACACCGACCTCCTCAGCCACCAGTTGGAGCGAAGGAAACGCTGAGACGTGCAGAGGTCCGTTGACGCTGAGACGATAGCCGGTCGCGCTCTCGATTTGGGCAAACAGCTTGTTCCGCACATCTTCGGCGGAAATCAACAACGGGGCGACAAAGATGATGAGCACGACGATGACGACGGTCGCCGCAAGGCTCCAGAACGCGAGACGCAACTTTCCCTCCTAGGGCACCGGTCCGATTGGTTAACGACCACCCTACCCCCGAGATCCCTAAACAAACGGTAACCATCAAGCTTGGGGCTGGTCAGCCCCTCGCCCAAACTCGGCCGGACTGGAGCGGATTGGCTCCGTGGAGGGTGTGATGGGGTGGCAGCTTTACGCCGTGACCTGCAAACAGAGCGCGAGTTGATACGCCGGAGAGTCCGCGCGTTTTGGTTAGAGATCCACCCCGCCAAAGAAAAAGCCCCGACGGGGGGACGGGGCTTCTTCAGGCTCCTTGGGGGGGAACCGTGATGGGGGAGGGACTCCCCATCAGAAACCTACTTATAGCACGCTCCGATGCTGCTTAAATAGCCAAATCGCCGCAGCAAATTCTGCTCTTGGGCTTGCCGTTAGTACCGTTCGGCAGCCCCGTGGCGTTTCAGCAACATCCCCCCTGTTTAATGCGGATCGCCTCAAATCAGCCTGAGATTTGCCTTGTTCGAGACTGTGAATGGTGCAATCGGATTCGGGGGAATCTTGAGGGATGGGGGAGCCTGGCCTGGTGGCTGGGCTTCTTCTTTTTACGGACCTGGACGGCAATGGTCACTGTGAACCAGACGTCTGCCCCCGATTAGCGTCATCGGCTGAGACCGATATCGTTTAAGCGTCCGCCAGCAATCATCCGCCACGCCTGGCTCTAGGCCAGGTTCACCCGTCCTGTCGGATGTCGAGGATTGTGGGCCGAGCGCGGCGGTAAATCCTATGAGCTCAGATCGACTGCCGAGGCCCAAGATGGTGACGGTTCGGGCCCCTCCGGTTGATGCGGCCTCGTTGCTTGACGATCTAAGAATACCGCCCGGCAATCGGTTGGAAGCGTTGCACGGCAACCGTCAAGGTCAATTCAGCATTCGTGTCAACGACCAGTGGCGCATCTGTTTTGTCTGGCGCGACAACGAGGCTTGGGACGTCGAGATCGTCGATTACCACTAGGGAGGGTTCCAATGACCATCAAGCGTGAGAACGTCGACAGGCGCATCGTGGACTTCTCGGAGGTAGCGTCCGGGCGCCGTCTTCCACCTGTCCATCCCGGCGAAATCTTGCGCGACGAGTTCCTGAC
>JBAUEK010000101.1:0-4145 GCA_049678565.1 Methyloceanibacter sp. | reverse complement strand
CCGATGATCATGCCGAAGAGGGCGTCTTCCCCCGGCTCAGCGAATAATAGGACCAGAGCAATCTGGCGGCGACGCCGCGCCAGGGACGCCAGACCTCCGCAATCTCGGTCATCTGTACGAGGCTCGGACGTTGTTCAAGGACGAGCGCGTCCTTCACCGCATATTGCAGGGCAAGGTCGCCTGGCGACCACGCATCGGTGCGGGCGAGGGAGAACATAATATAGATGTCGGCCGTCCATGGGCCGATGCCCTTGATCGCCGTCAGCCGCGCATGAATGACCTCATCCGGCGCGCGGGTGAGGGTGCCGAGCTCCAGCGCGCCCCTGGCGAGCGCGGTGGCGAGCCCCTGGAGGGTCGCGATCTTGACGCGGGAGAGGCCTGCGGCTTCAGAGCTTCCGCCGGCATGGCGAGCAGGGTCTCTGGCGCAAAGGGCTGTACGGCGCCCCGGAGCCGCGTCCAAATCGCGTTGGCGCTGGCGATCGAGAGCTGCTGGCCGACGATGATTCGGGTCAGTCCCTCGAAGCCCTTGGGCCGGGGGCGAAGCGGCGGATCGCCGGCGAGCCCGTGCACGCGCGCCAAATGCGGGCAGGCGCGGGTGAGCGCGGCCAAGCCTTCCCTGATATCCGCATCACTTCCGATCTTGCGCATGGCCGCTTGTGGCTGCCTCACGTCCCGAGCCCAGACTTAGTAGGGCGCAATTTAGCTGACTCTTAAGTGGTTTCTGGAATCCTCTCCGGGGGGGGGAACAGATGGCCAGATTCATGCGAGCTAAAGACATCACACCGAAGGATCTGTTCGAGCAGATCCAATGTCTGGTCGAGGCCCTGTCGGCCGAGTATCAGGCGCGCGAGCGGGCGGAGGCGGCCGACAGGGCCAAATCCGAGCTGCTCGCAATTGTCAGCCATGAGCTCCGCACGCCCATGGGCGCCGTGATCTCCATGTCCGAGCTGCTCTTGAGCGGCTCCCTCGACGACACCCAGCGCCTCTACGCCGAAACCATGCAGCAATCGGCCCGCAGCCTACTGACGGTGCTCAACGACCTGCTCGATTTCTCCAAGCTCGAGGCCGGCCAATTCCAGCTCGAGCAACAGGGCTTCGACCTGCACGAACTGGTGAAGAGCGTCGGCAACGAATTGCGGGCGCGCGCCGGTGAGAAGGCGTTGGCGAGCGGCGCCCATATCGGCATGAGCTGCCCGCGCTTCGTCAAGGGAGATGCGGGGCGCCTTCGCCAGATCCTCGGCAATTTGGTCGACAACGCCATCAAATTCACGGCCGAAGGCTCGGTGCATCTCCATCTGAATGCGGCCGAGGCTGACGGCCGCCTGACGCTCCGCTTCGATGTAATCGACACCGGTATCGGGCTCGGCGAGCTTCAGAAGGATCGATTGTTCCAGGCCTATGTGCAGGCCGACCGGGCCCAAACCGGCCAATATGGCGGCACCGGCCTCGGCCTGTCGATCGCGCGGCGGCTGGTCGAGCTGATGGGTGGCGAGATCGGTTGCGAAAGCCTGCCAGGCCAAGGCAGTCTGTTCTGGTTCACAATCCCCGCGCAGCGTGCAGCGCCTACGGCCTTGAGCGGACTGCAAGGCGCGCGAGCCCTGACGGGGCACGTGCTCGTGGTCGAGGACAACGCCGTGAACCGCATGCTGATCGGCGCCTATCTCGATGAGTTCGGGCTGACCCACGACATGGCCGAAAGCGGCGCGCGCGCCATGCAGATGCTTTCAGCGAGAGCCTATGACCTCGTGCTGATGGATATCATGATGCCGGAGATCGACGGTGTCGAAACCACCAAGCGCATCCGCAAGCTGGACGGGCCAACGGCCGAGGTGCCGATCGTGGCGCTCACCGCGCATGCGATGAAAGGCGACCGCGAGGACTATCTCGCCGCCGGCATGGACGGCTATGTGTCAAAGCCCATTCGCGGCCGCGAGCTCTTCGCCGCACTCGTTCCCCATCTTGCGGGCGATGACGCCGACGAAGAGCCGCTCGCGGCGACGCGCTAAGGTCGATCCTCGCGCCGAACTGCCTCAAAGATTGTCGAGAAGAACGCCCGCGGCCAGGATCAGATAGGCGATCAGAAGGAGGCCGAGCGCGTAGCTCGTGAAGAACGGCAACGGCACGATCATGCCGAGTACCACCAGGATGGCGATGACGATGGAGGCGAGAAAGGTCTCTCTCCGCGGTGCGCTCAGATTGAAATTCATGATGCCCCCCAAATTGGCAATGCGTGCGGCAGGGCCGCGATTCGCACATTCTAGCGGCAATGCGAGGGGAGGGCACGCGGCCGTATTAGGCTGCGGCCAGGTTACGCAATCTGACCGAAAGCCGAGTAAATCCAAGGATTTGGTTATTTCCCGGCACAGCCGGCGGTGTCGCCGGCGGTGGCCATGGGCTTGCCGTTGACGAACACGCTGGCGGCGCCCGAGGTCACGCTGCCGCCGCAGCCGGTCGGGTCGCCGTGAACCGCAGCCGGCTTGCCGTTGATGAACACATCGGGCGAGCCGTGGACGATGGTGCCGCATCCGGCCCGATCGCCCGCACGCGCCGCCGCATGGCCTTCGACCGTGACGATCTCGCTGCCTGAGGCGATCGTGCTCGCGCCGCAGCCTGCCTCGGTATCCTCCGCCTGGGCAGGTAGTGGGACGAGACCAAGCGACGCGACGGCGAATAGCTTGAGACGCGAAAGCAGGCTCAAGAGACCCGCTCGCGGGCGGCGAATTCCGGCACCCGGATCGCCTCGACCTCCTGCTCCTTAAGCTCGGCGGCCTTCTGCTCGACGAGCCTCACCACGCCGATCATGATGTCGTTGAGCTGAAAGTCCTTCGGCGTATAGACGGCCGAGGCGCCGCATTGCTTCAGCACATTCACGTCCTCGGCTGGGATGATGCCGCCGACCACGATCGGTACGTGACCGAGCCCAGCCTCGCGCATGCGTTGGGCCACGTCGCGCACCAGCGCCACATGCGACCCCGACAGGATGGAGAGACCGAGCACATGAGCCTTGGCCTCGCGGGCCTGCTCGACGATCTGGGCCGGCGTCAGCCTGATGCCGTCATAGGAAACTTCCATGCCGACGTCGGTGGCGCGCACGGCGATCTGCTCGGCGCCGTTGGAATGTCCGTCGAGCCCGGGTTTGCCGACGACCAAAGTCAGGCGGCGGCCGAGCGTCTCCGACACATCGTCGACGGCGCGGCGCACTTCTTCCAGCCGGGATTCGTCGGGATGACGCACGGCGCCCAGCCCCGTCGGCGCGCGATACTCGCCGAACACTTCGCGCAGGATCTGGCCCCATTCGCCGGTGGTCACGCCCGCCTTGGCCGCCGCGATCGACGGCTCCATGATGTTGCGGCCTTCCTTCGCCGCGGCTTTGAGCTCGATCAGAGCCTGACGCACGGCCTTCTCGTCGCGCAGCTGCCGCCAGTTTTGCAGATTGGCCACCTGCTCGATCTCGACCGATTCCGGCACGGTGAGGATGCCGTCGCCGCTTGCGGCGAGCGGCGATGGCTCGGTCTCGGTGTAGGCGTTGACGCCGACGAGGATCAACTCGCCCTTCTCGATGGCCTCGACCCGGGCGGCGTTGGAGGCGATCAGTGTTTCCTTCATATAGTTGATGGCGGCGACGGCGCCGCCCAGCTCCTGGATGCGGGTGAGCTCGGCCCGAGCCTCCGCTTTCAGCTCCTCAACCTTCTGCTCGATGATCTCGGAGCCGTCGAAGATGTCGCCATAGTCGAGCAGGTCGGTCTCATAGGCCACGATCTGCTGCAACCTGAGCGACCATTGCTGATCCCATGGCCGTGGCAGGCCAAGCGCCTCGTTCCAGGCCGGAAGCTGCACCGCGCGGGCACGCGCCTTCTTCGACAAGGTCACCGCGAGCATCGACAGCAGGATGCGGTAGACGTTGTTCTCGGGCTGCTGCTCGGTGAGGCCGAGCGAATTCACCTGCACGCCATAGCGGAAGCGCCGGAGCGCCGGATCTGTCACACCGTAGCGCTTCTCGGCGATCTCGTCCCACAGATCGACGAAGGCGCGCATCTTGCACGTCTCGGTGATGAAGCGCACGCCGGCATTGACGAAGAAGCTGATGCGGCTGAGCAATTGGGGGAAGTCTTCCTCCGGCACCTCGCCGGAATTCCGGACCTCGT
>JBAUEK010000100.1:0-2250 GCA_049678565.1 Methyloceanibacter sp. | reverse complement strand
TCCTCGGGCGGCGGCGGCGCTTCACCGGCAGGTGCGGCCGGCGCGGGTTCCGCTGCCGCAGGGGTGAGGTCTTCGGCCGGGACTGGCTCGCCTGCCGGCGGCGCGCTTTCAGGCGGCGGCGCTGACGCCTCCCCGCCCTGCGGCAAGGATGGCGACAATGGCGCCTCTCCCCCGGCCGCTGGAGCGGCCGGCTCGCCGTCCTTCGGTGTCTCGTCCTCGACTGGCTTGGCCGCTTTGTCTTGCGCCTTCTGGATCTCCGGCGGAACCAGCATCTCCTCGGTGGTCGCCTCGCCCTCGGCCTGGTCCTTGGTCTGACTTTCCGCGGCAACCTCCTTGATCGTCTTCGGCTCCGGCGGCGCGAGATCGGCCGGTGTCGTTTCGGCGGCCGGCTGGAAGATCTCGACCACGTCGCCTTCGACCTTGCCCGCGTCCTTGGCGTCCTTGGCCCTGCCGATCTTGCGCTCGACAACCTTCTTTTTCGTCTTCTCCTCGACGTAGGTCACGTTGACGACGTTGTTCACAACCACGTTGTTGTTGGTGATCGTGGTGTTGCCCAAAGCGCGCGAGCGCTCGATGATGGGGCGCCGCCGGTCCCTGTCGTACACAATCTGCCCTTGCAGGTCGTCGGACAGGAAGGACCGCGAGGGCACCACCTGCCAGTAATAGTCGGGCACGGTTCCGATCGAGACGTTGATGTTGATGCCGCCGTCATAGGCCGGGGGCATCGGCGCCCAGGCCAGATAGTCGTCGGACTCGCGCCACGAGACCCATGCCGGCCCCCACCGATTGCCGGGCACCCAGAACCATCCGACGCGGTCGGAGAAGCCCCAGCGGCCATAATGATAGGTCGCCCAGCCGAACGGCTCGTTGGAAACCCAGGTCCAGCCGCGGTCGGTGAAGACCCAGCGCCCGCGGGTGTAGGGACGCCAGGAGCGATCCACGCGCGACGGCACCCAGACATATTGCCCTTGAATCCAAACCCAACTGCCATAGGGCGCGAGCCGATTGTAGAACACGCCGGTATCGACGAAGCCTTCCTCGCGCGGACGGGTCCAGCGCTTGCGCTCGCCGTAGAACGGCCGGTCGCGGTAGTTGGAGCCCCAGTAGCCGTCAACGTCGAAGGAGACGGTGCGATAGCCGAGCCGCGGGGCGTAGTCGCCGAGAGAATAATAGCTGCCCTGGTAGTAGCCCGACAAATAGATCGAGCGCATCCAGCCGCGATTGCCCTGGAACAGGCTGTCGCACCAGCTGTAGTCGGGAAGACAGCCGAGGATCGAGATCGGGGCGCGGCCCGGCACCGTGACGATCACGGGATATTCAGTCCCCGGTCCGGCGCGCAGATTGACATTGGTGACGGGATAACCATTGGGTTGCTGTGCTGCCGCCGGGACCGGTGCCAGTAGCGGCCCGATCGCCCATGCGGCGGCGGCGGCCGCGGCGGCACAACGCAGATGGCTCTTTGCAAATATCATCACGATGCTTCCTGTTTCTCTACTCGTCCGTGTGTAGGGTTGGTCGACGATCTTCGCCTGTTATGGCCGACTCGACCTGAACGCCGGCTGAACCGCAGTGTTCCTCGCATTCAATCGTGTCGAAAATCGATCTGTTCCAAGGCTCGGCCTTGGGGGGAGGGGCGCCACCATCATCCCGGCCAGCCCGTGCCATCGTGTCGTGTTTTTGTTTGCGTTCCCGGGCGTTGTGAACCGAAAGTCCGGAGAAATTGGAGCTTGAACCTATGAACCATAATTCTCCGGAGGCAGAGGCCGGGGTGCGAAGCCCTGCGGCTGCGCCAATTTCTCCAAATTGCCGTTGATGCTCTCGACCGAAACCACGATCTCCGTGCCGGCGGAATGGGGGCCGCAAAAGGCCATCTGGACGGCATGGCCGGCCAATGCGCCCCAATGGAACGGCGATTTGGCCGCGCCGCGGCGCGACGTGGCGGCGCTGGTGCTGAGCTTGAGCGAAGGCAACCGGGTGCGGCTGTTGGTCAACGGCTCGGAGGCCGAGGCCTCCGCGCGCCGGGCCGTCGGTGGCGCGGCCGAGATCGTGCCGGCCGAATATGGTGACATCTGGCTGCGCGACACCGGACCGATCTTCGCGCGGACGCAACAAGGCCCCGTCGCGCTGAGGTTCAAGAGCAATGGCTGGGGCGGCAAGTTCGATCTGCCCGAGGACGCGCGTATCGGCGACGACATCGCGCAGCTGGCGAAAGTGCCAGTCTTGAGTTTCGATTTTATCCTCGAAGGCGGC
>JBAUEK010000099.1:0-17040 GCA_049678565.1 Methyloceanibacter sp. | reverse complement strand
TCGCTGGCGCGCCAAGTTCGCCCGTCTGCGCCGTCACCGTGCCCTGCTCGAGCCCAAGCAGCATGGGCCGATCGAAGACGAAGGCTTTGGCAAAATCGATCTTCTGCGACGCCAGCAGGCTGTCTTTGTTGGGGTCGAACGCGCCCCGGTTGCTCTCGCCGACGGCGCCGCTCACGGTGATGATCGCCATCTCCTTTGGCGCCGGCATCGGCTCCGCCGCCATCGCGGGCAGCACGCAGACGAGAGACAACAGCGCCAGAAGGATGGATCGCATGGAACCGGACGGGAGGAATTGGCAGATGGCTGGCATCCTCGACCGCGATCCCGACCGGGTCAAGCGGTTGGAAAGTTAGGGCTGGCGCTCAACTCGTGTGGGTGGCGTGGCCGTGCAGCCGGTCCCAAACCACACGCTTGGCCAGGAACATGATCACGGCGAAGACCAGGAGGAAAATCACCACCCGCGCGCCCAGCATGTGGCGCTCTTCGAGCTTCGGCTCCGCCGCCCACATCAGATAGGCGGAGACGTCCTTGGCGTAATTGTCGATCGTGGGCTTGGTGCCGTCGGTATAGGGGACGACGCCCTCGATCAGAGGCAGCGGCATCGCGATCTGATGGCCGGGAAAGGCCGCGTTGTACTGCATGCCCTGGGCGAGGCCGAACCCGTCGGGCGCCGGCTCATAGCCCGTGAGCAGCGCATAGATGTAGTCGGGGCCGCCCGGCCTGGCCTTGGCCATCACCGAGAGATCGGGGGGCAGCGCCCCTCTATTGGCCGCGCGCGCCGCCGCGTCATTGGCGTAAGGCGAACGGAACCGGTCCGACGGCCGCCCCGGGCGCTGATAGCTCTCGCCCTGGTCGTTCGGCCCATCGGTGACCTGAACCTGCTCGGCCAGCACCTTCACCGCCTCGGGCGAATATTCCGGGCCGCCCTTCTCGCCGAGATTGCGATAGGAAAGCAGCCGCATCGAATGGCAGTTGGCGCAGACGGTCTTGTAGACATTGTAGCCGCGCTGAAGCTGCGCATTGTCGTAGGTGCCGAGCGGGCCGGTGAAGCTCCAGTCCTGCGCTGCGATCTTGGGCGCGTGCGGAGGCTGCGCCGCGGTCCTGGGATGAGCCTCGTCGGCGGCAGAACCGGAACGTGGCAAAAGGGCGAGCAGGACGCCCGCGACAAAAGCAAGGCTGAGAGGCAGCTTGGTCATATCACGGCCTCCGGCTCGCGCCGTCGCCGCGACGTTTCGCCCGCCGCCCCGGGCGCCTCTCCGGGCCCAAGCACGGATTCGGTGATGCTGCCCGGCAGCGCGCGCGGCTTCTCGATGCGGCCGACCACCGGCATCACCAATAGGAAGAACAGGAAGTAATAGGCGGTGAAGATGCGCCCGAGAATGAGATAGGCGCCTTCCGGCGGTTGCGAGCCGAGATAACCGAGCACGATACAGGTGATGACGAAGGCCCAGAAGAACCATTTGTAGATCGGCCGGTAGCGCGTCGAGCGCACGCGCGAGGTGTCGAGCCACGGCACGAACACCAGAATGCCGATCGAGCCAAGCAGCCCGATGACGCCGAACAGCTTGTTCGGGATCGCGCGCAGGATCGCGTAGAAGGGCAGGAAATACCACTCCGGCACGATGTGCTGCGGGGTCGCCAGCGGATTGGCGGGAATGTAATTGTCGGCATGGCCGAGCAGGTTCGGCGCGTAGAACACGAACACCGCGAAAAGCAGTGCGAACAGCGCCAGCGCGAGGCCGTCCTTCATCGTGTAATAGGGGTGGAACGGCACCGTCTCGCGCGGGCTCTTGACGTCGATGCCGCTCGGATTGTTGTTGCCGGGAATGTGCAGCGCCCAGAGATGCAGCACGACCACGCCCGCGATCACGAACGGAAGCAGATAATGCAGGC
Organism: Methyloceanibacter sp.; assembly: GCA_049678565.1. Classification (GTDB taxonomy): domain Bacteria; phylum Pseudomonadota; class Alphaproteobacteria; order Rhizobiales; family Methyloligellaceae; genus Methyloceanibacter. The sequence goes on along the minus strand of JBAUEK010000099.1, from coordinate 15,147 downwards.
TGTAGAGACGGGTCAGCGTCGGACCGCCGACGGCGAAGCCACCCCAGATCCATTCGACCAATCGTGTCCCGAGTCCCGGGATGACCGCATCGAGCGATGAGAACAGATTGGTGATGACCGTGACGGCCCAGAAGCTCATCTGCCCCCACACCAGCGAATAGCCCATGAAGGCGGTGGCGATCATCAGCAGGAGAATGATCACGCCGAGAATCCACAACACCTCGCGCGGCGCCTTGTAGGAGCCGTAATAGAGGCCGCGGAAAGTGTGGATGTAGACGGCGAGGAAGAACATCGAGGCGCCGACGGCGTGGGTGTAGCGGAGCAGCCAACCCCAATTCACGTCGCGCATGATGTGCTCGACGCTGTCGAAGGCCAGCTCCGGCGTCGCCACGTAATGCATGGCCAGCACCACGCCGGTGGCGATCTGCGATACCAGCATGAAAGTGAGGATGCCGCCGAAGGTCCACCAATAGTTCAGATTGCGCGGCGTGGGAAAAGTCAGGAACTGGTCATGCATCACGCGCTGGAGCGGCAGCCGCTGGTCGAACCACTTTTCCAGACCGCTATTCGGTTGATAATTCGAGGTGTGCGCCATGGAACCTAGGCTCAGCCGATCTTGACTTTGGTGTCGGATAGGAAGGCGTAAGGCGGGATCGCCATGTTCTGCGGCGCCGGACCAACGCGCACGCGGCCGGCGGTGTCGTATTGCGAGCCATGACAGGGGCAGAACCAGCCGCCAAAATTGCCTTTATAGTCGCCGACCGCCTGGCCCTTCGGAATGCAGCCGAGATGGGTGCAGATGCCGATCATCACCAGCCAGGGTTCGCGTTCCTGGCCGGCGCGGTTCTCGTCGGTCGCGGGCGCTCCGTCGGGAAGATTGGCGTTGCGCGCGATCGGATCGATCAACTCGTCGAGCGGAACCGCCTTGGCCTCCTCGATCTCCTTTGCCGTGCGATGGCGAATGAAGATGGGCTTGCCGCGCCACATCACCGTGATGGCCTGACCCGCCTCGACCTGAGCGAGATCGACCTCGGTGGTGGCGAGGGAGAGCGCCGACTGGTCCGGATTCATTTGGTCGAGCAGCGGCCATAGACCGAGCCCGAGGCCGACGGCGGCGAAGCCTCCGGCCGCGACCATGATCACGTCGCGCCGCGACGGATCGTCGTCGTCGGCGGGCACGGGAAATTGCGCGGGAGTTACGTGCGATTGATCGGCCACGTCGCCTAGGCTCCTTAATAGACGCCAATGATCGCAACATTCGTCCGGCCAAGCGGAAATACAACTTCCGCGTCCGCCCCCCTATGACGGGCCGGCCCCGACTGTTACGCCTTGAGCTTGTTGCCTCTCCTACTGCCAGCCGGGGTCTTCGGCCGACACGCCTGCTCGTGGGTTTCTTGCATCAGCCTCCGTTCTTGTCCAGGACCCTTGCCTGGGCAAATTGGCGCAGCGTAAAGAACGACTTCGTATGGGTGACATCAACAAGAATGTCCTCGTATCAGTGACATGACTTACCGGATCGAGACTTTGATCACGGTCAAGGCCGGGCTTGACCGGCACCCCCATTCCGGCGACCTCTAGCGGTCCCCATAGCCAGGGGAGAAGCAGGCGTAACCCATGACGCAAGCGACGACAGCAGAGGGCGCAGGTCCGGACACAGCCCCGATCGAGGCCCGCAAAGCCCGCGCGCGGGCCTGGTTCGAGGCCTTGCGCGACGGCATCTGCGCCGCGCTAGAGCAGGTCGAGGATGAGGCCGAGGGCTCGCCCCTTTATGCCGGCAAGCCCGCCGGACGCTTCACCCGCACCCCATGGACGCGGCAGGAGCCCGATGGCGCCGATGGCGGCGGCGGGGTCATGGCGCTGATGACCGGCCGCGTGTTCGAGAAAATCGGCTGCCATGTGTCCACCGTGCATGGGCGCTTCCCGACCGAATTCGCCCGCCAGATCCCCGGCGCCGAGGAAGACCCGCGCTTCTGGGCCTCGGGCGTCTCCTTCATCGCCCATCCGACCAACCCCAACGCCCCGGCCGCGCATATGAACACGCGCATGGTGATGACGACCAAAGGCTGGTTCGGCGGCGGCGGCGACCTCACCCCGGTGCTGATGCGGCGCCGCACGCAAGAGGACCAGGACGCGCGCGCCTTCCACGCGGCGATGCAGGCGGCCTGCGACGGCCAGCCGTCAGCCGACTATCGGCGCTTCAAAGACTGGTGCGATGAGTATTTCTATCTGCCCCACCGCAAGGAGACGCGCGGCATCGGCGGCATCTTCTACGACGATCTCGACAGCGGCGATTGGGAGGCCGATTTCGCCTTCACTCAGTCCGTGGGGCGCCAGTTCATGCGCGTCTACCCGGATATCGTCCGCCGCAATATGGGCACCCCCTGGACGCACGCCGACCGCGAGGAGCAGCTCATCCGCCGCGGCCGCTATGTCGAATTCAACCTGCTCTACGACCGCGGCACTCTATTCGGCCTGAAGACCGGCGGCAATGTCGAGGCGATTTTGTCCTCCATGCCGCCCCTGGTGATGTGGCCTTAGGACTGATCAGCAGACGACGACGCGTGATGGCCCAATAGGCCTACGGGGTCGTCGTGCGTACGTTCACCTCGGGCGGGTCGATAGAACCTCCAACCGAATAGTCCTTGTCTACCTTAAGGCGACCTTCGTGTGGGTCAGGGGGGCTATATTTCTCGGGCTCCCTTGCCCTGTCCGGCAACTCCTCAATCGCCCTCTCGAAATCGGTTTGTGGACCCGGGCGCTCTGGAATATAGCGGTCTAGATCGTCGCAATAAGCCGGGGCTGCTATCGCCAGAAAGGCCAAAGCTGAGAGTGGGAATACGCTGTACATGTGGCTCCTCCCTTGGAAGGTTGCTGCACGCTTGTAATTCTATTTCTGATTGAAACTCCCCCTCACCCCCGCACGCCGGCATAGGCGAGGGCCGGCGCCTCGATTGTGACCCCCACCCGGGTCTGGATCACCGGGGCATCGGCGATCAGCTGCGCGACGAGGACCGCCAGCGCGGTGGTGAGCAGGATGAGCACGAATTTCCACATGGCGACCTCCGAGGGCTTGGGCCGCACGCCAGGCGCGCGCAGGCCATGCCGTCCTCGTAGGCCCCGGCCCCTGAACCGGGCCTGAGACGCTCGTTCATCTGCGGTTTGGTTTTCGGGTTTGTTCGTGGCAAGCTAGGCGCTGGAACCTAGGGGGCCGGGTTCGCTAACATCGAGGGCGCAAGCCCGATTGCTGGCTGTCGTCTGGGAGCCGTGGACCCCGTGGCCCGAAGTTTCGACTATAACGCGCCGGCCGAGCTCTATGCCCCCAAAGGGCGCCCGGGCATGCGCCAGCCGGTCGCCTATCGCCGCTTCCCGAGCGCCGCCGCCGCGATCCGCTACGCGGTGGAGGAGCTGTCACAGGCCGGGCTTGCCGCCGCCGTGCTCGAAGTGAACGAAGACAGATTCGATCATGTTGGCATTCGCCAGCTCTATGAAGACAAGGCCTATCCCTTGCGCCGGCGCATCAAACAAGCTGATTAGACACGCTAATTAGACTTGCCAACGGCACGGCTTCTACTCATACTCTTTCGACCGGGCGCCCAAGGCTTTGGGCGCGGACTTGAACTGACGGCAAAGTGATCATCGCGCCGGGTACGAGCACGACACCCTTTCCTGAAATCTCAAGACGCCAGGGGACCTTTTTGGGTCCGCGGCCCGTTGTTTGAAACTCGAACGGGAAAGGAATTCCCCCCATGTCTCGTGTCAATGGCACAGTGAAGTTCTTCAATCATTCGCGCGGCTTCGGCTTTATCTCGCCGGAAGACGGCGGCAAGGACGTGTTCGTACACGCCTCTGCGCTTGAGCGTTCGGGGGTCCCGGCGCTCAACGAGGGCGACAAGGTCTCGTTCGAGATCGAGGACGACCGTCGCGGACGCGGTAAGCAGGCTGCGAACGTCCAGCTCGCCTAAAGCCAGCACGAACTTCACGATTGACCGACCGCCGGGCCTCAGGGCCCGGCGGTTTTTTCTTGGCCCGCGCCCATTCCCAAACTGATGCCCCCCGCACCGGTTGCGCGGCCCGCGCCCGAATGGCCGGCGGGGATACTTAACCCGCGATTCACTTTGCTGGCCCTATTTTGCCGTAAAGGGGCGTTTACATCGCTTGCGCAAACCCCCCTGACGCATCGGTCGCGCCCGCAAAATCGTGGGCGCTTAGCCAAGGACGAAACGAGATGACGAGGATAGTCTTCAAGGCTTTCGCGGTCGCCGCATTGCTGGGTCTGACCGCACTCTCCCTGCCGTCGACGGCCGAAGCCGGGCGTGGCTGGGGCGGACCGGGTTATGTGGGCGCCGGGCTGATCGGCCTCGGCGTGGGCGCCGTCATCGGCAGCGCCATCGCCGGCCCGGTCTATGTCGGCCCGCCCCCGGTTTACATACCGCCGCCGCCGCCGGTGATCTATGCCCCGGTCGCCTATGGGCCGCCGCCGTGGTCGCCCGAGTGGTACAGCTATTGCGCCCAGCGCTACCGGAGCTTCGATGCCCGCTCCGGCTATTTCACCGGCTATGACGGTCTGCCCTATTTCTGCCGGTAGCGGTTAAGGCGACGCGAAATTCAGGCCTGTCGGGCCGGCTTCAACCGGATCGGCGGGCCTTTTTTGCGGCTTGGACCCGCATTTTTCGGCCAACTTGCCCCCCTCGCCCGCAGCGGAACCATCAGTTCAGCCCCCGGGGTTTGACGGGGTGTTTACCCCTGCGGCAACTAGGTCGCAATTCGACCGACATTGCGGCTTGAACCGCGGGCGCCGACAGCGCAAAATTAAGGGATCCAGGGGATGAGTCCGATAGGGTCTGCGCCTGTCCGGCGGAGGCGAAGTGTGTTTGTAAGGTGCAAGATTAAGGGACTCAGACAATGAGCACCGTCACTTTCGAAAGCGCCGCGGCCGACCCCCCGCGCGATCTGCCGAACGCCCCAGCCGACCGCCGGGCGCTCGGCCTGGTCAAACCCTATCTCGGCATGGTTGCGTGGCCGACGGTGCTTCTGGCGCTCGGCATCATCGCCGCTTTCACCCTGGTCACCACTCTGGGCGCCCTGCACATCATCCCGCTTTGGCTGGGGCTGATCCTCAACACCCTGATCCTCTATGCCGATCAGACGCCGCTGCACGAGGCTTGCCACGGCAACATCGCCGGCAAGGAATCGAAATGGCTCTGGATGAACCATCTCGTCGGCCATGCCTGCGGCATCATCCTGCTGCATGAATACAAGGCCTTCCGCTTCATGCATCTCGCCCATCACCGCAACACCAACAACCTGGACCTCGACCCGGATCACTGGGTGGCGGTGAAGAACCCCTTCCTCGTGCTGTTCCGCTGCCTCACCATCGTGTTCTGGTACCAGCAATATTTCTGGAAGCACATCGCCTTCCACGCCCACATTCCTGGCATGCGGCCGCTCACGATTCACATCGCGATCACGTATCTGACGCTCTACGCCATCGCCTTGGGGCTGTCGGTGTTCGGCTGGTGGCGCGAGGTGCTGGCGCTCTGGATCGTGCCGCATATCCTGGCCTCGGCGGTCATCATCTACTTCTTCGCCTATCTCACCCACATGCCGCACGAGGCGCGCGAGCGCTACCGCGACACCAATGTGTTCTGGCTCAGGGGCAAGATCATCGAGCCGATCGCGAACTGGCTCTATATGTTCCAGAACTTCCATCTGGTGCATCACCTGTTCCCGCGCGTTCCGTTCTACCTCTACCCGAACGCCTTCCGCTCGCTGAAGCCGGTGCTCGTGCAAGAGCGCGCCCATATCTACGAATATGATTTCGGGCATCACACCCAGCGCTGACGCGGGGACCGAGCGGGCGGCGTCCTAAGCGCCCGGCTCGAAGGTCAAATCGGCGGGCGAGATCAGCACCGAGAATTGCTGGCACCAAATCACCACGCTCGGAAATTTGCTGAGGTCGACGCCGGCGGGCACCGCATATTTCTGACTGCCCTTGAACGCGCGCAGGCGGCCGAGATCCACATACATGGTGTTGGACACCTCATCGGCCGAGCGGATGTCCGCTCTGGGCACGAGATAAACGTGAAAGTCCGGCCCCGGACCGACCTCGAAATCGTCATGCAGAAACACCGTGCCGGCATAAACGCTGACCGCGCCCTTGCCGGTATGGATGGGGTCGTTGGGATTGGCCTGAATGAAGCTGCCCTTGGCCACGAGCTTGGTCTGCTCCGCTGGCGTGAGCTGGTCCATCGCCTCCGGTGGCGGAAACACGTAAGGAAACAGGAAGAAGCCGAGCGCCACCCCGAACGCGGCGCCAAGCACGCCGCCAAACAAAAACACCGTCAACCACCGGAACATGCGAGCCCTCTCATTGGCTGGGACTGCTTATGGCAGCTTGCCATGAGACGGCGGCGTTGGCGACCGCGCAGGCAATCTTCAAGCGCCGGCCGTCAATGCAGCCTCAGCTCGCCTTGCACGAAGCAAAACTCTTGCGGCGCGATCAAGCGGCGATGGGCCACGCGCACGCGGTAGAGCGGACCCTCGAGATTGGTCGCCCAGAACTCGAGAAAGTCGGTGAGCTTGGGGAACCGCGGCGCCAAATCGTAGTCCTGCCAGATGTAGCTTTGCAGCAGGCTTGGATGATCGGGAAGGTGGTAGAGGATTTCCGCCGTGGTCAGCGAGCAACCCTCAAGCTGGCGAAGCAAGGCAGTGTCGGTCATGGGTGAACCCTGCTGGTCTTGTTTTTACCTCTCCAGATTAGCCACGGCAGCGAGTCGCGTCCATATGGATTAACGAGCTAAATCAGCGCCCTAGCAGCACAAGTCGGATTGTGCTAATTGTTTGGCACTCACAGCTTGAAAGTGCTAGCAACGACGTCTACATAGCTGCGGGGACGTGCCTACGGGGCTCCCCTTCAGCTGAAAGCGCATCGAACTAGGAGGAGTTCAACATGAAGTTTCGTCCGTTGCACGATCGCGTCGTCGTCAGGCGCATCGAGGAAGACGACCGGACCAAGGGTGGCATCATCATCCCCGACACCGCCAAGGAGAAGCCGCAGCAGGGCGAGATCGTCGCCGTCGGCCCAGGCGCCCTCGACGAGAAGGGCAAGGTTCAGCCGCTGGACGTGAAGCCCGGTGACCGGGTGCTGTTCGGCAAATGGTCGGGAACCGAGGTCAAGATCGACGGAGCCGAGCTCCTGATCATGAAAGAGAGCGACATTCTAGGCGTGCTTGAAGGCGCCGTCGCCAAGAAGAAGGCCGCTTAGTCTAGGGGCCAAAGCAATTGGAGAAAAATCATGGCTGCTAAAGAAATAAAATTTTCCCAGCAGGCGCGCGAGCGCATGATGCACGGCATCGACGTCTTGGCCAACGCGGTCAGGGTGACGCTCGGTCCCAAGGGCCGCAACGTCGTGCTCGAGAAGTCGTTTGGCGCGCCCCGGATCACCAAGGACGGCGTGACTGTCGCCAAGGACATCGAGCTTGAGGACAAGTTCGAGAATATGGGCGCACAGATGGTGCGCGAAGTCGCTTCCAAAACCTCCGACACCGCTGGCGACGGCACCACCACCGCCACGGTTCTCGCCCAGGCGATCGTCAAGGAGGGTTTGAAATCCGTCGTCGCCGGCGCCAACCCCATGGACCTGAAGCGCGGCGTCGACCTCGCCGTTGCCGCCGTCATTGGCGAGTTGAAGGCCAAGTCGAAGAAGGTCACCTCGAGCGAGGAGATTTGTCAGGTCGGCACCATTTCCGCCAATGGCGACCCCGAGATCGGCGCCATGATCGCCAAGGCGATGCAGAAGGTCGGCAATGACGGCGTGATTACGGTCGAGGAGGCCAGGTCGCTCGAAACCGAGCTCGAAGTGGTCGAGGGCATGCAGTTCGACCGCGGCTACCTCTCTCCCTATTTCATCACCGATCCCGACAAGATGCGGGTCGAGCTCGAGGATCCCTACATCCTCTTGAACGAGAACAAGCTTTCCAACCTGCAGTCGCTGCTTCCGGTGCTCGAAGCGATCGTTCAGACCGGCAAGCCTATCCTGATCATCGCCGAGGACGTCGAGGGCGAGGCGCTCGCGACGCTCGTGGTCAACAAGCTGCGTGGCGGCTTGAAGGTCGCCGCGGTGAAGGCGCCGGGCTTCGGCGATCGGCGCAAGGCCAGCCTCCAGGACATTGCCGTCCTGACCGGCGGCCAGGTCGTTTCCGAGGACGTCGGCATCAAACTCGAGAATGTCACCCTCGACATGCTCGGCCGCGCCAAGAAGGTGGTCATCACCAAGGATGACACGACCATCATCGATGGCGTCGGCAAGAAGGCCGAAATCCAGGGCCGGGTCGCCCAGATCAAGCAGCAGATCGAGGACTCCACCTCCGACTATGACCGCGAGAAGCTGCAAGAGCGGCTGGCCAAACTGTCCGGCGGCGTCGCCGTGATCAGGGTTGGCGGCATCACCGAGATGGAGGTCAAGGAGCGTAAGGACCGCGTCGACGACGCCCTGAACGCGACCCGTGCCGCGGTCGAGGAGGGCATCCTGCCTGGTGGCGGCGTGGCGCTGCTCCGCACCCGCGCCACCCTCGACAAGCTGAAGCCCCGCAATGAGGACCAGCAGGTCGGCATCAACATCGTCCGCCGCGCTCTCCAGGCACCGGCGCGCCAGATCGCCGAGAATGCGGGCGAGGACGGCGCCGTGGTCGTGGGCAAGATCCTGGACAAGGAGAATTACGCCTTCGGCTACAACGCCGCGAGCGGCGAGTATGGCGATCTCGTCAAGCAGGGCGTGATCGATCCGGCCAAGGTCGTGCGCACGGCGTTGCAGGACGCGGCATCCATCGCCGGCCTCCTGATCACCACCGAGGCCATGATTGCCGAGCTGCCGAAGAAGCAGTCGATGCCCGCCATGCCTGGCGGCGGCATGGGCGGCATGGGCGGTATGGACTTCTAAGTCAGTCCCAGTTGCGTTTGGCGTGATCAGAGCCGCACCTTCGGGTGCGGCTCTTTGCTTTTGTGGCGGGCTCTACGGCGCTAATCTGCTCGCCATGGCCCAGTCGAAGCACGAGCACGACCCCAATTCGTCGTCCGGCCGCGTCCGCGTCGGTGTCGGCGGCTGGACCTATCCGCCCTGGCGCGGAACCTTCTATCCCAAGGGCGTGACCCAGGCCAAGGAACTCGCTTATGCGAGCTCCCACCTGACCTCGATCGAGATCAACGCCACCTTCTATCGTCTGCAAACCCCCGGGAGTTACCGCAAATGGGCCGCGGCGACGCCGGAGGGCTTCGTGTTCTCGGTCAAGGGACCGCGTCTCGTCACTCACCGCCACATGCTCGCCGAGAGCGGCGATTTCCTTGCGCGGTTCCTCGACTCCGGGCTGATCGAGCTTGGACCTCGTTTGGGGCCGTTGGTCTGGCAATTCCCTTACAACAAGCCCTTCGACGAGACGGATTTCGGCAAGTTTCTCGAGCTGCTGCCGCGGGAGCTCGATGGCCTTCCCCTGCGCCACGCCGTCGAAATCCGCCATGGGAGCTTTCGCGATCGGACTTTCGTGGACCTTCTGCGTCAATTCCAAGTGGCAATCGTGTTCTCCGAAAACGAGCCGTCCTTCGCCGATCTGAGTAGCGACTTCGTCTATGCGCGGCTCCAGCGCGGGCACGACGCGATCGACACCGGCTATCCCGCGTCCGAGCTTGATGCCTGGGCGCGCCGCGCGCGGGCGTGGGCAGATGGCAGCGAGCCCGGCGACCTTCCGCGCGTCACGGCCGAGGGCCAGACCGAGGCCTGCCCGCGCGACGTGTTCGTCTATTTCATCCATGCCGGAAAGCTGCGCGCGCCCCACGCGGCGATGGCCCTGATCGAGCGGCTGGACGCTTGATGCCGGATTAATCGCGCGCGGCCATGAGCGTGCGCGCCTTGACGAGAAGCTGCTCCCGATCGAGGCCGAACCCGCTCTCGATCCAATCTTGCTCCAGACGCTTGAGCGCCGCGCCGATGTCTGGACCCTCGATCTCGCCGAGCGCCATCACATCGTGCCCGCCCAACGGGAAGCGGGGCGCCTGCCACCGATCCGGCAATGAGAGCGCGCGCCGCCAGGCCTGGTCGTCCGGCGAGGCGTCGGCACCGGCGAAGGCGAGCAGGACGAAAGCCCGATAGTCCGCCGGCCCGAGCCGATAGAGCCTCTCCTTGGCCGCCGCCTCTTCCGGCAGCGCCGGCCCCATGGCCTCGGCCGCGCCAAGGGCGAGCACGTCTTGCTCGGCGTTGGACAGCCGCAAGCGCCGGGCGAGGCGCTCCACATCCTCGGTGACGAAGACCGCAAGCGCGGCCAGCCTGAGCGCGGCACTGGCCGCCATGCCATTGGCGTCCTCGACCGCGATCAGCCGCTCGAACCGGCCGAGCCGCGGCACACCACCGAGAAGCTCGGTGAGCAGCCCATAATCGTAGAGCGCCTCGATGGCGCCCAGGGCCCCGGGCGCGGTCAGGATGCGCTTCAGCTCGCCGCCAACGCGTTCCGCCGACAATTTTTCCAGGCCGGCGCGCAATTTGACCGAGGCGTGGAGTCCGGCTTGGTCCATCTCGCCTTTGCCGTAATAAGCGTGGAAGCGGAAGAAGCGCAGGATGCGGAGGAAATCTTCCTTGATCCTGTCCTCGGCCGCGCCGATGAAGCGCACGCGGCCCGCGGCCAGGTCGGCAAACCCGCCGAGAGGGTCGAACACCTGGCCGTCTTGACTGGCGTAGAGGGCATTGAGGGTGAAATCGCGCCGCCTTGCGTCCTCCTCCCACGATTTGGTGTAGGCGATTTTGGCATGGCGGCCGAAGGTCTCGACGTCGCGCCTGAGCGTGGTCACCTCGAACGGGACCTTGCCGGCGACGAGCGTGACGGTCCCGTGCTCGATCCCTGTCGGCACCGCCTTCAGCCCAGCCCGCTCGGCCAGCGCCAAGACTTGTTCCGGCAGGGCCGTGGTCGCAAGGTCGATCTCGGTGAAGGCGCGCCCGAGCAGCGCGTCGCGCACCGCTCCGCCCACGGCCCTGGTCTCGGCCCCGTCACGGCCGAGCGCCGCGAACACGGCCTTCGTCTCCGGCCGCGTCAGCCACTCCGCGCTCGCCAGCGACGGCGCCTCGCGGGCGCCCTCTAGATCGAGCTTGGACATTGGGGCCAGACCATCAATCGATCACGCCAGGCTTGATGACCCCATCCTCGATGGTGGACGGATGATAGGTCCCGTCAGGCGGCCCTCCCGAAAACGAGATCAACGTCGCCATGGTGATCAGCAAAAGTCCAAACCCCGCCGCCAGGAGCCAAAGCACCGGAGCGTCCTGCCACAGCTCCGACGGCGCCACCCGCCTGGTCACCAGCATATAGGCCCCATAGACGAGAAAGGGCAGCGAGAACATGAGGATGTCGATTAGGGCGATGCGGAGCATCCGAAGCCAGACCTGACTTTGCGCTAGGGTTCGCACCATAGCGGGCGCGGGTGGACAATACGAGCGGGGCTTGCCCGGAAGGCCTCAATCCTCGCCGGATTCTTGCGGCGCGGGAAAGGGGAAAAAAATCCCACCACTCCAGACCCCGAGCTCGTCCTTGCCCCCGCGCGCCTCGCTCGTCGCGGCCGCGACCAGCTCGTAATAGACCGAACGGGCGAGGCGGGCCTTGAGGCCCTCACGGATCAGGACGAAGGGCGTGACGCTTCCATCCGGCTCGGTGCGAAAGCTCAAGGGATGATCCCGCCCGGCATGCACGACCTCGTCGATAGTGGTGCGGAAGCTGAGCCGCTGCTCCCTGCCGCTGTCCTCCGAATTCATCTCCACCGCGACAAAGGGTGCATCTTCGACCCTGATCAGAGCCCGCTCGGCCGGAGTAACCAGATAATATTGGCCATCCGCCTCCTGCCTGAGCACCGAGGCGAACAGCTTGACCAGCGGCTTCCGGCCGATCGGACTATTCTGGTAATACCAGGTCCCGTCCCGGCCAATCTTGAGACCGACATCGCCGCATTCTTGGGGGGCGCGGCGCGGCGCTTGCCGAGCTTTGCCGCCAGCCTCGTCAACCTTCCCCAGGAGGTCCCTTTTATCTTGCCTGCCCATCTTGAGCCGCTATCGGCAACCTCCTAACTAGGGTGTTGGACTGGCGGGCCGCGCCGTCCAGGCAAACCAACACTATTGTGACCAATTTGCTGCTCAAAGTGTTTCGTCCCCCCCAGGGCTTTGGGCCATAGTCTCCATCCCCGACCCCAATTCGAGCCAAATCCGACCCATGACCATAGCTGCTCCCACGGAAATTCAGCTTATCGACCGCATCGAGGAGATCGGCGCCAAGATTCACGCGGTGCGCGATGCCACGGCCTCCGTCATCTTCGGCCAGGATCGCGTCATCGAGCTTGCGCTGATCACGCTCCTGTCCGGCGGTCATGCACTCCTGATCGGGGTGCCTGGCTTGGCCAAGACCAGCCTGGTTGAAACCCTTGGCGGCGTGCTCGGGCTCCAGAACAAGCGCATTCAATTCACGCCCGATTTGATGCCCTCCGACATCGTCGGCTCGGAAGTGCTGGAAGAAGGCGCCGCCGGGCGCCGGAGCTTCCGCTTCGTCAACGGCCCTGTCTTCACCCAGCTGCTAATGGCGGACGAGATCAACCGCGCCAGCCCAAAGACGCAATCGGCACTGTTGCAGGCGATGCAGGAACACCACGTCACCGTGGCCGGCGTCCGCCACGACGTGCCCCGCCCTTTCCACGTGCTCGCCACCCAGAACCCGCTGGAGCAGGAAGGCACCTACCCCCTGCCCGAGGCTCAGCTCGACCGCTTCCTGCTGCAAATCGACGTGTCCTACCCGGACGAGGCGGCGGAGCGGCGCATGCTGTTCGCCACCACCGGCGTCGAGGACCGAACCCTCAAGACCATTCTCTCCGCCGACGAGCTGATGATGGCGCAGCGCCTGGTCCGCCAGCTGCCCGTCGGCGATCAGGTCGTCGATGCGATCCTCAAACTCGTGCGCTCGGCCCGGCCCGGAACCGGCATCAATCAGGAGCTCGAGGATCTGATCGCTTGGGGCCCCGGTCCCCGCGCCAGCCAGGCGCTGATGCTGGCCGTCCGCGCCAAGGCCCTGATCGACGGCAGGCTCGCGCCTTCCGTCGACGACGTGCTCGAACTGGCCGAGCCCGTGCTCAAGCACCGCATGGCGCTGACCTTTGCCGCCCGCGCCGAGGGCATACAGATGACCGATCTGGTGGCGAAGCTCGTCAAGCCGCTGGGGTGATCAGAGCTTGGCCCAACGCGACGAGAAAGCGCTACAGCCGTTCCCGGCGGAGGAACCCGAGGCCCATGAGCTGGCCGCACGCATGCCTGCGCTTCTGGTCGAGGCGCAGCGGGTCGCCCACACCGTAACCCACGGCACCCATGGCCGGCGGCGCGCTGGCCCGGGCGAGACCTTCTGGCAGTTCCGGCATTTCGATCACAACGACTCGCAAGGCGGCATCGACTGGCGGCGCTCGGCCAGTTCGGACCATCTCTTCGTGCGCGAACGCGAATGGGAAGCGGCCCATACCGTCTGGCTTTGGGTCGATCTCTCGCCCTCGATGCGGTTTCGCTCGCATTTGTCGAAGACGCTCAAAGACAGCCGCGCCATCGTGCTGTCGCTCGCTCTGTCCGAGCTTCTGGCCCGTGGCGGCGAGCGGGTCGGCGTCCTCGGCGGCCTGCCTTACACCGGCCGCAACGCCACCAGCCGCGTCGCCGAGGTTCTGGTCAGGAATGCGGGCAACGCCTCGAGCCTGCCGCCGCCGGCAAGATTGAGCCGCTTCTCCGAATGCCTGCTATTCAGCGACTTTCTCGAGCCCATCGATGAGACGAGCGCCCGGCTTGAGGCGATCGCGTCCCAGGGCGTGCGCGGTCATCTGGTGCAAATTCTCGATCCCGCCGAAGAGACCCTGCCATATGAAGGCCGCACCGAGTTCTCCTCGAGCGAGGGCAAGGACCGCGTGATCGCCGGCCGGGCCGAGACCCTGCGCGAGCGCTACCAAGAGCGGCTCAACCGCCACCGCACCGCCCTCGCCGCGATGGCGAGGCGCCTGAGCTGGTCGTTCGTGGTCCACCACACCGATCGCCCGGCCGAGGAAGTGGTGCTTGCCGTGCACAATCGCCTTGCGGGCCTCGAACGGGATTATCGCTATCGCGCGCCCGCGCCCCAGATTCCCGGCGAGACCGCGGCCGGCGGCCGCCCATGATGAGTCTCGGCGCCATCGGCTTCCTCCAGCCCTGGATTCTGCTCGGCCTGGCGGCCCTGCCCGCGATCTGGTGGCTGTTGCGGCTCACACCGCCAAGCCCGCATCAGGTGGTGTTCCCGCCGACGCGCCTACTCAAGGATCTGAAGTCGACCGAGGAGACCCCCGCGCACAGTCCCTGGTGGCTCACCGCGCTGAGGATGCTGCTCGCCGCTTTGATCGTGTTTGCGCTTGCCCGCCCGGTGCTCAACCCCGACCGGGGGAGCTTCGCCGGCACTGGCCCCCTCCTCCTCGTTGTCGACAATGGCTGGGCCTCGGCCGCTCACTGGCCTGAGCGGCGCGAGGCGATCGAGGGCGCCATCGACCGCGCCGCGAGCGACGGCCGCGCCGTAGTGCTGGCGCCGTCGGCGCCGGGCGAACCCATTACCGGCCCGGTCGTGGCCGAGCAGGCGCGCGAGCGTGCCGCTGGACTTGTCCCCCATCCTTATGCCCCCGACCGCAAGGCCCTGGCCGAGACGCTTGCACGCGAGCTTGGGGGCAAGACGGATTACAGCGTGGTGTGGCTCTCCGATGGCCTCGACTATGGCGAGAAGCAAGTCTTCACCGACGGTCTGGCCAAGCTCGCCGGCGCCTCTGGCAGCATCGTCATGCTCCGGCCCGAGCAGGACGATGCGCCGCTTGCGCTCAACCAGACCTCCGGCGAGCGTGGCGGCCTTGTCGCCCGCGTGCTGAGCGGGGCCGAGGGACCGCGCTCAGGCGTGGTCAAGGCGGTAACCGGCCGCGGCGAACCGCTGGGCGAGGTTGCCTTCACCCTGCCGCCGGGCAAAGGCGAAGCCAACGCGCCATTCGATCTTCCCCTCGAAATCCGCAATCAGGTCGCGCGTCTGGAAATCGGCGGCGAGCGCTCCGCCGGCGCCGTGCATCTGCTCGACGCCCGCTCCGAGTGGC
>JBAUEK010000098.1:0-19835 GCA_049678565.1 Methyloceanibacter sp. | reverse complement strand
CATCTGCGTCAAGGGCTCAGGCTGGGACATGGCCGATATCGAGCCGCCCGGCCTGCCCGCGGTGAAGCTGGCGCCGCTTCGGGCCATGCGCGCGCTCGACGCGCTCTCGGATGAGTCGATGGTCAATGTGCAGCGGCTGAACCTGCTCGACGCGGCCGCGCCCAATCCCTCGGTCGAGACGCTGCTGCATGCCTTTCTGCCGCATAAATTCATCGACCACACCCATGCCGCGGCCGTGCTCTCACTCGTCGATCAGCCCGACGGCGAGGCGCTGGCGCGCGAGGTCTATGACGGGCGTATGGGCATCGTGCCCTACATCGCGCCTGGCTTCGGCCTGGCCAAGGCGGCGGCGGAGGTCTTCGAGCAGGACCCCAAGGTCGAAGGCCTGATCCTGCACAAGCATGGCATCTTCACCTTCGGCGAGACGGCGGCAGAGGCCTATGAGCGCATGATCGAGATGGTGTCGCTGGCCGAGAGCCGCTTGCGCCAGGGACGGCCGGTGGTGTTCCAGCCGCGCAAGCCCGAGCGCGCGCTGGCGGCCGTGGCCGAGATCGCGCCGATCGTCAGGGGCGCGGTGGCGCTGCCGCCGGCCAAGGCTGGCGGGGAGCCCACGCGCTTCGTCATGACTTTTCGCACCGGGCCGGACATTCTGGCTTACGTCAATGGCGCCGAGCTTGGCGATTACAGCCAGCGCGGCGTGGTCACGCCCGACCACATCATCCGCACCAAGAACATTCCGCTGGTGCTACCGCCGCCCGAGCCCGGCAAGCTCGACGATTTCGTCCAAGCGGTAAAGCAGGCGGTGACCGATTTCGCCGCGCGCTATGATGATTATTTCGCCCGCGAGAATGCGCGTGTGGGAGGCGTCAAATCCAAGCTCGATTCGGCCCCGCGCGTGGTGCTGGTGCCTGGGCTCGGCCTGTTCGGCATCGGGCGCACGGCCAAGGATGCGGGCATGGCCGGAGATCTGGCCGAGAACACCGTGCGCGTCGTCACCGATGCGGAAGGGATCGGCCGCTACGAGCCGCTGCCGGAGAGCGATCTGTTCGCGCTCGAATATTGGAGCCTGGAGCAGGCCAAGCTGAAAGGCGCCGTGGTCAAGCCTCTGACCGGGCAAATCGCGCTCGTGACCGGGGCCGGGGCCATCGGCGCCGCCACGGCCAAGGCGTTGGCGGCTGAAGGCGCGGCCGTTGCCATCGTCGATATTCGCGGCGAAGCGGCTGAGACCGCGGCCAAGGCGGTCAAAGGGCTTGGGCTTGAATGCGACGTGACCAAGCCGGAGCAGGTCGCGCGCGTCTTCGCGCAAGTGTGCGAGACTTTCGGCGGCGTCGATATCGTCGTCTCCAATGCCGGCGCCGCCTGGCAGGGGCGCATCGGCGACGTCTCCGACGAGCTGTTGCGCCAGAGCTTCGAGCTCAATTTCTTCGCCCATCAGACCGTGGCCAAGGCGGCGGTGCGCATCATGCTGAAACAGGGCACGGGCGGCGCACTCCTGTTCAATCTGTCGAAGCAGGCGGTGAATCCCGGCGCCAATTTCGGACCCTACGGCCTGCCCAAGGCCGCTTCCATGCTGCTGATGCGCCAATATGCGCTCGACTATGGCGGCGACGGCATCCGCTCCAATGGCGTCAATGCCGACCGCGTGCGCAGCGGCCTGCTTACCGACGCCATGATCAAGGACCGGGCCAAGGCGAGGGGGCTGTCGGAAGCCGACTATATGAGCGGCAATCTCTTGGGCCGCGAGGTGCTGGCCGAGGACGTGGCCCAGGCCTTCGTCGCGCTGGCCAAGGCGCGCAAGACCACCGGCCATATCGAGACCGTCGATGGCGGCAACATCGCCGCCGCTCTGCGCTAGCTGCGCGCTAAGACTTATCCCCGCAGGTCGGGCCCCGCGTTAAGCTCAACTCAATTGGCGAAGCGGAAGTGGAGGACGTCGCCGTCCTTGACCACGTAGTCCTTGCCTTCGAGCCGCATCTTGCCGGCGTCGCGGGCGCCGGTCTCGCCGCCGAGCGAGACATAGTCGTCATAGGCGATGGTCTCGGCGCGGATGAAGCCCTTCTCGAAATCGCTGTGGATCACGCCCGCGGCTTGCGGCGCGCGGGTGCCTTTGGTGATGGTCCAGGCGCGCGCCTCTTTGGGCCCGGCGGTGAAATAGGTGACGAGCCCCAGGAGCTCGTAGCCCTCGCGGATGAGACGGTTCAGCCCGGGCTCGGCCAGGCCAAGCTCGGCCAGATAGGATTTGCGCTCTTCCGCCGAGAGCTCGGCCAGCTCGGCCTCGATCTTGGCCGAGATGATGACGCAGCCGGCGCCTTCCGACTTGGCGAGGTCCTCCACCCGCCGCGCATGGGCGTTGCCGGTCGCGGCCGCGGCCTCGTCCACATTGCAGACATAGAGCACGGGCTTGGCGGTGAGCAGGTTGAGAGCCCTGAACGCGTCCTGCT
The DNA here is from genome assembly GCA_049678565.1 of Methyloceanibacter sp. Taxonomy (GTDB): domain Bacteria; phylum Pseudomonadota; class Alphaproteobacteria; order Rhizobiales; family Methyloligellaceae; genus Methyloceanibacter. The sequence goes on along the minus strand of JBAUEK010000098.1, from coordinate 17,394 downwards.
CCTCGTCGGCAATCGCGGCGAGGCGGGCGGGTTTGCCTTCACGCAGAAGCACCAGCGCGCGTTCGACGAGGTCGAGCGTCTTCTTCGCCTCTTTGTCCTGGCCGCGCATCTTCCGCTCAAGCGTCGGGATCCGCTTCTCGAGGCTGTCGAGATCGGCCAGCATCAGCTCCGTCTCGATGGTCTCGGCGTCGGCGATCGGATCGACCTTGCCCTCGACATGGATGATGTCGTCGTCCTCGAAGCAGCGCAGCACATAGGCGATGGCGTCGACCTCGCGGATCACGCCGAGGAATTGATTGCCGAGGCCTTCGCCCTTGGAGGCGCCGCGCACCAGCCCGGCGATATCGACGAAAATCAGCCGCGTCGCGATCACTTCGTCCGATTTGGCGATTTTGGCGAGCGCATCGAGGCGCATATCGGGCACCGGCACCTCGCCGATATTCGGCTCGATGGTGCAGAAGGGATAGTTGGCGGCGGCCGCGGCAGCGGTCTCGGTCAGGGCGTTGAAGAGGGTGGACTTGCCGACATTGGGCAGCCCGACAATACCGCATTTGAAGCCCATGCTAGGCGACCATCACGAGCCGAGCCAGCGGCGAAGCATGCTGGAAAGCGTGCCCCCGGCTACTGGCTCCTTGGTCTTCTCGGCGCTCGGCTTAGCCCGGCGCTGGCGCGGAGCAGGCTCCGGTGGGGCTTCCGCTTCGGCCTCCGATTGTACCGTGTGGGCGACGAAGGATTGGAACTTGTCGGTCGCGCCTTGGGCGAGGTCGGGCGCGGCTTCGGCCATGCCGCCAAGCAGCGGCTCGAGCCAGGCATGATCGGCTTTGGCGAAATCGTGCAGAACGTAATCGCGCACCAGCGCCCTGTTGCCGGGATGGCCGATGCCGATGCGCACGCGCACATAATCGTTGCCGATATGGGCGGTCAAAGATTTCAAGCCGTTATGGCCGGCGGTGCCACCACCGGTTTTCACCCGGATCTTGCCGGGGGCGAGATCGAGCTCGTCGTGAAAGGCGATGACATCGGCAGGATCGAGCTTGTAGAAGCGCACGGCCTCGCCGACCGAACGGCCGGATTCATTCATATAGGTTTGAGGCTTGAGCAGGAGGACGGTTTCGCCGCCGAGCTTAGCTTCGGTCGCGACGCCGTGAAAGCGCTTGCGCCAGGACGGGAAGTCGTGGGCGGCAGCGATGGCATCGACCGCCATGAAGCCCACATTGTGCCGCTGGAACGCATATTGCGCCCCCGGATTGCCGAGGCCGACAAAGAGCTTCATCTCTTCATCCTGACCGAAACGAGGAAGGGGACGCGAAAGCGAGGGACACTAGTCCTTCTTCTTCTTCTTCTCTTCCTTCTCCTTGTCGGCAGCATCCTCAGCCGGGGTATCCTCGCCCTCGGCCTCTTCCTCGGCTTCAGCGACAGCGGTGGGAGCCTCCTCTTCAGCCGCGCGACCGACGATGGTGGCCACGGTGAAGTCGCGCTCGGCGATGGTCGGGCGCACGCCTTCGGGAAGCTTGATGGCCGAGATGTGCACGGAGTCGCCGATTTCGAGGCCGGTCAAATCGACGTCGAAATGCTCCGGAATCATATCGGCCGGGCAGCGGACCTCGATCTCGTGACGGACCACGTTCAGGATGCCGCCACGTTTGATGCCGGGCGATGCCGCCTCGTTGAGGAAGCGCACCGGCACGTCGACGGTGACGAGCGAGTCCTTGCTCACGCGCATGAAATCCACATGGATGGGGAAGTCGCGCACGGGGTCGAGTTGGACGTCGCGGGGGATCACCCGGCTCTTGGCCCCGTCCAGATCGAGCATGAAGATGGTGCTCTGGAAGTGGCCGGTGTGAAGCTGCTGGAAGATCGCCTTGTAATCCAAGGCGATATTCTGGGGCGCGGTGTTGTCCCCATAGACGATGCCGGGAACGCGACCGTCGCGGCGCACCGCGCGCGCGCCACCTTTGCCGGTGCGTTCGCGCGCCCAAGCCTTGAGTTCGATCGCCTCAGCCATGCCTCTCCTCCAACAAAATCATCAGGGGCCTAACCGTCAGACCCCTCGAATTGAACCTAGCCGCCTCAAAGCGGAGCCAATGCAAGATTGAGGGGGCTTATAGACGCACCGGGATGCCAAGACAATCCCGCTATTCGGCCTGTTTTGCCGGGGCCAGGAGGGAGCGCTGGTTCGCCCGCTCTCTGTCTCATTCTTGTCGGACCGGCTATATGGCCAGAAGGCTGGGATTGCACAGGTCGACGCCGAGTCGCTCCCGGCTTCGGCCGCCAGACAGGTGATGACAATGAGCAAGATCGGGTTCCCGCCGGAGTCTGCGCCGATGCGGGGGGCTGGGGCGACCTCGGACCGTCTCAACCGGGCGTGCTTCTGCGTCACGCTCGACTGGGAGGCGCTGTGCCAGGCGCTGGACCGGGAGGTGGGCGACCCCGGCTTCTGCGCCACATTCATCCGTGCGCGGCCGCATCTCTTTTCCAACGTCTCCGTGTTCATCTCGGACACCGAAACGACCGAGATGCTGAAGATCGTGCGCGCCATCGAGGCCGCGACCAGATTGCCCGGCTATCGGGACGCGGTGTTGTCTTGGGCGCCCGCGATCGCGCGGCATGACTTTGGACCGCTTGGCGTGTTCATGGGTTACGACTTCCACCTCTCGCCAGCGGGTCCGAAGCTGATCGAGGTGAATTCGAACGCCGGCGGCGCCTTTCTCAATGCGCTGCTCGCCAAGGCGCAGCGGGTTTGCTGTGCCGAGGTCGACGGCGCGGTCGAAAGGATCAAGGCCGACGACTTTGACGGGTCAGTCCTCCGCATGTTCCAGCATGAATGGCTGTTGCAGCGCGGTGCGGGCGCACCGAAGCGGATCGCGATCGTCGACGATGACCCCGCCGAGCAATATCTTTATCCGGAGTTTCTCCTGGCCCAGCATTTGTTCGAGAAGAACGGCATCGCCGCGACCATCGCCGATGGGCGGCAGCTTCGCTATGAGCATGGCCGGCTGCTGGCCGAGGACGCGCCGGTCGACCTCGTTTACAATCGGTTGGTCGATTTTGCTCTCGATCGTCCCGAGCATCGAGCGCTGCGCGACGCCTATCGGGACGGCGCCGTAGTGGTCACGCCGAATCCACGCGTGCACGCGCTCTGCGCCGACAAGCGCAATTTGGCGCTTGTTTCCGATCCGGCGCTCTTGCGCTCATGGGGACTTCCCGAGGAGATGCTCGGCGATCTGGCCGGGGTGCCGCGCACGGTTATCGTGTCCTGCGAAAATGCGACCGAGCTTTGGCAGGCCAGGAGGAAGTTGTTCTTTAAGCCGTTCGGCGGTCATGGCAGCAAGGCCGTGTATCGCGGGGACAAGCTGACGAAGCGGGTCTGGGCCGAGATCGTCCGAGGCGGCTATGTCGCCCAGGACTTCGCGGCCCCAGGCGAGCGCATGATCAAGCTCGACGGCACGGCGGCGCGGCGCAAGACGGATGTCCGCCTCTTTACCTATGACGGTGAAATCTTGCTGATCGCCGCGCGTCTCTACGAGGGGCAGGTCACGAATTTCAGAACCCCGGGCGGAGGGTTCGCGCCAGTGTTCGCGCTGGCCTGACGACCCGGCGCTTCACGCTCAGTAGAACAGGCTCGACACCGACTTCTCTTCGGCCGTGCGGGCGATGGCCTCGCCGAGGAGCGGGGCGATCGGCAGCACGCGGATGTTATGAGCCTTCGACACGGCCTCGCTTGGAAGGATGGAATCGGTGATGACGAGTTCCTTCAGGCGCGAGCCCATGATGCGGGCGACGGCGCCGCCGGACAGCACGCCGTGGGTGATATAGCCCGTGACCTCGGTCGCGCCTTGATCGAGCAAGGCCTCGGCCGCGTTCACGAGCGTGCCGCCGGAATCGACGATGTCGTCGACGAGCAGGCAGGTGCGGCCGGCGACGTTACCGATGACGTTCATCACCTCGGAATCTCCAGGCCGCTCGCGGCGTTTGTCGACGATGGCGAGCGGTGCATCGATGCGCTTGGCCAGGCCGCGCGCCCGCACCACGCCGCCGACATCGGGTGAGACCACCATGAGATTGTTCGCGTCGAAACTGTCGCGAATGTCCTGCACCATCGCCGGCGCGGCGAACAGATTGTCGGTCGGGATGTCGAAGAAGCCCTGAATTTGGCCAGCATGAAGATCGAGGGTGAGGACCCGGTCGGCTCCGGCGCGGTCGATCATATTGGCGACGAGCTTGGCCGAGATTGGCGTGCGCGGTCCCGGTTTTCGATCCTGGCGGGCGTAACCGAAATAGGGAACGACGGCGGTGATGCGCCGGGCCGAGGCGCGCTTGAGCGCATCGATGAGAATGAGCAATTCCATCAAGTGGTCGTTGGCGGGCGCGGAGGTCGATTGAATGACGAACACGTCCTCGCCGCGGACGTTCTCCTGCACCTCGACAAAGATTTCCATGTCGGCGAAGCGCCGGACCACGCATCTGGCCAGCGGCGTCTTAAGATAGGCCGCAATCGCCTCGGCGAGCGGCCGATTGCTGTTGCCTGCAACCAATTTCATGGAAGCCGCTCCTTGAGCGCCAGAGCATTCTGACCGCCGGCAGCGAACCAGTGGAAGGCGCGCTTTTAGCAAGGCTCGGGGCTATATGTAAACTCACACCCTCAAGCTGGCTGTGGATGTCCCGATCTAACTGCTCGATTTGGGGAGAAGTTTAATGATTCCGTCCGCGGCGGCGCCGGCGGCAGCGTCGGCGATCGGTCCCCAGGGTCCATTGAGCGAGCCCTTGGGGATGGTGTTCTGCTGCGACACGGTGCCGACCCGTTTCCCGCTCGGATCGAGCACCTGCCAATCGATGCGGACATTCTCCTTGCCGCCCGAGGCGTCCTTCACGCTGACGACGGCTTTCACCGTGTAAGTATTGTCCGACTGGACGCTGGTAAGCTTGATGCCCTTGGCATAGAGCCGCTTCTTGATCGCGGCGGTCAGGGATTTCGACCCATCGCCCGGGGCCCCCGAAACGGGAGAAACCATCGTCGTCACGGGCCCCTTCGGCGCGCGGGCGACGGGCGCCGGCGACGCGGCGGCCGCAGGCGCTCTGGCGCTGGGGCTCGAGCCAGGACTTGGTGGCGGCGTCGAAGCGACGGGAGGAGAGGCCCTGCCGCCAGACAGGCTGGCGGCGAGTTCCGAGGTGATCTTGGCGGCGAGGCTGCGCAGCACCTCGCTATCGACGCCGCTCCAAGGATCGCTGCCTCGTCGGCTGGGGACCAGCTGTTCGCCCGAAACCCGGGTGACTCGCTGCCCCTTGCTGTCGGCCACGTCCAAAATATACGAGATCTTCGAGCCCTTTTTCTCGTTGGTGGCCAGGAGATAGCCGCGAAGCGTGTAAGGAGAGCCGCTGCCCTCCGGCGTCAGCGTGAGCTTGTTCTGCTCGCCGGCGGTGACGAGTTCCTGGGCCAGCTCCGTCGCCACATTCGGTGGCGCGCCAACGATGGGGGCGAGGTCCATCTTAGTGGCCCGGCCACCGAAGATCCTGCTGCCGAAATCGCTGAAAAACCCGGCTTTTGCGCTTCCGCTGGGCAAGCTGCAGCAAAGGCCCAAGGCAACCACGGCGGTCAGTGCCGTGATTGCGATACGCCAAAACGGGCAGCCCACGCGTCGTGGATTCACGTCCAACAAAAACTCCCTCTGTTGGCCGCAAAGCCCCCTTTGCGACAGTGCTCAGCACCCGCAATGGGGCTTCCAAACCTCTTCGAAACAATAGATTACCTGCCTCCGGCCGCTTGCGTCCAGCCTAAGGATGAGCAGGAACAGGATCGCGCCAGCCAGGAAACGAGGATCAAGTGAGCACGATGGCAGAAATTTGACGCCCATAGTCGTTTTCGCAGTGGTGCTGGGACCGGCGGTAGCTGAACAGACGCGTTTCATCACAATAGGTGCAGAGCCCAAGATCGGCGATGGAGCCCACGCCCGAACGGATCAGGCGCTCCCAGACATAGCCGGGCAGATCGAAATGGGGCTCGCCCGAGCCCTCATCGGTGATGAAGAAGGCCGAGCTGTCCGGCTCGTTGGCCAGGAAGCTCTCGACAAAGTCGGAGCCGACCTCATAGGCCTTTTGCGAGATGGCGGGGCCGATCGCGGCGACGATGCGCTCGCGCTTGGCGCCGAGGCCTTCCATGGCCGCGACCGTAGCCTCGACGATGCCGGAGAGGGCGCCGCGCCAGCCGGCATGGGCGGCGCCGATGATGCGCGCCTGCGGATCGCAAAACAGCACCGGCGCGCAATCCGCGGTCAGCACGGCGATGGCGAGACCCGGCGTGCCGGTGACGATGGCGTCGGCCTGCGGCGCCTCAGGGTCCAAGGGCTGCTCGACGGTCACCGCCGTCGCGCTGTGAATCTGGTGAAGCGTGAGCAGGCGTCCGGGTTCGACGCCCAAGGTCTCGGCCACCAGCGCCCGGTTCTGAACGACGTTGCCGGCCTCATCCTTTGAGCCAGGTCCGCAATTGAGGGAGTTGTAGACGCCGCCCGAGACGCCGCCACGGCGCGTGAAAAAGCCGTGGCGAACGCCGTCGCAACTCGCCAGCGTCTGGTCGCGGAACATCGTCCTTTCTGGCGTCACCATCTTGGTCACCAGGATAAGGTCAAATGGTCCCGCCCGAAAGGCGGCGGTGGCGGAAGTTGAGCGCTGGTGAGCGCGAGCGCCTTGAACAATACGCCCATCTGTGCGGGATCGACGAGGCGCGCCGCGCCTGACGCGATGGCTTCCTTTTGCGCCGGCGTCGCGCTCGCAAGCAGCTTTTCGCGGCGTTGGCCGAGACCAAGCTTGAGCAGGAACTCGCCTTGAGGGATCGGGCCGTAAGCCTTGAGCCCCAGGGCTTCGGCCTGCCGCTTCAACGCGGCGAAGTCGACATGGGCTGAGAGGTCGGCGTCGCCGGGCGTGGCCAGCGGGTCGGCGAAACGATGCCCGCGCACGGCTTGCAGCGTGTCGCCAAGCCCGGACTCCGCATGACCGTAATCGATGATGAGAGCGGCGAGGGGCGCGTGAGCGGCCCGGCGGGCCAACTCGTTCAGGAGCCTCGCGGCCGCCGGCCTGGTCTCGAGGATGGCGCCTTCCGGCGGCATGCGTGCAAGACCGGCGGTCACGCCGCCGTCCGGCGCCGCCGGTTCCCCTTCGGCAAAGGCAAAGCCATTTTTGCCTTCGCCGTCGACGAGGCGCTCGCGCCAGAAACCTCCGCGATGTACGAATTGGCGGATGGGGAGAGCGTCGATGAATTCATTGGCGATCACGACGAGCGGCCCTTCGGCGACGTCTTCGAGGGTCGCATGGAAGCGGAGCGGCACGGCCGTACCCGTGAGCGCCGCGCGCTGCGTTTCGGCCATGACCGGACTTCTTTCGACCAGGTCGACGGAAACGCACTGATTGAATCTTGGTGAGACGCGCCAGGCTCGAAGCGCATCGGCCATCAAACTGCCGCGCCCGGGACCAAGCTCGGCGACGGTCAGTGCATCGGGCTCTCCCATCGCCTGCCAGACCGCTACCGCCCATAGGCCGATGAGCTCGCCGAAGATCTGGCTGATCTCCGGCGCGGTGATGAAATCGCCGTCGCCCCCGATCGGCTGACGCGAGGTGTAGGCGCCGGCGTTCGGATCGAGCAGGCAGGCCTCCATGAACGCCTCGACGCTCAATGGGCCCTGCGTGGCGATACGCAGTTGCAGTCTCGCCGGAAGCGAGGTCATCTGAGCTTCAACCTGGCGGGTCGCGCGGGTCACGGTCCGATCGCCGGCTTGGTCCTTCCGCGCCAGATCAACCACAGGCCGAGCAGGATCATGGGAATCGAATAGGCGATGCCTGGCGTGAGCACGCCGATGTCGAGCGGATGTCCGGCATGGGGCTCGCGGAAAAACTCAAGCAGGCTTCGGAACAGTCCATAGAAGACGAGGAACAGTCCGAACACCGTCCCCGGGCGCGTCAGTGCCTTGTAGCCATAGGTGGCGACGGCGAGGATGGTGAAGAGCAGGATGCCCTCGAGCGCGGCCTCGTAGAGCTGGCTCGGATGACGGGCAGCGTCGCCCGCGCCCGGGAACACCATGGCCCAGGGCACGTCGCTTTCGCGGCCCACCACTTCGGAATTGATGAAGTTGGCGATGCGACCGAAGAACAGGCCGAAAGGGGTTGCGGCGGAGGCGATGTCGCCGAGGGAAAGCGGGTTGATGCCCTTGGCGCGCGAAAAGAAATAGACGGCGGCAACAACGCCCAGCAGGCCGCCATGGAAGGACATGCCGCCATTCCACACCGCCGGAATCTCGACGGGGTTATGCCAGTAATAGCTCGGCTCGTAGAACAGCACGAAGCCGAGCCTGCCACCGACGACGATGCCGAGCGTGATCCACAGCAGGAAGTCGTCGGCTTGGGGAACCGTCATCGGCGGCTTGCCGTTCCAAAGGGCAGGCCGCGATACCAGCCAGCGCCCATAGAGCCAGCCGAGCAGAATGCCGGCCATGTAAGCGAGGCCATACCAGCGGATCGCAAGCGGACCGATTTCGATCGCGATGGGATCGATGACTGGATAGGGGATGACCAAGTAGGGCATGAGCGCGAGTGCCGGGAGGACGGGCCCCGACCCTTCACCGCCGGTGGTTCACTGTCAAGGCTGTGGAAAGCGTCCCCCGGTCGCAGCTTGATCGAAGCCTTCCCCCATCCCATAGTTCCCGCCAGATGCAGCAATGGCGAAGGCTTTTCCGATGACGCAGACAACTGGCCGGTTCTTCGACGAGCTCGGCAAGCTCATCACCGATGCGGCGGGCGCGGCACAGGGCGTGCGCAAGGAGGTCGAGGGCGTCGTCAGGGTTCAGGCGGAGAATATCCTGCGCGAGCTCGATGTCGTGCAGCGTGAGGAGTTCGAGGCGGTGAAGGCCATGGCGCAGAAGGCGCGCGTGGAGAATGAGCAACTGAAGCAGCGACTCGCGCTGCTCGAGGCAATTCTCGACGACGTCGAAGTCGAACGCGATGAGCCCCTCCCGAACCGTCCGATACGACGCCGCAAGTTGAAGCGGGGCTATTGACCGGCACGCGGCGGCAAGAGGGAAGGTCTTGGCGAATCGAGTCGCTGGCGGAACGCGGCGGACCGGAACTTCCATCCACAACTAATTCCGCACCGTCCACAGCATTTTGACTCAGCCCTGGCGAGCGGAGTTGGTGACGGCACAAACTCCGTTATATAACTGATTCACAATCTGATTCGCGGCGGCGTGACGCGTGCGCGGTAACTCTGAGAGGCCACAGAGAACACGCATGGCAACGACACAGGCTAACTTTGACCATTTCGCCAACCCGGTGGACATGGTCGAGCATATTGCTAGCATCCATGACTGGACCTTCGAGCGGAGCGCACCCGATGAGCTCACGCTTTCGGTCGCCGGCTCCTGGTGCGACTACCACCTCTCGCTCACCTGGCGCGACGATCTGGAGGCGCTGCATCTTGCTTGTGCTTTCGACTGCAAGGTGTCGAAGGTCAGGTTGAACGAGGTCTATCGCCTCATCGCCTTGATCAACGAGCAGCTCTGGCTCGGTCATTTCGATCTGTGGAAGGAGGACGGCATGTTGCTTTACCGGCATGGATTGCTGCTTGCCGGCGCCACGACACATGTGGGCCAATGCGAGGCGCTGCTGCAGGCCGCGCTCGAGGCGTGCGAGCGCTACTATCAGTCCTTCCAATTCGTGGTGTGGGCGGGCAAATCGCCGGAAGACGCACTCGCCGCCATCATGCTCGAGACGCAAGGACAGGCATGACGCTTCAATTGGCCGGCCCGCTCCTCCTCGTCGGGGCCGGGAAGATGGGCGGGGCTCTCCTTGCCGGCTGGCTCCGCCACGGTCTCGATCCACGCTCTGTCATGGTCCAGGACCCGTCACCCCCACCCGAGGCGGCGGCGATGATGGCGAGCCACGGTGTCCGCGTTCGCCCCAGGGCCGAATTGCCGACAGCGCCGGCCGTCATCGTGCTTGCGGTCAAGCCGCAACTCGTCGGTGACGTGCTGCCAACGCTGGCGCCGCTCTTGGGCGCGGAGACCGTGATGCTGTCGATCGCGGCAGGGCGGACTCTCGCGAATCTCGAATCATTTCTGCCGCCGGGCACGGCCATCGTGCGGGCGATGCCGAACACCCCGGCGGCGATCGGGCAGGGCATCACCGCGGCTTGCGCCAATAGCGAAGTGACGCCAGACCAGGCGCGGACCTGCGATGAGCTGCTCGAAGCCGTGGGCGAAGTGATCTGGCTCGGAGACGAGCAATTGATGGACGCGGTCACCGCGGTCTCGGGCAGCGGGCCGGCCTATGTGTTCTTCCTCGCCGAATGTCTGGCGGAGGCAGGTCAGGCTGCGGGGCTCGAGCCCGAACTTGCCGCGCGCTTGGCGCAGGGGACGATCGCGGGCGCGGCCGAGCTCCTCCGCCGGGCCGATCTCACTCCTGCCGAACTCAGGGAGAACGTGACATCCCCCAAAGGCACGACAGCCGCCGCGCTCGAAGTCCTGATGGGGAAGAACGGCCTCGCCGATCTCTTGATCCGGGCCGTCGCCGCGGCGGCCAAGCGCTCGCGCGAACTGTCCTCCTAGAGGCCATCCGCCGCCCGGCTCGTCTTTCGCTGGCCCCAGAAAGCTCCTATATTTGAAGGCAAAGGAGCTTTGCCATGTTGGATGATTTCAGCAATCGCAACCGGGCGATCAGAGCGGCGCTCGATCTCGCGGCGGAACGCGGCTGGGGCAATGTCAGCTTCGCCGGGATCGCGCAGCATACGGGGCTAAGCCTGGCCGATCTTCGCCGGGACTTCACCTGCAAGACCGATATCCTCAAGGGCTTCCAGTCTGAGGTCGATGCCGAGGTTCTGGCCAAGATCAAGCCCGCGACGCCGGAGCAAACGCCGCGCGATCGCCTGTTCGATCTGATCATGACCCGCTTCGAGGTGATGACGCCCTACAAGCCCGCGCTTACGCGCATCTATGCGGCCCTAAGCTGCCATCCGGGCGAAGCGGCGCAACTCCTCTGTTCGACGCTCGCTTCGCAATATTGGATGCTGGTTGGCGCTGGCGCCAAGCTCAACGGTGCGGGGGCCGGGCTTCGCGTCACCGGTCTTGCCGCGATCTACGCCAAGGTGTTCCGCGTATGGCTTGACGATGCGTCGCCGGGCCTCGATCGCACCATGGCCGCGCTCGACCGCAAGCTGCAAAGCGGGGAGCATTGGCTCACCAGCATGGAGACCATGTGCGGAGATATTTGCCGCGTCGCCTGTGGTTTCCTGCCGCGAGGCTGGAAACCACGCGGTCGCGACGAGACCAGCGCCGGGCAGGCCGCTGGCGGGACTTCCGCCAACTCGGCGCCTGCCTAGATCACAGCTGAGCTGAGAACGCTCAGTACGGAAGCGGGTCCTCGTCACCCGGGCCGGACAGATCCTCCGGGCCTTCGCCGGGCAGTTCGTCGTCGATGGGGTCGATCTCCGCCGGATTGGTCGGGCCGACAGGCACGTCGAGCACCTGGCCTTCGATCTCCACCGGAGAGGGGACTAGGTCCCGTTTGCGTCCGATTTCGACCTGGCCGCCTCCGATATCCATCTCGATCTCCGATCCAGGCTGCTCCTCATCCTGAATCTCGTCATCGATGGTCTCGGCGAAGGCGCCTCCGCCCGGCGCCATGGCCAACAACGCTGCCAACCCCAATATCACGATACGCATGTCTCTCCTCCCAAGCAGATGCCGGAAAACCAAAGCTCAAACCGGACCCTTTGTCACGGCCAAACGCCTAATTGGTTCCGGACTCCAGCTGCTCTTCGCCCTCAACCGAGTAGGGCTGTTGCCATTCCTCTTCGGGCGACTGGTAGTTCCATCCGCCGGGGGAGCCGCCGGCGTCTTCGGGCCCGAGCCCACTGGTCATCGGGCTTGTCACATCGTCCGGAAGAATGAGCGTCGGCGTGGCGCCGGCTCCACCGCCAAAACTACTATTGAAATTGTCCCCCAAAGTCTGGGCCGAGGCTGCGCTGGCCAAAATGCTGGCGCCCAGCGCCAAGCCTAAGACGAATGATCTTGGCATGTCGTTCCCCCCATCGAATCGCAATAAATTACACGGCCACCCGTCAGACTGGAACCGTCAGAATGGCCTTTAGCCCGCCAAGCCGGGACTGGCCCAAAGTGATGTCGCCGCCGTGGATGCGGGCGATGTCGCGGGCAATGGCGAGGCCGAGCCCGGTTGAGCCCGAGTCCTGATTGCGCGCGTCGTCCAGCCGGTAGAAAGGCCTGAACACCTGCTCGCGCTCGGCTTCGGGAATGCCGGGACCGTCATCCTCGACCTCGATCACGAGAGATCCATCCTGCTTCCCGGCGGTAACGGCGACGTGGTCGGAGAAGCGCACCGCATTGTTGACGAGATTGGCGATGGCGCGCTTGAAGGCATGACGCCTGAGCGGCACCACGAGCGCCGCGTCGCCGACGTCGATGCTGATATCGCTCCGGCCATGGGTCTGGCTGCGGATTTCGGCGAGGATCTCGCCGATGTCGGTGCGCACGATGTCTTCGCCCGCGTCGCCCTTGGCGAAGGCCACATAGTCCTCGAGCATGGCTTGCATCTCGTCCACGTCTGAATGCATGGCGTCAAGTTCCGGCGAGTCCTCGAACATCGCCAGTTGAAGCCTGAATCGGGTGAGCACGGTGCGGAGATCGTGGCTCACGCCCGCCAGCATGGTCGTGCGCTGCTCGACATGCCGCTCGATGCGGTCGCGCATCTCGATGAAGGCCTGCGCCGCCTTGCGCACCTCGCGTGCGCCCCGGGGGCGGAAGTCGGCAGGCGCGGGCCGGCCTTTGCCCAAACTATCGGCGGCTTCGGCCAAGCGCAGGATCGGCTTGATCTGATTGCGCAGAAACAGAATCGCCACGGTCAGAAGCACAAGCGAGGTGCCGAGCATCCACAGGAGAAAGATCTGCGAGTTGGAGGCATAGGTTTGACTGCGCCGCGCCAACACATGCATCACGGCGTCGTCTAGTTTGATGCGAATGTCGACGAGATTGGAGGCGCCGACGGTGTCGATCCAGAACGGACGGCCGATCTGGCGCCTGATCTCGTCGGACAGGGTGCGGTCGAGCAGGTCGAAGAAGGGCCGCGAGCGGGCCTGTGGCAGTTCATCCCCCGGCGCGATCTTGACGCGAAGCCCGAGGTCGTCATTGGCGAGCTTGATCAGCGTCTTGGAACCGTTTTCCTGGGGGTAGGATTTATACACGTCGATGAGCATGGCGATGTTCTGCACGGTGGCCGTGGACAGCCGCCGCGTGACTGTTTCCCAGTGACGCTCGAGAAAGACGAAGGTGACGACCGACTGCAGCAGCACCATCGGCGCGATGATGATGATGAGGGCGCGCGCATAGAGCCCCTTCGGCATCCGCTCACGAATCGCGGTGGTGAGCCGCCCGTAGAGCGTCCGGGCCCCGGCGAAGACGGGCTTGATGTCGGGGATCACGAGGGTCATTCCGGATAGAGGATGTAGCCTTTGCCACGGACGGTCTGCAGATAGACGGGATTGGCCGGATCCTTCTCGATCTTGCGCCTGAGACGATTGATCTGCACGTCGATCGCGCGCTCGCCGCCATTCTCGCCGTCCTTGGCCAGCTCGTGGCGCGAGACCGGCGTGCCGGGACGTTGGGCGAAATAGCGCAAAAGCTCGCGCTCACGCTCGGTCAGCCGAATGGTCTCGCTGCCCTGCTTCAGCTCGCCGCGGCCGATATGAAACACGAAACTCCCCATGCGCACCTCGCCCGAGGGCGAGGCATTGGCGCGCCGGCGCAGCACATTGGTGACCCGAAGCAGAAGCTCGCGCGGCTCGAAGGGCTTGCCCAGATAATCGTCGACGCCGGTCTCCAGGCCTTCGATGCGCTGCTCGGGCTCGGCGCGGGCGGTCAACATCAGGATCGGCACCTGGGATTCGCGCCGGAGCGAGCGGGCGAAGTCGAGGCCCGATTCATGCGGCATCATCACGTCGAGGATCAACAAGTCGAAGGACAGGCTGCGCATGGTCGCGCGCGCCGACGCCGCGTCGATCGCGGTGGTCACGCGAAAGCCGTGCTCCTGCAGATAGCGGGCGAGCAGGTCGCGGATACGGCTGTCGTCGTCGATGACGAGGATGTGGGGAGAACTGTCGTCCGGCGCCCGCCCGCGATGGAGTTTGATCGTCGCTGGCATCGTCATGACACCTCGGTTTCCCCGTCATTCTCGGTGGCCGCCGGCGACGTCGCCATGATGGAGGAAACTTTGGACCGTTCTTCGGCATTGATCATGGCTTCCAGGAATCGCCGTATCACCTCGTCCGCGCCCGGGCCCGCGGCTCTCAGCGCCTCGGCGAGGCGGAGGAGCTGGGGCGCGGCGAGCCGTTTGGCCAGCGCGCGGCCGGCCTCGGTCGGATAAAGCTGCCGCTCGCGGCGGTCGACGCTTCCGGCGCGCTGAACAATATAGCCTTTGTCGATGAGCTGCTTGAGCACGCGTCCCAGGCTCTGCTTGGTGATCTTGAGCACGTCGAGCAGATCGGCCACCCTCAGGCCCGAATGGCGATTGACGAAATGCAGCACCCGATGATGAGCCCGGCCAAAGCCAAAGTCCTGGAGGATCGCGTCCGGGTCGCGGGTGAAGTCGCGATAGGCAAAGAACAGCAACTCGGCGAAGGCAAGCAACTCGGCGTTCGACCGTCGCCCGGCTTTGCGCGCCGGAACGCCAGGGGCGCTCCCCTTGGCGGTCAAAGGCTGGGTCAATGGGTCATTTATGTCAGCCATGTTGACTTATTTTTTTGCCTGCATTAGTGGTTCATTTATGTCAGTTATGTTGACTTAAATCTGGCCATTGATACTCCCGGGAGCTGACTTGCGCAAATTCTCGTGCAGCTTTCCCAGGAGGCATAATAAAGCCCTATCCCGGGCTGGGCTCGGCCGGAAGCCCAATCGTCTAGGAGGGACGACCAATGGTTAGCGAGCCTTACGATCAGCGCCAGGGCTTTATCTGGATGAACGGCAAGCTCATGCCGTGGAGCGACGCGAGGGTCCATCTCCTCACCCACGCTCTGCATTATGGCAGCGCCGTGTTCGAAGGCGAGCGCATCTATGACGGCGAGATCTTCAAACTCACCGAGCACAGTCAGCGTCTGCACGAATCCGCCAAGGGGCTCGATTTCGAAATTCCCTATACCGTGGCTGAGATCGACGCGGCGTGCCGCGACGTGGTCGAGGCCAACCGATTGGTCGACGGCTATGTGCGGCCGATCGCTTGGCGCGGCAGCGAACAGATGGGCGTTTCGGCGCAGGCGACGAAGATCAACCTCGGCGTGGCGGCGTGGGATTGGGGCTCCTATTTCGATCCGGCGGCGAAGGCCAAGGGCTTGCGTCTCGCCATCGCTCAATATCGCCGCCCAGACCCGGCGACCGCGCCGGTGAAAAGCAAGGCCGCCGGCCTCTATATGATCTGCACCATCGAGAAGCACAGGGCGGAGCGGGCAGGCTATGCCGATGCGTTGATGCTGGATTGGCGCGGCCGCGTGGCCGAGGCCACGGGCGCCAATATCTTCTTCGTCCAGGATGGTGTGCTGCACACGCCGACTCCCGATTGTTTCCTCGACGGCATCACCCGCCGCACGGTCATCGGCCTCGCCCAGAAGCATGGCCTGAAAGTGATGGAGCGGGCGATCATGCCGGAGGAGATGGCCGACTTCTCCGAATGCTTCCTCACCGGCACCGCCGCCGAGGTCATGCCGGTGGCGGAGATCGGGCCCTATCGCTTCACCGTTGGCGATATCACCCGGACGCTGATGGACGAGTATTCGGCGCTGGTGCATCCGGCCAAGGCGGTTCCCGCCAGGGCCGCGGCCGCGGGCTGACGCTTCAGGCGGCACGCCCGCGTCAGGGGCGAACCGTGCTAGGGTCGCCGCATGGTCGCCGAACCACATTATTTTCATCGACCGGATTTCGACTCGGCGTTCCGGCGGCATCTGCATGAGCTGCTGGCCTGGCGTCGCGATGTCAGGCAGTTCAAGCGCGAGGCGTTGCCGTCGGGCACGATTGAGCGGCTGATCGAGGCTGCGTGCCTTTCGCCGTCCGTCGGCTTGAGCGAGCCCTGGCGTTTCGTCATCGTCGGCGATGCGGACCGGCGCGCGGCGATTCGCGTATGCTTCGAGCTGTGCAATCAGGAAGCGCTGCAAGCTCAGACCCCGGATCGCTCGGCGCTTTATGCCAGGCTGAAGCTGGCCGGCCTGAACGAGGCCCCCTGCCAGATCAGCGTTTTCTCCGACCGGACCACGGCGCAAGGTCATGGGCTTGGGCGTCTGACCATGCCGGCGACCATCGACTATTCGGTCGCGATCGCCATCCACACGCTTTGGCTCGTGGCCCGGGCGGAGGGCATTGGCGTTGGCTGGGTCTCGATTCTGGACCCGGTCCGGGTGGCCGAGATCCTGGACGTGCCGCCGGCTTGGACCTTTATCGGCCATCTTTGCATCGGTTATCCGGAAGAGGAAACCGACATTCCGGCCTTGCAGCGCCAGGGTTGGGAGCGGCGCCACCCATCGGCCGGCACCGTGATTCAGCGCTGAGGCTCGTGGGTAGGGGTGCTGACGAGGCTTGAACCGCAGCCGCGCAACCGGCACTGTGTTCACCTGGTGGCCGTCCGGGGAGGGGGGCATGCACAAATTTTCGATTGGGCTGGCACTTGCCCTGCTCGTGGTGATGGCTCTTGGCGCCTTGCCGGCGTCGGAGGCCAAGGCCGCCGCCGCCATGGCCGGCAGCGTGGCGAGCGCCGTGCACCATCAGCCGCTGGCGCAACCCGTGGTGACCTGGCGCGATTGCCAGAGGATCGCCCGCTGCAATGGTTGCAAGCCGGTCTATCGCTGCCGCTCCTGCACCTATCAGCGCCAATGCCCGCGCCGGCGCGGGCCGTGCGAGTGGTCGGATGTCTGCGTTTGGGGACCGTATCTGCCCATCGCTCCACGCGGTGTGCCAATCAGGTGAGCTAGTCCTCGCCGCCAGGCTATTCGGCGGCATCCCTCCCCGTGTCCCAGCGGTCGCTGGCCGCGTCGTCGCTGGCGTTGGCCTCAACCCAGCGGCTTCCCTCCGGTCCGCTTTCGCGCTTCCAGAACGGCGCGCGGGTCTTGAGAAAGTCCATCAGAAACTCGGCGGCGGCGAAGGCCGCCTGGCGATGCTCCGACGCGGTCAGTACCAGCACGATGTTGTCGCTTGGGCGCAAGGTGCCGGTGCGGTGCACGATCAGGCACGCTTTCAGCGGCCAGCGCGTCTGCGCTTCGATCTCGATGCGTTCAAGCTCGCGCTCGGTCATGCCGGGATAGTGCTCAAGCGTCATCTCGTCGATGGCATGGTCGCCGGCCCGGTCCCGCACCGTGCCCAAGAACGC
>JBAUEK010000097.1:0-2995 GCA_049678565.1 Methyloceanibacter sp. | reverse complement strand
ACATCCGCCTGCTGGAACGCCTGGAACAGGCGTCCGATCTGCTCCTGGGTCAGGCCGATGCCGGTGTCGCGGACCGAGAACAGAATGAGCTGACTATCCTTGCTGTCCTCGAGCACTTGGGCCTTGACCACCACCTCGCCCTGTTCGGTGAACTTGACGGCGTTATTGCAGAAATTGATTAGGATCTGGCCGAGCCGCAGCGGGTCGCCCTTGAAGAAGGGCGAGACCGTTGCCTCGATGTCGAAGATCAGCTCCAAGCCCTTGGCCGACGCCTTTTCCGAGATGAGATTGCCGACATTCTCCAGCACCTTGTCGAGATCGAAATCGGTGCTCTCGACCGACAGCTTGCCGGCCTCGATCTTGGAGAAATCGAGAATGTCGTTGATGATACCGAGCAGGTGTTGCCCCGAGTGCTTGATCTTGACCAGATAGTCCCTCTGGCGCGGCATCAGCTCCGTCTTTAGCGCGAGATGCGAGAGGCCGATGATGGCGTTCATTGGCGTTCGGATCTCGTGGCTCATATTGGCCAGAAACGCGCTCTTGGCTTCGCTGGCCTCGAGCGCGGCCTCGGTCGCCTTCTCAAGCTCGACTTGCGTCGCCTGCAAGGCCTTCTCGGCCGCCTTTCTGGCGTCGATATTGCTCCACGAGCCAACCACTTCGAGCGGGTTGCCCTTGGCGTCACGAATAAGATGCTGCTCGTCGTTCACCCAGCAATAGGAGCCGTCCTTCTTGCGAAACCGGTATTCGGTGAAATGCTGGCCCTTCTCGAACAGCTGGACCTGTTCCGCCTCGATATTGGCGAGATCCTCGGGATGGACGTGAGCCCGCCAGAAATCCGCGTTCTTCATGTACTCGTCGGAACCGTAGCCGAGCAGGCTATGGATGTTGTCGCTGATGAAGGTCGGCGCGAAATCGCCGCTCGCAGCGAAGCTGTAGATCACCGATGGCGCGGCGCCGAGCAGAAGGCTGAGCTGCGAGCGCGCGGTCGAGCTTTCCGCCTCCGCCTCCTTGCGCGACGTGATGTCGGTCCACGATCCCACGATTTCGATGGGTTCATTTTCCGAGTTGCGGATGATGCGCTGCTCGTCATTCACCCAGCCATAGGAGCCGTCATCCCGGCGGACGCGATACTCGATCGAGTGGTCGTCTCGCTCAAACATGCGGTCGACCCAGCTGTTGATGCGCGCGATATCGTCCGGATGCACGCGGTCCCGCCAAAGATATGGGTTGGCGAGATAATCTTTCGGGCTGACTCCGAACAACCTGGTGATGCTTTCGCTCACGAATGTGGGTTCGTAGTCGCCTGACGCGCGCCGGCAGTAGATCACCGCTGGCGCGCTCGAAAGCAGGACCGAAAGCCGCGCGAGCGCGGCCTCCTCGCTCTGCTCGGCGAGCTCGCGCTCATGGGCGCGCTCGAGCTCGCCCAACATCTGATTGAAGGCGTCGGCGAGGCGGCCGATCTCGTCCTTGCTCTGGTAGTCGATGCGGTGGCGATAGTCCTTGCTCTCGCGGACGGTGCCCGCGAGAGCTTCGAGGCGCGCGAGCGGCCGCACGATATGGCGATGCGTGATCAAAGCGAGGAGGATGCTCAAGGCGGCAAGCGCGCCGGTCATGAGCAGGCTGCGATAGAGGCCCCCCAGCAGCCGATCGATGCGCTGGTCGAGAATGCGCGTGAGTTCTGTTTGACCGGTCGACCAGGCCGCGATCGCGCTATCCGTGGCGGCCTGGTATTTGCGGTCGAGTGCTGCGTCGTCGGCCGGAGACCGAGCCCGAATCCGCTCTCTCACGGCGTCGAAATAGGCGGATATGCTCGCCAGCATGTCGGCCATGTCACTCTGAACGGCGTTTCGCAGCGTGCCATCGGGGTTGCCGCGGTAGGCGGAGGTCAAGTCTCTTCCGATCTCGCCGACCGTTGACCATCCCAAGGTCGTCAGAGAAAAAACACTCGTATCGGCATCGGGGCTGAGGACGTCCGAGCTCGGTGTTAGGATCAAGCTTTGCGCGCTCCCGATCTGACCCAGCAGACGCGGCATCTGATTGACCACGATGTCTTGCAGGTGGTAGCTGTCGAGGTCTGGATCGAGGGCGAGATTGGAATCGTCGCCGATGCGCGTGGCGAGGTTCCGGGCCTTGGCCAGGGCGTCGAGGACGCGGAAATTCTTGACGTCGCCATTGGCTTCACCGTCGTCCTTAGACAGCCAGAGCGCGCGCAGTGCCTTTGTCAGCGACTCTTCAAGCTGGGCAGTTTGCAGGACGCCACCAGCGGCGGCTTCAGCGTCGGCCAGAGATTTGAGCGTCGCTTCGGCGGCTGTCACGTTCCGGCTGGTGGCGCTCTCTTGCAATGGTCCGGTGAGGATGGCGCCATAGACGCTGCGCAGCGTCTCGAGGTAGCGCACCCCGATAACTTCTTTGCGCGCGAACTCGATGGCGATCTGTTTCTCGGCGATCAGAGCGTAGATCGCCACCCCGATGGCGATGATGAAGGCGCTGCACAATGCGAACAGCTTGGTGCTGGTGCTCAAATTTCGAAACATCACCGAGGCCGCCGAATCCGCATTGTCCGTTGGTGTTGGCATCACACCCCTTCGCCGTCGGTCACCGTCTAGGCCGTGCGGGCTCCCCGCCGACCAGCGGCAGGCGCATCTTAATCCGCAAATGGCCAGGCTGGGCAAACCTAACTTTGACTGGCCATGCGATCGAGTCGCATTTGAGTAAAATCAAAGCGATAGGCTGGACGAAAACACAGTTCGGGTATCACTAGCCGGCAACGGTGGCCTTCGAGGACCCGCGACCAATAAGGAGAGGGTATGGTAAATATCCAGATCCATCAGTTTCAGCCGGGCGGCGCGAGCGTCGACGAGGCGGCGCTCGAGCAGTTCCAGCGGCAATGGGCGACCTATCAAAAGCTCGTCGATGCCGATTGCTTCGGTCATAAGCAGGTCGGCGCGCTTCTCCACGACGCCCTCGATCAGGCGTTCGCCCAGCCGTTCTCCCT
>JBAUEK010000096.1:0-5163 GCA_049678565.1 Methyloceanibacter sp. | reverse complement strand
AATGTTCGGAGCCCAATAGAGCTTCTCGGGAGGCTTGGGGGCGATTCGCAGAGCCTCGGCGATGATGCCGGCGCAGACGACCGAAATCAGAACGCCGATGGCTATCAGCACAACCGTCGTCATCGGGTCCTCCAACTCTGAGAGTGCCGGCGCAACCGATGCAGCCTACACCCATCCAGTCCCGACTGCTTGAATTGCGCGCGGCGCCTGGCAGCCGGCTGCTCCTGAAGGACAATGCTACGGCAAAGAGGTGAGCAAACCCCTGGTCAAAATGGATTGTCCTCCGACCTGCCGCGCGTCTTGAAAAATTCCCGGCTGGCGGCAAAGACCACCGGACTGAGGAGCGCCAGCGCGATCAGGTTGGGGATAGCCATGAGCGCATTCAGCACATCAGCCAGCAGCCAGATGAAGCTCAGCTTAACGGTGGCGCCGAGAATCGGGGCGAGCGACCAGACCACGCGAAATGGTATGATGACCTTGACCCCAAGGAGATATTGCCAGGACCGCTCGCAGTAGTAGCTCCAGCCAAGCAGGGAGGTAAACGCGAAGACGGCGAGCGCGAGGGAGGTGATCTCGCTGCCAACCCCCGGCAGCGCCATCTCGAAGGCGAGCGAGGTCATCTCCGCGCCGGTCGCGCCGCTGGTCCAGGCGCCGGTGGTCAAGATCACCAGCGCCGTGAACGAGCAGACGACGATGGTATCGATGAAGGTGCCGAGCATGGCGACAAGGCCCTGGCTGACCGGGCCTTTGCACTCGGCGGCGGCATGGGCGATGGGCGCTGAACCGAGCCCCGCCTCGTTGGAGAAAATGCCGCGCGCGACGCCGAACCGGATTGCCGCCCAGACGGCCGCGCCGGTGAAGCCGCCGGTCGCGGCGATAGGCGAGAAGGCGTGGGCAAAGATCAGGCGAAAGGCGTCCGGTACCGCCCCGATGTTCAGCACGATGACGACAAGGCCGGCGCTGACATAGCTGATCGCCATGAACGGCACGAGCCAGCCGGCGACGGCGGCAATGCGTTGAATGCCGCCGATCAGTACGAGGCCGACGAGAATTGCGAGCATGACACCCGTCGTCCAGAACGGGACGCCGAAGGCGGCCTCCAGCGCATCGGCCACGGAGTTCGCCTGCACCATGTTGCCGATGCCGAAGCCGGCAAAGCCAGCAAATAGCGCGAAGCAGACTCCGAGCCACGCCCAGCGCGGCCCGAGCCCGTTCTTGATGTAGTACATGGGTCCGCCGACATACCTGCCGCGCGCGTCGACCTCGCGGTAGCGCACGGCCAACACGGCCTCGGCGAACTTGGTGGCCATGCCGACCAGCGCCGTCATCCACATCCAAAACACCGCACCGGGCCCGCCGATGAAGATGGCCGTGGCGACGCCGGCGATATTGCCGGTGCCGATGGTCGCGGCGAGCGCCGTCATAAGCGCATTGAACGGGGTGATGTCGCCCTTGCCCTCGGCGACGCGTCCGCGCCACAGCATCCAGAAGGCAAACGGCAGGTCGCGCAGGGTACGGAAGCGCAGGCCAAAGGTCAGATAAAGCCCAACGCCGAGCAGGAGAACCAGCATGGGGACGCCCCAGACCAGGCCGTCCAGCCATTCCACAGCCTTGGTGACAGACTCCATGCTACGTCCCCCGTCTATGCTGATTGCTTGGCTGCCCCCGCGTGCCTAACGGGTCACTCCTGGCGGAAGTGCTTGGACAGTTTCAAGCCTTGCGCCTGGTAGTGGGAGCCGATTCCCTGGCCGTAGAGCTGGTCCGGAATCTCGGTGAGCTTGTCGTAGACGAGCCGCCCCACGATCTGCCCATCCTCCAGAATGAAGGGAATGTCGAGGCTGCGGACCTCGAGCACGGCCTTGGCGCCGGGCGCCTTGCCTTCGGCATAGCCGAAGCCGGGGTCGAAGAAACCCGCATAATGCACGCGGTACTCGCCGATCAGCGGATCGAAGGGTGCCATCTCGGCGACATAGGCCGGGGGCACCGACACGCTCTCCTTGGAGGCGAGGATGTAGAATTCGTGCGGATCGAGCACGAGGCGGCGGTCGGCGGCAAGATGCACCTTCTCCCAGAACTGATCGACGTCATAGGCGCCGATCTCGTCAACATCGACCACGCCGGCGAAGCGGCGGGCGCGATAGCCGACGAGGCCGGAGGGCGTTTCCGGTTGAAGACTGATGCGCAGATTGAGCCCTTCGCGGATGGCGGCATCGCCCTCGACCAGACCGACATCGGAGTGGATCGCGCGCAAGGCCCGGTCGCGCACGCGCCCCGGCCGCTCGTCGGCATCGAGCTGCTGGCCGACGCGACGCAGAAACCGGATCTGGCTCAGCCGCGAGCCATAGCGGACCTTGATCGAGAAAGTACGCGGGCAGATCTCGGCAAAGAGCGGACCGCTATAGCCCTCCTCCACCGCGTCGAAGCTGCCCTGCCGGTCGGCGATCAGGCGGGTGAACACGTCGATGCGGCCGATCGAGCTTTTCGGGTTGGCGAAGGCGGCGATGGTCGCGCGCAAATTCAGCTGCTCGATCAGGGGCACGAGATAGACGCAGCCGGCTTCGAGCACGGCCCCGCGCGTCAGGTCGATCTCATGGAATTTCAGCTCGGCCAGCTTGTCGCGCACGGTGGCGTTCGGCCCGGGCAGGAAGCTCGCGCGGATGCGGTAAGCGACCTTGCCGAGCCTCAGATCGAGGCTGGCGGGCTGGATCTGGTCCGGCGTGATGTCGGGCGCCGCCATGATCTCGCCGGCGGCGATGAGCGACCGCAGCGCCTGGGAGGGCAAGATGCCGGTGCGGGCGAGCGAGCCTTTCATCGGCGCGGACGGCCCGGCGCGCGGCCCTTCGGCAAGGCCGTCAAACAGTCTGTCGCGCTCACCTGCCTGCTCCATGGATCAACTCTTGGCATTTCGCGGGGCTCCGGTCATCTTTACCTCGCTCTTCTCCCCCGGATTCACAAGGGGGTGGCCGCGTGGTGAAGGCTTGACGGATGCGCCTCTCCCCGACATTAATCCTCACTCGTGGTGATTTGGCCGGCCGGCTTGCAGCCACGTTAAACAAGTCGCTAAAAGGCCGCGCGAGCAATCCCGGTCTTTTGGCGACAGCCAGAGTCCGGGTTTTTTTGTGCCCGCGTCAGAGGGAGCTAAGCCCATGACGGCAAAGAAGAAGGACGATAACACGGACGCGAGCGCCTGGCGCCCGGCGACCAAGCTCGTGCATGAGGGCACGCTCAGAAGCCAGTTCGGCGAGACCTCCGAAGCGATCTTCCTCAACTCGGGTTATGTCTATACATCGGCCGAGCAGGCCGAGGCTCGCTTCAAGGGCGACGAGGAAGGCTTCGTCTACAGCCGCTATGCCAACCCCACGGTAGCCATGTTCGAGGCCCGCATGTGTGCGCTGGAGGGCGCGGAGGCGGCGCGCGGCACGGCAAGCGGCATGGCCGCCGTCGCTGCCTCATTGCTGTGCCACCTCAGAGCCGGCGACCACGTGGTCTCCGCCCGCGCCCTGTTCGGGAGCTGCCGCTATATTGTCGAGGATCTGCTCCCGCGCTACGGCATCGAGACCACGCTGATCGATGGACGCGATCTCGCCGCCTGGGACGCGGCGATGAAGCCGAATACCCGCGCCGTGTTCTTCGAGACGCCGACCAATCCGGTGCTCGAGCTCGTGGACATCGAGGGCGTGGCGGCGATCGCGCATCGAGCCGGGGCCCTCGTCGTGGTCGACAATGTGTTCGCCACCCCGCTGCGGCAACGGCCAATGCCGCTCGGCGCCGACATCGTCGTCTATTCGGCGACCAAGCATATCGACGGACAGGGGCGATGCCTCGGCGGCGTGGTGCTGGGCAAGAAGGACTTCATCGAGGAAACGCTGCACAATTACCTCAAACATACCGGTCCCTCGCTCAGCCCCTTCAATGCCTGGGTGCTGCTAAAGGGTCTCGAAACGCTGCCCTTGCGGGTGGAGCGGCATGAGACCTCCGCCGCGGCGATTGCCGACTTCCTCAGCCAGCGCAAAGAGGTCGTGCGCGTCCTCTACCCCGGCCGTGCCGATCATCCGCAACACGCGCTGGCCAAGCGGCAGATGGTCGGCGGTGGGCCCATGGTCGCCTTCGAGGTCAAAGGCGACAAGCAAACTGCCTTTCGCTTCCTGAACGCGCTGAAGCTTTTCAAGATCAGCAACAATCTCGGCGACGCCAAGAGCCTCGCCACGCATCCGGCGACGACGACGCATCAGCGGCTCAGTCCCGAGGCGCGCGCGGAGCTCGGCATCTCCGATCAGAGCGTTCGGCTCTCGATCGGGATCGAGGACGTCGAGGACCTCAAGACCGACCTCGATCAGGCGCTTCGCGCTTCCAAGTAGAATCGGCCCCCCTCACCCGGCTTGGACCCAATTGTGGGCGGGGGCTTCCTGCCGCAATCTTGCGCGCAAGTCGCATGGCGGGAAGGGTGAGGGTGGCCACCGCGTCTTGCTTGCGGCATAGCCCTGTGCCAGTTTTTCGCGAAACCTGCGTCCTCCGAGGGGATCGCCATGTGCCGAAACATCAGGACCCTGCATAATTTCGAGCCGCCGGCCACGGCCGAGGAAATTCACGCCTCGTCGCTGCAATTCGTACGCAAGCTGAGTGGCTTCACCCGGCCTTCCAAGGCCAATCAGTTGGCGTTCGATCGTGCCGTGGAGGACGTGTCGCGGGCCGCAACCGAGCTGCTTCTCGCGCTCGTCACCACCGCACCTTCTCGCGACCGTGAGGTGGAGACGGCCAAGGCTCGCGCCAGGTCGGCGGAGCGCTTCGGCTCACATGCCGGCGACCAGGCCTAGCTGGCGACGTGGCGGCAGCGCAAGAGCCATCGAGAACCACTGAGGTTCGGTTGCCGGCTTCGCCCTCGGCCGTGCATGAGCTGCTGACCAGGCTCGTCGCCTTCGACACGACGAGCGCCAAGTCGAATTTGAAGCTGGTCGACTTCGTCCGTGACTATCTCGCCAGTCATGGCGTGATTTCGACGCTGACGCCGTCGCCGGACGGCAAGAAGGCGAGCCTGTTCGCCACCATCGGGCCAGAGGGCGACGGCGGCGTCGGTCTTTCCGGTCACAGCGACTGCGTGCCGGTGGAGGGCCAGAATTGGACCGGCGACCCGTTCACGCTTGAGCTCCGCGACGGCAAGCTCTT
>JBAUEK010000095.1:0-3637 GCA_049678565.1 Methyloceanibacter sp. | reverse complement strand
TTCGGGTCTGCCTGCAGGAACTGGAAGGGGGCGGCTTCCACGAAGTGCTCCGTGGCATTGCCCGAATAATATTTTCCTCCCGCAATCGCGAGCTTCTTGGCCGGGGCGCCTTCGGAGAGATCAAGATCGGCTAAAGGCACCCAGAACGTGTTCGGGGTCGTGGCCGAATCGAAGAAATACACTTTGTTCTTCTGATCGGAGACCGTGCGCCACAGGGTCGAGGCTATATTTGGTTCATCCGGCGTGGTGATGCCGAGCGGCACGCTGACGGCGCGGATCACCGACATCACCTCGGCCACGGCCTGATTGGCGTAGGTGCCATCGGGGACCGCACCGATGAAGTTCGGATCGGCCTTGCTTGGAACCGCGTCGATCAGGAACGAGGCGCGGGCGAAGCGGTCAGGAGCTGAGTTGGTGCCGGGCAGAAATTTGAGGCCGCCGATCCTCTTCCAATAGGCGTCGAGCGCAAGCTGCTGGTCGTAGGTCGGCGAGTTGGTCATCACTTGGTACTGCTTGCCGTGGTGGATCACGAGCTCGCCGTCGATATATTCGAAGATCGCGGAATCACCGGTCGGATCGGAAACCGAGAGATGCAGCTGCGCAGCCGAGCCATTCGGCAGCTTCGGTGCGATGATGCGGAACGGCTGCGCCTGTAGCCCGTCCACCGCCTCGGCCACAGTCCCGTAATTGTCCAGCACGTATTGCGCCCAGAGCGCGATGGACAGCGGCGGCTTGTTGTCTAGCCCGCCATAGCTGGACTCGGCGAGATAGAGCAGATTCGCGACCAAGCCCTTCTCGTTCATGCCATCGGCGCTGGCGATATTGTAACCCGAGGCGATCACGCTGCCGTATTTCGAGACCCATTTCGGCGAGTCCGGTCCGGCCGCGCCGTCGCGCGCCATGCCCCGCGGAAATGCCCATAGATCGGTCTGCATGTCCTGCATCCAGTCCATCGACCGCCCGGTGATCACGGTATTGTCGGAACCGCTACAAAGCGCGCGGGTGCAGGCTGCGGTCATGGAGGGTAGCACCGCCGCACTCGAGAGGAGGGTCACCGCAAGCCAGGTCAACGTCTTCGTCGTAGCAAAGGACATCGTGTTGGCTCCATGTTTGCGGGGCATGAGATATGCCGATCAAAGCGATTGCGTTCGCCGGTCGAACGCAAGAAGCGCAAAGCTAGCCGAATAGGTTTAACGGACCGCACCCCATGCGGGTGTCGAGGGTAGCGGCTCGTTCACGCGCTTGGACAATCCCGGGGTCGGGCGGCGAACTTCAGTCAGCCGGCACAGCGGCAGAAGGTTAACAGCCCTCGGCAAACTGGGATCGAAGCGGATTGACTCGCCCCAGCGGATGCCTTCTAACCTTCGCCCTATTCTGGCACCCCTGAGCCGATAAGGCTTATTCCATGAGACCTAGCATAGCCCTCAAAGTTCCCACCGGGGGGCCGTTTTTGGGCCTTAAATTCTTGCTGTAGCTTTGCCTCCGAAGTCAGAGTTGAACGAGATGAGACCCAGACATTTCACCCACGCCGCTCTTCTTGCCGCCACGCTGATCATGTTTTCGACTGCGGCGGGCGCCGTCACCGAGCGCCAGAAGCAGGATTGCAAGGCGGACTATCAGCGCTACTGCAACGCCTATGCGGTTGGCAGCGAGGGCTTGCGCGCCTGCATGTCCCGCTCCGCGAAGAAGCTTTCCAATACGTGCGTCGCGGCCCTGGTCGATGCCGGCGACATGACCAAAGCCCAGGCTGATAAGCTGCGGAAAACGCCCGCGAAGAAGACCACCGCGAAGAAGACCACCGCGAAGAAGACCAGCTCGAAAAAGACCGCTTCGACAAAAACCACGAAGAAGCGCACGACGCAGAAGCGTGGTTCTTGGAACCCCTTCAGCCAGCCCTGACCTAAGCCCGGCGCGGAGCTCGGCAGCCCTAATTCTAATCCCCGTGGAGGCAGGTGCCTTTCGGCATGTCTGTTCCTTTTTGGCAATTGCCGGAGCAGCATTGCTCGTTTTTCTTGCAGGACTTTCCGTCGGGCTTGCATTCCTTGGCCAGCCGAACAGCCGGGCTGAAGTCGCCGGAGGAGTTCGGGCGGAACATTTCCGTCCCGGACAGGCCACCTGAATGCGTTTGAGGGTTCGCCTGTTCAACCGTTGCCGCAAGGGCTGCTGTTTCAGCCGGCAGCGGGCCGGAGCTCGCCCATAGGATGGCGACAGCGCACAAGGCGTAGCACGTGGCTTTGATCATCGATGCTTCTCCTGGTTTTATACCGAAGCGGCAGGCGTACAATATTTGGCCGAACGGGCTAGTCGTCGAGGAAGCCCAGCGAGCCCATGATACCGCTGCCGCCCGGTGTCCGGCTCGCGGGACGAGGCTCGTTCGCCGCCTCGACCTGCGGCTGCTTGCTTTCAGGCGGCGGCGGAAAGCCCTTGGCGGCGCCGAACAACGCCACGGCGAGCTTGTTGTCGAGCCCGTAAACGTCGGCATAGGTCTCGACCTTACCTGTCTCGTCCACCACCGTGGTGAAATAGACCATGTGCACCGGGATTGTCCGATCGACCGCGACGGCGCTGTTGAGACCCTTATCCCATAATTCCTTGACCTTGCTCACCGGCCAGCCCTTGTCCTCGGCCAGGAGCACTTGCGCGAACCGGTCTGGCTTCTCCATGCGCACGCATTCATGCCCGATCATGCGCACCGGCTTTTTGAAGACCTTCTTCCGGTACGGGAGCGTGTCGTGCATGTAGACGACGTGCTTGTTGGGGTAGAGGAATTTCGCCTTGCCGAGAACGTTGCTCGGTCCACCCTTCTGGCTGAAGGTGTAGCTGAGCACATTTGAACGGCTCCAATTGACTCTGCTCACGTCAACCGGCTTGCCTTGGTAACTCACCGAGAGCTTGTGGGTTTTGAGGATCGAATAGTTCCCCCGCTGCAGATGCGGCAGCAAATTCTCCACCACAACCGTCTCGGGCGCGTTCCAATCTGGATTGAAGACGATGGTCTTCATGTCGGCGGAGAAGACGGGTGTCGCATAATTGAGCGTGCCGACCAGCGTCTTGTCGGCGTAAATCACCTTCCCGTCCTTGACCACGTAGAGCATGAACTCCGGTGAGTTGTTCCAAACATGGACCCCGCCGAGGTCTTCCGGCATCCAGCGCCAGCGCTCCATATTGATGATGAGCCGCTTGATGTCCGGATCACTGTCGGCGAACTTGGCGCCCTCCCCGCTCTTGCCGCGCGCCGAGAGCAACGCCTGGCGCAAGCGCTCGAATTGCTCGTGCTGGGGCTGCAGCGCCCGGAGATAGGCATCGGGCGCCTCCGCCGCTTCGATCCCGGTCAGGACGGTGTCCGGGTCGCGCACAGGCGGCACCTGGTCGAGCAGCTTGCTGATCTGTTGCGGATTGAACCGGCCGCCGCGGGCAAAGCGAGCATATTTGAGCATAGCGAGGTCAAGCTTGATCTCGGCGATGGCTTGCGCCTCCAGGCTCGGCGGCAGCGCGTCCGCGGGCGGCAGCTCGAAGGCGGCGGGGTCGAGACCCCAATCGTCTGCCTGCTCGATCTCGAACAGCGCCGCTTGCGCCTTGGCCGAGAGACCCATCTCGGTAACCCACATGGGTACGCCGGTCCTCCGCGCATAGAAGG
>JBAUEK010000094.1:0-6965 GCA_049678565.1 Methyloceanibacter sp. | reverse complement strand
TTTTGGCAAGCCCTCGCCCGCACAGGAGCAGGGGATCGCGGGTACTTAGCGCTAACTCTTCGTCTCGCTTTCGGCGCTCTTCGCCTCGCCATCGACGATCTTGGACGCGGTTTTTGTCCCTTTAGCGGTCTTCGCCGCTCGCCTTGAGACCTTCGCCACGCTCTCGGCACTCTTCGCTTCATTCTCGGGGACAGGGGGCTTGAGCCCGAGATTCTCCAGCAGCGGGATTTCAACACCCTGACGATGCATGATCAGGGCCTGCTGGAGCACCGACAGGGTGTTGTTCCAGGCCCAGTAGATCACGAGACCAGCCGGGAAGCCCGCCAGCAGGAAGGTGAAGAACACGGGCATCCACGCAAACACTTTCGCCTGGATGGGGTCGGGCGGCGCCGGGTTCAGCCGCATCTGAATCCACATGGTTACGCCCATGATCAGCGGCCAAGCGCCGAGCATGAGGAAAGGTCCAACCACGGGAATCTGTGCCGGATCGAAGGGAAGCAAGCCGAACAGATTGAACACGCTCGTCGGGTCCGGGGCCGACAGATCCTTGATCCAGCCGAAAAACGGCGCATGGCGCATCTCGATGGTGACGAAAAGTACCTTGTAGAGCGCGAAGAACACCGGGATCTGCACGAGAATGGGCAGGCAGCCCGAAGCCGGGTTCACCTTCTGCTTCTTGTATAGTTCCATCATCGCCTGCTGCATGCGGGCGCGGTCGTCGCCGAAACGCTCCTTCATGGCCTGGAGCTCAGGCTGCAGCTTCTTCATCTTGCTCATCGACACGTAGGATTTGTTCGCGAGCGGGAACAGCACGAGCTTGATGAGCAGGGTGACGATGAGGATGGCGACGCCAAAATTGCCGACGAGTTTGAAGAAATAGTCGAGGGCGAAGAACATCGGCTTGGTGAGGAAATAGAACCAGCCCCAGTCGATCAGGAGATCGAATTTGGGAATGCCGAGCTGGCTGGAATAACCGTCGACGAGATTGACCTCCTTGGCGCCGGCGAAGACGTGGCCCTTGGCCTCTCCCGTGCTGCCGGGGGCGATGGTGAGCGGCGCCATGAGATAGTCGGTCTGAAAGCGCTCCTGACCGGCGCTTCCAGGCGTGCCGGCAAAGCGGGCGTCAAATTCACCGCCCTGATCGGGTATCACCACCGCGGCCCAATATTTGTCGGTGATGCCGAGCCAGCCAGATTTGCTCTTGAACGTGGCCGGCGGATTGTCGAGCGCCGTGCTGTAGGAGATTTCCTCGAGGCTGCCATCGGCGACGACGCCGATCAGGCCCTCATGCAGAATGTAGAAGCCTTGGACATGGGGCAGCCCGTGCCGGGAAACGAGGCCGTAGGGGTAGAGGGTGACGGCTTCCGCCGTCGTGTTCTCGACCGCATCGGTCAGGGTGAACATGTAATTTTCGTCGACCGCGATGGTGCGGGTGAAGTTGAGACCCTGGCCATTGTCGTAGCTGAGCGTGACTGGGGATTGCGGCGTGAGCGTCGCGTTCGACGCGGCCTGCCATAGCGTGTCGGGGCCGGGGACGTTCACGTCCTTGCCGGTGCCGGCGACCCAGCCATGCTCCGTATAATAGGCATCGGGAGCTCCCGCCGGGGACAAGAGCACGACCATCGGGCTCGTCGGGTCGACCGTGGCCCGATATTTCTTGAGCACGACATCGTCGATGCGCGCGCCCTTCAGATTGATCGAGCCCTGGATGCTGGGCGTGTCGATCGCCACGCGCGGCGTGGCCGCGAGGGCCTCAACGCGCGACTGAGCCGCAGTCTGTATCGCGCTGGGCGCAGGCCGGGCGCCATCGGCGGCGGGCGCTGCGCTTTGGGCGCCTGGCTGCTGCGGGCCCGGTTGTGCTTGCTGTTGCGCCTGCTGTTCCGCCGTTTGCGTTCCGGGCTGTTGGGGCGGCTGAGCCGGCACGAAGAAATACTGCCAGGAGAACAGAATGGCCATCGACAGAACGATAGCGAGGATGAAATTGCGGTTGTTCTCGTCCATGTCGCTTTACTATTGACCGGGTTTTACGCGGTCGCGTGGCAGGGGCGGTTGGGAATCCCGTCCGAGAGCGTTCGGCGCCTTCTGATGCTTCGGCGCCTGGTGGACCTTGGTGAGCGCCCGCTCAAGGTCCTTGGTGATCTCGGCGAAGGGCCGTTGTAGCGTGCCTGCCCTTGCGATCAAGACATAATCGTAGCCGTCGACTGTCCGGGCCGGGTCCAATAGACGCACGGCTTCCTTGAGGCGCCGGCGAGCCCGGTTGCGCAACACGGCGCCCCCAAGACTCTTCGTCGCGGTGAACCCGAACCGTGCGACGCCGCGGCCGAACTCAACGCTCTCCACTCGCGTTCGGGCTTGCAGCACCAATGTCGGCGCGGCGAAACGCGCTCCTTCCCTGACATGCAGGAACTCGGGGCGGGACTTCAGGCGTTCGATTGCCGTCACCGGGGAGGCGGGGCAGGCGCTCTCGCGGCCGATCAAGCCGACAGACGCTTGCGCCCCTTGGCTCTGCGCCGTGCCAGCACCTTGCGGCCGCCCGTGGTCGCCATGCGGGCGCGAAAGCCGTGGCGCCGCTTGCGGACGAGCCGCGATGGTTGAAAGGTCCGTTTCACGAGGAAAATCTCCGATAAAGCGCTGGGTTTGGCGCTTATAGGTGGCACAATCGGTCAAGTCAATCCGAGGCCGAAGCGCGCGCTTGATCCATCACGGATGGTTACAGAGCATCACGATGGCGCGATAGCCCGTTCCTGGAGAGGAGACCTGTCGCCTATGAATGGTGACGAGGCGCAGGGAAAAGGGTCGAAGGAATGACGACGGCGCCGGACAAGCCATCAACTCAGCCCTCCTGGCTCAAGCGGGGTTGGCCCTTGCTCCTGCTGCTCGCGGCCATGGCGCTGGTTTTTGGCATGGGCTGGCATCGCTATCTCTCCTTGCAGGAGCTCGCGCTGCGGCGGGAAGCATTGCGCGCGGCGATCGCCGACCACCGGCTTTTGGCGCTCCTGGTCTTCATGGGCATCTATGCCGGGACGGTTGCCATGTCCTTGCCAGGGGCGGTGGTGCTGACTGTGGCGGGAGGCTTCCTATTCGGCTGGTTGTTGGGCGGGTCGGCCGCAATCATTGCCGCGACCGCGGGCGCCGCCGCGATCTTCTTGATTGCTCGAAGCGCGCTGGGAGAGGCCCTTGCGGCGCGGGCCGGCCCCTGGATCGAGCGCCTGCGCCAAGGCTTTCAGGAGAACGCCTTCAACTATCTCCTCTTTCTCCGCCTGGTCCCTATCTTCCCGTTTTGGCTGGTCAATCTGGCCCCGGCCCTGCTCGGCGTGGGATTTGGCACCTATCTTCTTGCCACCCTGATCGGGATCGTGCCTGGGACTTTTGCCTTCGCCATTGCTGGAGAAGGTCTGGACAGCGTTATCGCAGCGCAGCAGGCCGCGCACCAATCCTGCCTTGCCAAGATGGGACCAGATGCGGAAAAGTCATGTCCGTTCGTGCTTGAGCCCTCGGCGTTGCTCACTCCGGGGCTCATCGCCGGCTTCGTAGCGCTTGGGGTCGTCGCGCTGATCCCAATCGCGGTCAAGCGCTTCAGGCGCAAAGCGGCCTAGGTCCAGGCCATGGGGGAGAGGGGCAACATGGAGGAGGTACTGAAACCAGACCTCTGCGTGATCGGCGCGGGGTCAGGCGGCCTCTCCGTGGCTGCCGCCGCGGCCCAATTTGGGGTGCCCGTCGTGCTCATCGAAAAGGGGCGCATGGGCGGTGACTGCCTCAATTATGGCTGCGTCCCGTCGAAGGCGCTGCTCGCCGCCGGCAAACGGGCCGAAGCCGTGCGCACCGCGGCGGGTTTTGGCATCGACGTCATTGAAGCTCAGGTGGACCACGCCCGGGTCCACGATTACGTGCATGGCGTCATCGCCGCGATCGCGCCGAACGACTCGGTCGAGCGTTTCACCGGCCTCGGCGTCCGCGTCATCCAGGCTCAGGCCAATTTCCTCGACAAGAACACCGTGGAGGCGGGCCGCTTCCTAATCCGCGCCCGCCGTTTCGTCGTGGCCACCGGGTCGACGCCGGTGGTCCCGCCGATCCCCGGCCTTGAGGACGTACCCTATTTCACCAATGAGACGATCTTCGACGTGAGCGAGAGGATCCAGCATCTGATCGTGCTGGGTGGCGGTCCGATCGGCATGGAGCTCGCCCAGGCCCACCGCATGCTGGGCGCCCACGTCACCGTGATCGACGCCGCCACGTTTCTCGCCCGCGACGACCCGGAGGCGACCCGCGTGGTGATCGACCGGATTGCTGAATCCGGCGTCATCTTGCGGGAGGGCACCAGGGTGGAGAAGGTGGAGAAGGCGGTGCAGGGTGTTGCCGTTCATATCGGCAAGCAGGGCGAGACCGAAATCATCAAGGGCAGCCATCTGCTCGTCGCCACCGGGCGCAAGCCGACGGTCAAGGGTCTGAGTTTGGAGCGCGCCGGCATTGTGTTCGATGCAAGCGGCGCCAAGGTGAACGCGCGGCTGCGGACCACCAACCCCCGCGTCTATGCCATCGGCGACGTGATCGGGGGCCAGCAATTCACCCATCTCGCCAATTACCACGCCGGGATCGTGGTCAGGAATGCGCTGTTCCGTCTACGCGCGAAAGTGACAGCCGCCATTCCTCGCGTGACCTTCACCGATCCGGAGCTGGCCCAGGTGGGGCTCACCGAAGCCGAGGCGCGCGCTCGCTATCGCCGGATTCGAATCCTGCGCTGGCCCTATGCCGACAACGATCGCGCTCAGACCGAGGGCGTCACGCATGGCTTCATCAAGGTCATCACCAGGCCGGATGGCGAGATCCTCGGCTGTACCATCGTCGGAGCCGAGGCGGGCGAGCTGATCCAGCTCTGGGTGATGGCGCTCGCCAAGAACATGAGGATCGGGGACCTCACGGGCCTGGTGCTGCCCTATCCGACCTTGTCGGAGCTGTCGAAGCGGGTGGCGATCACCTTCTACCAGCCGAGCCTGACCAAGAGATGGCTCCGCAGCATTATCGACCTATTGCGCCGGTTGGGCTAAGATTTGGGCTCATCTGCGTCACGCCAGTTGCGGCAAAGCGAGCAAATTTGCGAGTCAACGACGAGGCCCCGAACGCCCGCAATCAGGCGGTCCGGCCGGGGCGGTTCGAGCCAGGGCTTTCGGGCAAGCTGCTCATCCTCACCATCCTGTTCGTCATGGTGGCGGAGGTGCTCGTCTTCGTGCCCTCGGTCTCGAACTTCCGGCGGCAATGGCTGACGGCGCGTCTTGAGGACGCGCAGATCGCGGCACTCGCCGCGGAGGCCGCTCCCGGGGGCCAGCTGCCCAAAACGCTTCGCGACCAACTTCTACAGAGCGCCAAGGTCAAGGCCATCGCCGTCAAGCGCACGGAGTCGCGCCGCCTGATCCTGGAGGAGGACATGCCGGCCGAGATCGACGCCTCCTACGATCTTCGCGGCGCCACCTGGCTTACCCTCATCACTGATGCGCTCATGGTCTATGCCGAGCCCAAGGATCGGGTGATCCGCGTCATCGGCCGCCCTGGCTATAGTACCGGCCAGTTCATCGAGGTGGTGATGGAGGAGGCGCCGTTGCACGCGGCGATGATCCGCTACGGCCTCGACATTCTCGGACTTTCGATTCTGATCTCGATCATCACCGCGGCGCTGGTCTACCTCACCCTCGATGCGCTCCTGGTCAAGCCGATGACCAGGCTCACTTGGAACATCGTGCGCTTCAGCGAGCGTCCCGAGGACCCAACGCGCATCATCACGCCCTCCGGCCGCCGCGACGAGATCGGCATGGCCGAGCGGGAGCTGGCCGCCATGCAGGCCGAGCTGGCGGAGACGCTCACGCAAAAGAGCCGGCTCGCGGCTCTCGGACTTGCCGTGAGCAAGATCAGCCACGATCTGCGCAACATGCTGTCAAGCGCGCAGCTCCTGTCGGACCGCTTGGGCACGGTCAAGGACGAACGCGTGCAGCAGCTCGTGCCGAAGCTGCTCGCTTCCCTCGATCGCGCCATCAGGCTTTGCGCCCGCACGCTCGATTTCGGCCAGGCGCATGAAGTGCCGCCGCAGCGGATGCAGTTCCCGCTTGCGCCTCTCCTGGTCGAGGTGGGCGACGGGCTTGGGTTGCCGGGTCCGAAACATATCGATTGGTCTCTGGACGTCGATGCTGACATCCACGTCGATGCCGACCGCGATCAGCTCTACCGCGTCTTGAGCAATCTCTGCCGCAATGCCGTGCAGGCGCTCGAGAGCCGGGGCGACGCCCATGGCGAGATTGTCATCACTGCGAAACGAGAGGGCTCGGTCACGGCGATCGAGGTGAGCGATTCAGGGCCGGGCGTGCCCGAGAGGGCGAAGGCGCGTCTATTTGAGGCTTTCCAAAGCGTGGCGCGGAAGGGCGGATCTGGCCTGGGACTCGCCATCGCCGCCGAGCTCGTCAACGCCCATGGCGGTCAGATCACGCTGGTGAGCAATGAGGGCGGCGCCACATTCCGCGTGATCATTCCCGATGTCGTGGTTGAGCTTCAACGCGCGCGGCGCCGCAGCGCCTGAGCCCTCGGCCTTGAGGGGTGAAGCGCGCGGCCTTGCCAGATCGTGGCTGAGCCATTAGTTAGGCCGGTCTTGAGCCTTGCGAGCGTTGCCCTATCATTGGAGGCCGCATGGAGGCCAAGCTCGCCTTCACGCCAAGGCCAGAGGCGCCCGTAGCTCAGCTGGATAGAGCACCAGACTACGAATCTGGGGGTCGGAGGTTCGAATCCTTCCGGGCGCGCCAACAAAGTCAGTCACTTAGCCCAAATCATTGTTAAGGCCAAAAACTAATAAGTCATGTCAATAAGTCAGGTTGATCGGGAAAACAACAAAGATTGGTCGGAGGATTTAAGCATCGGGTTAGTGGCTGGGGGACGAGCAGTCTCGGATTCCTAATCTGATGGTCGCGTGTTCGAATCACGCCGGG
>JBAUEK010000093.1:0-1582 GCA_049678565.1 Methyloceanibacter sp. | reverse complement strand
GACGATCTCGCCGCGCTCACCACCGGCCTCAAGGCCCGTTTCGGTCGCGTCGACATCGAGACGCGAGGCTGCGTGGCGCTGTTTCGCGCCAGCTGATCTCATGCGCGCAGTGCTTTCCCGGCTGGAGCGCTCGCCTTTGGATGGTCATTAACCAGCCGCTAACCCTACCAAGTTTCGCCCCACGGGCTGGTTAACCGATCGTAAGGGTAGTTCGCTACCCTTGGGACCGTGGGCGCTTGGTCTAGTGTGAATCTCACGCTGGTGCGGCAACGGACCGAGCCTTCCAATCGTGAGGGAGTCTATTTTGCGTACGCGATTCGACCAGGCTGTGACTCTTGCTGTCGTGCTTGCGGCCAGTGCCGCGGCCTCAACTTCAGTGCTCGGCGCCGATGTCTACGATGCCGGGCCCCCGCCACTGCTCTACGAGACGCCGCTCTCCGTGTCGCCGGACCTTTTTGCCGGCTGGTGGATTGGCGGAACGCTCGGGGGCGCGACCGCCAATTTCGACTTCTCTCAGGGCGCGGCTATCGATGCGAGCGGCGTGCTCGGCGGCGTCACCGGCGGCTGGAATTGGCAGAACGGACCGATCGTCCTCGGCTTTGAAGGCGATGTTCTGG
This sequence comes from Methyloceanibacter sp., assembly GCA_049678565.1. Taxonomy (GTDB): domain Bacteria; phylum Pseudomonadota; class Alphaproteobacteria; order Rhizobiales; family Methyloligellaceae; genus Methyloceanibacter. The sequence goes on along the minus strand of JBAUEK010000093.1, from coordinate 965 downwards.
CTGCCGGGATCAGCGGCAGTGAGCACTTCAGCGGCACTGCCAATGTGGCCAACCCCGATATCAACACCATGGCCGATCTGCGGTTGCGCGCCGGCGTCACCGTGGTGCCGCAAGTGCTGCTGTTCGTCACCGCGGGCGGCGCTTGGGCCGATATCGACCTTCCAGTCAGCGGACCCGGCGGCGGATCGGGCAGCGGATCCTTCTTCGGCTGGAGCCTTGGCGGCGGCGCCGAGGTCGCATTCAATCCGAATTGGAGCGCGCGCTTCGACTACCAATTCACCGATTTCGACTCCGACACCGTGTCCTACCCGGACGGCGATGTGAAATACGATCCCGATGTGAATACCTATCGGGGCTCGCTCATCTACCGCTTCTAATCCAGGTCGGGTGTTAACGCGCCTCTGCCGGCGGTATGGTCACCGAGCCGGTGCGGCACAGACGCCGCTTCTCGTTTGGCCCGCAGCTTATCGGAGATAGATCGCGTCCGAAGCAGAAACGCACGTCGAGCAATTGCTTGGCCCGACAGCTCACCGAAATCATGCTTGGCTCGAGCCAGGAATTGGCTTTGAGGAACTCCGCCTCGATCTCCGCCGGGGAGAGCTGTAGCCGGTTTGCCGTCCCCTCGAAGCGCGGTGGCAGGGCGATGCGCGTATAGGCGTCGCGCGCGAGCCTGAAATATTCCTCCGGCTCAAGGCCCGAGCAGGTGCCGTGGGCGCGGTATTCGTGAATGATCAGAGACTTGCTCGGCATGATGTCCAGCATCCTGTCGATCACCGTCTGCGAAACCCAGGGACGCTTCCGCGTCTTGCAGTCTTGCGGCCAGCCTTTCGCATATTGTGGCCACAGTCCGTGCAGCACGAAGCCGTGCGGCGTCTCGCATTGACGGTCGCGCCGTTGTTTGCCCTCGGCGGCGCAATAGGATGGCGACCAGCCGAGCACGAGCGCGTAATAGTCGAATGGTTTGG
>JBAUEK010000092.1:0-4295 GCA_049678565.1 Methyloceanibacter sp. | reverse complement strand
AGCTTCAACATCGCCTCGCTGTGGAAGCTCCCGGTCATCTACGTGATCGAGAACAATCAATACGCCATGGGCACGCCGGTCGAGCGCGGCAGCGCCTTGGCCGAGGAGCTCTATCATCGGGGCTCGGTTTTCGGCATTCCGGGCATGAAGGTTGACGGCATGGACGTGCGTTCGGTCAAGGCCGCCGGACAGTCGGCGATCGCGCAAGTGAGACGAGGCCTGGGACCCGTGATTCTGGAAATGCGCACCTATCGCTACCGCGGCCATTCCATGTCCGATCCGGCCAAATATCGCAGCCGCGAGGAAGTGCAGGAGATCCGCGCCAGCCGCGACCCCATCGAGCTCGTCGCCAAGCGCCTGTTAGAGACCGGGGTGGTCGATGAAGACCAGCTCAAGCAGATCGACAAGGACGTCCGGGCCATCGTCAATGAAGCCGCTGAATTCGCCACCGACGATCCTGAGCCCGATGCGAGCGAGCTCCATAGCGACGTCGTGGCGCGCGCCAATTGAGTCGAGAACACATGCCGACTGAAATTCTGATGCCCGCGCTCTCTCCCACCATGGAGGAAGGCACGCTCGTCAAATGGCACGTGCGCGAGGGGGACGAGATACGCGCGGGCGACGTCATCGCCGAGATCGAGACCGACAAGGCGACGATGGAGGTCGAGGCCTCCGACGACGGCCAGCTCGACAAGATCCTGGTGGCCGAAGGGACCGAGCACGTTCCGGTCAACAAGCCTATCGCGCTCCTGCTGACCGACGGCGAGACCGCTGACGCTGCCTCCACGTCTCGCCAACGGGACGAGGTCGCATCACCAAGCGAAGCGGATGAGGGGGCTTCAACCTCGGCCGACCTGGGTGAACGCCAACCGGAGATCGAAGAGGCACCGGCCGGCCCACAAGCCGCGCCGGCCGAGCCGCGCGGCGAAGCCGAGGTTCCTCCCGGCACGGAGATGACCACCTTGACCGTGCGCGAGGCGCTCCGCGACGCCATGGCCGAGGAGATGCGGGCCGACGACCGCGTCTTCGTCATGGGCGAGGAGGTCGGGCAATATCAGGGCGCCTACAAAGTGACCCAAGGCCTGCTAGAGGAATTCGGGCAAAGGCGCGTGGTCGACACGCCGATCACCGAATATGGCTTCGCCGGCGTCGGCGTCGGGGCCGCCTTCGCCGGGCTGAAGCCGATCGTCGAGTTCATGACCTGGAACTTCGCCCTGCAGGCGATCGACCACATCATCAACTCAGCCGCCAAAACGCTCTACATGTCCGGCGGTCAGATGCATTGCCCGATCGTGTTCAGGGGGCCGAACGGCGCCGCCGCGCGCGTCGCCGCCCAGCACAGCCAGGATTTCTCGGCCTGGTATGCGAGCGTGCCTGGACTAAAGGTCGTCGCGCCCTACACCGCCGCCGACGCCAAGGGCCTGCTCAAGGCGGCGATCCGCGACCCGAGCCCGGTGATCTTTCTCGAGAACGAGATCCTCTACGGCCAGAGCTTCGACGTGCCTAAGCTCGATGATTTCGTCCTACCGATTGGAAAGGCTCGCATTGCCCGTGAAGGCGGGGACGTGACCATCGTGTCCTATTCGCGCGGGGTCGCTTATGCGCTCGACGCCGCCAAGCGGCTGGCGGAAGACGGGATCGAGGCTGAGATCGTCGATCTCCGCACGCTGCGGCCGCTCGACCTTGAGACCGTAATCGCCTCGGTGAAGAAGACCAACCGCCTGGTCACGGTAGAGGAGGGCTGGCCGATCTGCTCGATCGGCACGGAGATTTGTGCTGCCGTCGCGTCGGAAGCCTTCGACCATCTCGACGCGCCGCCGGTCAAGATTACGGGCGCGGACGTGCCGATGCCTTACGCCGCCAATCTGGAGAAGCTGGCGCTACCGTCGGTGGAGCAGGTGGTCAAGGCGGCGAAATCCGTCTGCTACCGGGAGTAGGGTCGCGTGTCCGAAGCCCCGATGAGTTGGAAGCAAGGCGGCTGTCATTGCGGTGCGGTGCGCTTCGAGGTGCTGGCGCCGGACGAGATCGAGGCCACCGAATGCACCTGCTCGATCTGCCGTATGAGCGGGTTTCTGCACCTGATCGTTCCGGCCGAGCGCTTCCGCCTGCTCAAGGGCGCGGACAAAATCGCCACCTACAATTTCCATACCGGCACGGCCAAGCATCATTTCTGCTCCATCTGCGGCATCAAGAGCTTCTACGTGCCGCGATCGAAGCCGGACGGCTTCAGCGTCAATGTCCGCTGCCTCGATGACGGCACTGTGAGCGTGGCGCGCATCACGCTCTTCGATGGCGCCCATTGGGAAGAGGCCATGACCACCCGCGTCATGGACGTCTGAGCCATGCCGACCCAAATCCTCATGCCGGCTTTGTCGCCCACCATGGAGGAGGGCACGCTGGTCAAATGGCATGTGCGGGAGGGCGACGAGGTCCGCTCCGGCGATGTCGTCGCCGAGATCGAGACCGACAAGGCGACTATGGAGGTCGAGGCGGTGGATGAGGGGACCATCGGCAAGATCCTGGTGGCCGAGGGTACCGAGCATGTGCCGGTCAACCAGCCCATCGCGCTACTTCTGACCGGCGACGACGAGGCCGAAGCGCCCACCCGAGGAGAGGGAGACGTTTTGGCGACGCCATGGGCACCCTTCACCTCGCCTCAGCCGGCAGAGGGAGAGGGAGAGACTGAGCCAGCCGAGCAGGTGTTGAGTCAGATCGCCGCGCAGATCCGGCGAAACGGCAAGGATCGGATCTTTGCTTCACCGCTGGCGCGGCGGCTTGCGCACGAGCGCGGGATCGACCTGCGGGCCCTCAACGGCTCGGGCCCGCGCGGGCGGATCGTCAAGCGCGACCTCGATCGGGTCTTGGTCGACGTGGCTGTTGCGGAGGAAGCGGCCGAGACGGTCGAGGTCGTCGACGCCATGCCTGAACCTGAGCGGCGCGAGCTGGTTCGCTCGGCCCAAGCCGCGCCGTCGGCCGGCATGTCGGACGACCAAGTGCTGGCCCTGTATGAGCCTGGCACCTACCGCGTCGTCCCGCACGACACCATGCGCCGGGTCATCGCCGAGCGCCTTACCCTGGCCAAGCAGACCATCCCGCATTTCTATCTCTCCATCGACTGTGAGCTCGACGCCGCACTCGGCGCGCGGCAGCGGCTGAATGCCATGGCGCCGGCCGACGGCCCCCACGCTTTCAAGCTCTCCGTCAACGACTTCCTCATCAAGGCTCTGGCCATGGCGCTGCTGAAGGTGCCGCGCGCCAATGCGAGCTGGACCGAAGCCGGCCTGCTCCTCCATCGCGATGCCGACATCGCCGTCGCCGTGGCGCTGGAGGGCGGCGGGCTGTTCACGCCGGTGATCCGCAACGCCGAGATCAAGAGCCTGTCCGAGATTTCCAACGAGATGAAGGATCTGGCCGCGCGGGCGCGGTCGAAGCGGCTCGCGCCACACGAATATCAGGGCGGCAGCACCACGCTCTCCAATCTCGGCATGTACGGCATCGTTCGCTTCGACGCCGTGATCAATCCGCCGCAGGCGAGCATCTTGGCGGTTGGCCGGGCGGAGAAGCGCCCGGTGATCAAGGACGACGCGGTCAAGATCGCGACCATGATCAGCGCCACGCTTTCGGTCGATCACCGGGTGATCGATGGCGCGCTCGGCGCGGAGCTGCTCGCCGCCTTCAAGGCCTTCATCGAAGACCCCGTGACCATGCTGGTCTAATGCAAGCCGCAGCAACCCTCCGTCCCGCGACCAAAGCCGATACCGCCGCGCTGGCGGTGCTGGTCGATATCGCCGGTGAGGGGCTCCCGGCCCATCTGTGGAGCACGCTGAGGGCCCCCGGACAATCGACCCTCGAAATCGGCCGCGAACGCGCCGCCCGCGAGGAAGGCGGCTTCTCCTATCGCAACGCCGTCATGACCGAGATCGACGGCGAGATCGCCGCTTGCCTGATCGGCTATCGCCTCGATGACCCCTACGATCTCGGCGATGTGGACGCGCTGCCCGAACTGGCGCGGCCGTTGGTCAAACTCGAGGCGCGGGTCGCGGGCTCCTGGTACGTCAATGTGCTTGCCACCTTCCCCGAGTTCCGTGGCCGCGGCCTCGGCCGCCAACTGCTCGGCCTGGCCGAGACCAAGGCGCGGGAAAGCGGCGCGTCTGCGCTCAGCGTCATCGTCGCCGGCGAGAATGAAAGGGCGGCGCGCCTCTACGCAAGTTGCGGCTATGGCCTCGTTGCGGCTGAGCCGGTGTTCCTATTTCCAGGATGCCCCCATGGTGGAGATTGGCAGTTGATGGCGAAGA
>JBAUEK010000091.1:0-1940 GCA_049678565.1 Methyloceanibacter sp. | reverse complement strand
GGCTTCAAGCCCCATCCTCCATGAGATCGTTCCAGCGAAGGATGCGATCCGGCACCACATCGCGTGCAAGCCTTCGCCCGGAGATCAGCTCAATAGCGTCGGGTGGAATCCCCCCACCCGGCTTTCTTGACACAACCATCTCGGGTCTAAGCACCGTACCTTCAGCAAGGGCGCGAACCGGCGCAAGACTCTTGCCGAAAACCTCGCGGGTACCCAGCAACTTCTCAGCCATAGCATCCTTATCGACCGGATGTGAGTCCATTGTATTCAGCGCGTCGCGCATGCCGCAGACCAACTTCAACTCGTCGAAAATGAGCGACGCTGGGACGTCGGGTCCGAACATCTGGCGATGGAAGGCGACGTGGACTTCGACGATGTCGGCGCCTCGAGCTAGAGCCGCAAGGGGTGGGAATATGCTGCCGCTGTGATCGGAAAGTCCGACCGGACAATGGAACGCCTCGCGAAGCTCATCGATCACATTCAGCCCGACGGCTTCGAGCGGGGTTGGGTAGGCGCTCGTGCATTGCATCAAACCGTATGGCGCGCCCTCGGCGCGGAAGAAGGCCACGGCGTCGGCGATCTCGGCCCTCTTGGCCATCCCCGTGCTGAACAATATTGGCGCACCGGTTGCCGCCATTGCACGCAAAAGATCGCGCGAGGCGAATTCGCCTGAGCCTACCTTCCAGGCGGCCATGCCAATCGGTTGCAACAGCTCCACCGCGGCGAGTGAGAAGGGCGAACTCAGGAAGATTAGGCTGCGCTTTCGGGCATGGTCGGAGAGTCCCTGCCATTGCTCGGGCGTGAACTCCATCCGCGTCCAATATTGGTAGCGCGTCTCATCTTGCCGCGAGAAGCGCACCCGGAACGGTTCGTCCAGGGTCGATTCGGCCGCGGCGACGTGGGTCTGGAATTTGACCGCGTCGGCGCCCGCCTCGGCCGCGGCGTCGATAAAGGCATGAGCCAGGCCGAGCGAGCCATCATGGGCTTGGGCGACTTCGGCGATGATCAGGGCCGAATGACCCGGTCCAACGTCACGCCCAGCGATATTCAGATCGTTCACCTGTCGACCCCAATTTTGGCGCGGCTAATGGAGCGCCCATAGCCGAGGATCGAGGCGCGTGAGGTGCGGAACCTGCGCCAGAATGCCGGCGTCGGCCCATTGGGCGAGCGGTTCACTGATCTCCTCCTGTTCGAGGCCCGGAAACTTCTGGATACTGCGCTCGTTGCGCTTGGCGTCGGTCAGCGGCGACAACAATTTCTTGCCGGCGCGCATGGCCTTGGCGAAGAAGCTGCTGCCAAGGCCGATTTGAGCCGACTGCACCGGCCGGATTTCAAGCTTCTCCAGCTCGTCGAGGATGCGGTCTGCCGCATAGGGCTGTTGCACGTTGGCGATCGAATGGCCGAGCCTCGCGCGTTGCGCGGCAAAGCTGTCGCGGACGTCCTCCTGGTCCAGCCCGCGAATCCGTTCGAGTCCCTTGGACAGCTCGCTCGCGCTGGTCACCCATTCGCTCGCGCGATCCTGCTCGCCGATAAACTCGCTGCCGGCGTCCGGCACATAGGAGAACACGGTGCGGTCGAGCAGAAGCCCTTCCATGCCCGTGGTGCAGCCGGGATGCAGCACGGCGTCGGCGGCCAGCATCCAATTATTGGCGCTGCCTTCGAAGCGGATTTCGATGTTCAGCGGCTTGGCCCACTCCCGCCACACATCGTGATTCTCGACCGGGTGCGGACGCACGACGATCTTGTCGACGGAGCCGGAGGCCGCAAGCTCGCCGAGCAGGTCTTGGAGCCCCTGCATTTGCCAGCGCTTGAAGCTGACGTGGCGGCGCAAGAAATCCGCTTCCTCGCCCTCATGCAGCATGCCGCGCGAGATCAGCACCGCGACCGGATCGGCGTCGCGCCGGAAGGGATTGGGCCGGCCGAAATTGGTGTTGACCACG
>JBAUEK010000090.1:0-13007 GCA_049678565.1 Methyloceanibacter sp. | reverse complement strand
GAATCCTTCCTGCGCGGCGGCTGGTTCGGGCGCGGTCCCGGCGAAGGCACGGTCAAGGACGTGCTTCCCGATTCCCATACCGACTTCATCTTCGCCGTGACGGCGGAGGAATATGGCCTGATCGCCTGCCTGATCCTTCTGGCCGTGTTCGCCTTCATCGTGCTGCGCGGCCTGTCCAAGGCGTCGCAGGAGCCAGACGGCTTTATTCGCCACGCGACTGCGGGGCTGATCATGCTGTTCGGCTTGCAGGCCCTGATCAACATGGCGGTCAATGTCGGGCTGCTGCCGGCCAAGGGCATGACCTTGCCCTTCATTTCCTATGGCGGCTCATCTTTGCTCGCCATGGCGCTCACCATGGGCTTTGCCCTCGGCCTGACGCGGCGAAGGCCGAGGACGGGGCGCCTGCCGCGCGGCACCTCAAGCGAGACCGATGGCCCAAGCGAAGCCGGCACTGGCGGCAGCCGAAGCGCCTCGGAGCAGGTGGCTTGAACAAGGGCACCATCCTGCTCGCCGCGGGTGGCACCGGCGGCCATCTGTTCCCCGCCGCCGCACTCGCCCAGGAGCTGAACCGCCGCGGCTATGACGTCGAACTCGCCACCGACATGCGGGCGGAGAAATATGGCGGCGACTTTCCGGCACGCGCTATTCACCGTATCCCTTCCGCCACGCTGACGAGCCGCTCGCCGCTTGCCGTCGCCGCCACCTTCACCCGCCTCGGCTTCGGCTATGCCGGCGCGCTACGCATGCTGATGAAGCTCAAGCCCGCCGCGGTCATCGGCTTTGGCGGCTACCCCACTCTGCCGCCGATCATCGCCGCCCGCACGCTGCGCATTCCCACCGCCATCCACGAGCAGAACGCCGTGATGGGACGCGCCAACCGGCTGTTGTCACGTTTCGTCGACAAGATCGGGCTTTCTTTCATGCCGACCAAGCTGCTTGGCCCCGAGGCGGAAGCCAAAGCGAGGCAGACCGGCATTCCGGTGCGCGACGCCGTGCTCAAATTTCGCGACGTGCCTTACGCGGCGCCGGACGCCAATTCCCGGCTGCTGTTGCTCGTCTTTGGCGGCAGCCAGGGTGCGCGCTTCTTCTCCGAGGCGCTGCCTCCGGCCTTGCTGAACCTGCCGGCGCCGATGCGCGCGCGCATCACCTTGGTGCAGCAGGCGCGCGAAGAGGATCTCGCCGAATTGCGCGAGGCCTATCGGGCCGCCGGCATCACCGCGCATCTGGCCGCCTTCTTCCGCGATTTGCCCGAGCGGATCGCAACCTCCCATCTGGTTGTTGCCCGCGCCGGCGCCTCCACCGTGGCCGAGCTGACCACGATCGGGCGGCCTTGTCTGCTCGTGCCGCTGCCGCACGCCCTTGACAATGATCAGCTCGAAAATGCAACACGGCTGCAGGAAGCCGGCGGCGGCTGGTGCGAGCGCCAGTCGGAACTCAGTACTGAGCGCTTGGTGGAGCTGCTTGCGGCGCTGCTGTCGTCGCCCGAGCGTCTGGCCGAGGCGGCGGAGAAGGCGCATGCCATGGCCACGCCGGACGCGGTGGCCAGGCTTGCCGATCTCGTCGGCGACCTCGTGAAGTCCAAGGAGTAGGCGCGTCATGCACATGCCCGATCCAGACAAGACCGGCCTGGTGCATATCGTCGGCATCGGCGGCATCGGCATGAGCGCTATCGCCGAGGTGATGCATACCCGCGGCTATGTTGTGCAAGGAAGCGACCTCAAGGACAGCACCAATCTCGAGCGCCTGCGCGCGAAGGGCATCCGCTCCCTGATCGGCCACGATCCGGCCCATATCGACGGCGCCGCCTATGTCGTCATCTCGAGCGCGGTGAAGGCCGGAAACCCGGAATTCGAGGCGGCGAAGGAGCGTGGCATTCCGATCATCCGCCGCGCCGAGATGCTGGCCGAACTGATGCGCCCATGCGCCACCGTCGCCATTACCGGCACCCACGGCAAGACCACGACCACGTCGCTGATCGCCGATTTGCTGAAAGGTGGAGGTCTCGATCCCACCGTGATCACCGGCGGCATCATCACCGGCTGGGGCACCAATGCCCGCATCGGCAAGGGCGAGTGGATGGTGGTCGAGGCCGACGAATCCGACGGCACCTTTCTCAAGCTCCCGACCCAGATCGGCGTCGTGACCAATATCGACCCGGAGCACATGGATTATTGGGCGACGGTGCCGGCGCTGCATCAGGCCTTTCAGCAGTTCATCGAGGCCATCCCCTATTATGGCGTTGCCGTCGCCTGCATCGACCATCCCGTGGTGCGCGAGCTTGTCGCGAGGCTCGGCGGCGCCGCCAATGGCCGCCGCATTCTCACCTATGGCGTGGCGCGCGACGCCGACATCAGGCTCGCCAATGTCAGGCCGGCGCGGGACCGGATCGTGTTCGACGCCAGGCTCGGCTCTGGCGTCAGCGGCGGCGCGCGCATGCTTGAGGATCTGATGCTGCCGGTTCTTGGCCATTACAACGCGCTGAACGCGCTTGCGGCCCTCGCCGTGGCGGCGGAGGCCGGCGTCAGCGACGACGTGATCCGGAGCGGTTTGGCCGGCTTCTCTGGAGTGAAGCGGCGCTTCACCCATGTCGGCGAGTGGAAGGGCGTGCAAATCTATGACGATTACGCGCATCACCCGGTGGAGATCGCGGCGGTCCTCCGCGCCGCCCGCATCGCCGGGCCAGGCCGCGTCATCGCCGTGATCCAGCCGCATCGCTACACGCGGCTGCAAAGCCTGTTCAATGAATTCTCCGCCTGTCTCGACGACGCCGATATCGCGCTGGTGACGCCGGTCTATTCGGCGGGAGAGGTTCCGATCCCTGGCGTCGATCGCGACGAGCTCGCCGCGAGCCTCCGCCGTCACGGCCACCCCAAGGTGCTGACCGTGGATGGCGAGGAGGAGCTGGTCGAGAGCGTGGCGGCCTTGGCGCAATCCGGCGACCTCGTGGTCGGCCTCGGTGCCGGCACCATTACCGACTGGATCAATGCTTTGCCGCGGCGGCTCGCCGAGCATGGAGGGCGCGCGTGAGCGAAGCGCCTGCGGCGAGCACCGCGCCGAGCGCGCTGGCGGTTGAACTTGCTGCCGGCCTGCCTGAGTTGCGAGGAAGACTGAAACCAGGCGCCCTGCTTGCCGATCTCACGTGGTTCCGCGTCGGCGGCCCCGCCGAAATCCTCTACTCACCGGCGGACGAAGCCGACCTTTCCTATTTCATGGCGCATACGCCGGCTGAGATCCCCGTTACCGTGATCGGGCTCGGCTCCAATCTGCTCGTGCGCGACGGCGGCATCGGCGGTGTGGTGATCCGCTTAGGCAGAGGCTTCGGCGACATCGCGATCGAGGACGGCTTACGGCTCCGCGCCGGCACGGCCGTGCCCGACGTGAAGGTCGCGCGCGCCGCAGCGGATGCCGGCATCTCCGGCCTGTCCTTCTTTCGCGGCATCCCGGGCGGTGTCGGCGGCGCACTCCGAATGAATGGCGGCGCTCATGGCCGCGAGACCTGCGAAGTTCTGGTCGAGGCCCGGGGCGTCGATCGCGCCGGAAGGATTCATGTACTTCCCGTGGCGGACATGCATTACGCCTATCGCCATTGCGGCGCGTCGGAGGACCTCGTCTTCACCCAAGCCCTGTTCCAAGGCGAGCCGGGCGATCCCGCCGCGATCCTCGCCGAGATGGAAGACATCGCCGCTTATCGCGAGCAGGCGCAGCCGATCAAGAGCCGAACCGGCGGCTCGACCTTCAAGAACCCGCCCGGTAACAAGGCCTGGCAGCTGATCGACGCCGCCGGCTGTCGCGGCCTGAATGTCGGCGACGCGCATGTCTCCACGATGCATTGCAACTTCCTCATCAATGAGGGCAAGGCAAGTGCCGCCGATCTCGAGCAGCTCGGCGAGACCGTGCGCGCGCGGGTGAAGGCGACGAGCGGCATCGAGCTTGAATGGGAGATCAAGCGCCTCGGCCTGCCCCAATGAGCCCGGCCGCGCGCCGCCGGTGTCATTAACCCGCGAACGGATAATCCAGGTATCATTGCTCTGAGTATCGGATCGCTCGGGTGAAAGCCGGGCGAGACGCTTTTGGACTCCAATCCTTCTGCCTTAGGGGGCGTCGCATGACCGAAAATCAAACTCACGTCGCCGTGCTCATGGGCGGCTGGTCGTCGGAACGGGACGTTTCGCTCCGCTCTGGCGAGGCCTGTGCCGCGGCGCTCGAAGCGCAGGGCTACAACGTGACCCGCCTCGATGTCGCGCGCGACGTGGCGACGAAGCTCACCGAGCTCCGTCCGGACGTCTGCTTCAATGCCTTACATGGCCGGTTCGGCGAGGATGGCTGCATCCAGGGCCTGCTTGAGACGCTCGGCATTCCCTACACCCATTCGGGCGTGCTCGCCTCGGCCCTGGCCATGCACAAGGAACGGGCCAAGTCGGTTTTGCGCGAAGCCGGCGTTCCGGTGGCTGAGAGCCTGGTCCTGTCGCGGGAGGATGCCGCGCGCGCCCACGCCATGCCGCCACCTTACGTGATCAAGCCGGTGGCCGAAGGGTCGAGCGTTGGCGTGTTCATCGTGCGCGAGGATCAGCGCCATCCGCCGCAGGAGCTCCATGCCGCCGACTGGACCCTTGGCGAGGAGGTGATGGTGGAGCGCTATATCCCTGGCCGCGAGCTCACGTGCGCCGTCATGGGGGAGGAGGCGCTGGGCGTCATCGAGATCCGCCCGGCCGACGGTCTCAGCTTCTACGACTACACGTCGAAATACGCTCCCGGGGGCTCAATTCACGTCCTGCCGGCCGCGCTTTTACCAAATGTTTACCAATTGGTACAGAAGCTGTCGGTAGCGGCTCATAGGGCACTGGGCTGCCGTGGGGTCAGTCGTTCCGACTTCCGCTTCGACGATCGTCCGGACGGCCCGGGGGACCTGATCTGTCTTGAGGTCAATACCCAGCCCGGTATGACGTCGACGTCGCTCGTGCCTGAGCTTGCGGTTCACAGCGGCCGCTCTTTCGGTGAGCTGGTTCGCTGGATCCTGGAGGACGCGTCGTGCAATCGCTAGGCCCGATCAAGGGGCGGGGTAAGGCAGGGGGACCGGACGCGCTACTTGCGCGCGGCATCGCCGTGCCGGCTCGGTCCTTCGCCGGTGTCAAGCTGCCGGGTTTCCGCCGCACCAAGCGGTTGCCCGGCGGGGCCGCACTTGACCGCGGCTCTGGTGCTTGGCGGGTGATCGTTGTTGCCGTGGTGGCGAGCGCCGTCGGCTACGGCATCTGGGTCAGCGGCAAGGATGGCATTTACGGCGAGGCGGTGAAGGGCGTGCGGGGGATGGCCGTGGCCGCGGGCTTCGGCGTGAAACGAATCACGGTTGAGGGCCAGCTTCACATCACCGACGCCGAGTTGACCGCGGCGCTTGGCACCGGGCCGGGCTCCATGATCCTCGCTTTCGACACCGATGCCGCCAAGGAGCGTTTGGAGCGCGTCCCCTTCGTCAAACGCGCACAAGTCATGCGGCTGCTCCCCTCGACGCTCCAGGTCGTGATCGAGGAGCGCACCCCCTTCGCCGTGTGGCAGTCCAAGGGGCAGACCTATGTGATCGACGCGGAGGGAACGGTGCTCGCACCGGTCGTGCGTGAAGCCTATGCCGACCTGCCGCTCGTGGTGGGCGACGGCGCGGGCAAGAACGCCGCCGAGTTGCTCCAGACGCTTGAGCCCTTCGACGAGCTGAGACGCCAGCTCTTCGCCGCCATCAGGGTGGGCGATCGGCGTTGGACCTTAAAACTCGCTTCCGGCCTGGACGTCATGCTTCCCGACGACGGCGTCACCGATGCACTCCAGACCCTGGTTCACCTCGATCGCGATCGCGGGCTGCTCAACCGAGACATCGCCACGGTCGATCTCCGTCTGGCCGACCGCGTCAGCGTGCGGCTGGCCGAGAGTGCCCCGGCCACGCCGGAGGCGGGGCCGGGCATCGCTGCGCCGGAAATGCCGACTGCAAGCACCAAAGGCAATACCTGAGACAAAGGGTGGGGGGATGCGGCAAACAGGTCTAAATCGCTCGAAGCGCCAGCGCATCGTGACCGCGCTCGACGTGGGCACGAGCAAGATCTGCTGCCTGATCGCCAAAACCTGGTCGGCGCCAGATTGGCTTGAGGTCGCGGGCGAGGGCGTGCAGTTCGAGATCCTGGGCTTTGGCCATCACCGGGCCGAAGGCCTCAAAAGCGGCATGGTCACTCACCTCGATCGCGCCGAGCATTGCATCCGCTCCGCCGTCGATGCCGCCGAACGCATGGCCGGCGTGATCGTCGAGGAGGCGCATGTCGCCGTCACCTGCGGCCGGCTCCAGAGCGAGACCTTCTCCGCCAGCGTGGCCTTGCCCTCTGGCGTCGTCCGCGAAGACGACACCTTGCGCATCCTTGCCGGCGCTCGCCAATACGCCGAGCGCGACAAGCGCAGCGTCCTGCACGCCCTGCCCACCGGCTACCGCCTTGACGACAATGGCGGCATCCGCGATCCGCTTGCCATGTGCGGCGAGCGGCTTGGCATCGACGTTCACGCCGTCACCGCGGACGAAGTCGCCATGCGCAACCTCTCGCTTTGCGTCGAACGGTGCCATCTGGAAGTGACCCGCCTCGTGGCCGCGCCTTACGCCAGCGCGCTCGCGGTGATGACGCCGGACGAAGCCAAGCTCGGAGTGGCCTGTATCGACTTCGGCGCCGGCACGACCACGCTGTCGGTGTTCGTCGACGGCCAATTCATCCACATCGACGCCATCGCGCTTGGCGGTAACGGATTGACCGCGGACATCGCGCGCGCCCTCTCAGCCCCGCTCGATCACGCCGAGCGCCTGAAGACTCTGCACGGCAGCGCCTTCGCCGCGGCGTCCGACGAGCGCGAGATCATCACCTTCCCCTCCGTGGGGGAGAGCGAGCGCGGCAGCATGAACCAGATCAACAAGGCCCAGCTCGCCGTCATTCTGCGCCCGCGCATCGAGGAGATCCTCGACCTGATGCGGCGGCGGCTCGCGGCCTGCGGTCATGCCTCCGACGCGGCCCGGCATTTGGTCCTGACCGGCGGCGGCAGCCAGCTCACCGGGCTCACCGAGCTTACCTCCAACATGTTTGGGCGCCCCGTGCGCCTTGGCCGGCCGCGCAGCCTGAACGGCTTGCCCGACGGCGGCACGGGTCCCGATTTCGCCGGCGCCATCGGATTGCTGCTGCAATCGGCGCGCGGCGACGACAGACATTCAGGCCGGGCCGAGCAACGTTTTCTGCGTACCGGCACGGGCTATTTGGCACGAGTCAGCGATTGGATACGCGACAACTTTTAGCAAGGCTGAACAACACGAACGCTAAGATCGAGAAACGGAAGGCCGCCATGACTATCAATCTCAAGGTTCCAGATCTCACCGAGCTCAAGCCGCGGATCACCGTGTTCGGTGTAGGCGGAGCCGGCGGGAATGCCGTCAACAACATGATCGCCTCCGGGCTTCACGGCATCGAATTCGTCGTCGCCAATACCGACGCGCAGGCTCTGCTGAGCTCGAGCGCGGAGCGCCGCATCCAAATGGGCACCCACGTCACCGAAGGTCTTGGTGCCGGCTCCAAGCCCAATGTGGGCGCGGCCGCCGCCGAAGAGGCCATGGCCGACATCAAGGCGCATCTTGCCGGGTCCCATATGGTGTTCATCACCGCCGGCATGGGCGGCGGCACCGGCACCGGTGCGGCGCCAGTGATCGCGCGAGCCTCGCGCGAGGAAGGCATCCTCACCGTGGGTGTCGTGACCAAGCCCTTCCATTTCGAAGGCCACCGGCGCATGCGCTCGGCCGAGAGCGGCATCATCGAGCTGGAGCGCTATGTCGACACGCTCCTCGTCATTCCAAACCAGAATCTGTTCCGGGTCGCCAACGAGAAGACCACCTTCGCCGATGCTTTCGCCATGGCCGACGACGTGCTGCGGGCCGGCGTTTCCTGCATCACCGATCTGATGGTCAAGGAAGGTCTGATCAATCTCGACTTCGCCGATGTCCGCACCATCATGGCCGGCATGGGCAAAGCGATGATGGGGACCGGCGAGTCCAGCGGCGACCGGCGCGCCATCGAGGCGGCGGAGGCAGCGATTTCCAATCCGTTGCTTGACGATGTTTCGATCAAGGGTGCGAGCGGACTGCTCGTCTCCATCACCGGCGGCAACGATCTGACCCTGTACGAGGTCGACGAGGCAGCCAGCCGCATTCGCGAAGAGGCCGATTCCGAGGCCAACATCATCGTCGGCGCGACCTTCGACGACGAGCTTGACGGCTCGATCCGGGTGTCCGTGGTGGCGACCGGCCTCGGCCAAATGTCGGGCCGTCAGGCGGAGCCCGCGCCCCAGGAGAAAGCCAGTTTGAGCGAGCGGCTTGCCGGCCTCTCCAGCATGCCGGTGGCGGTCCCGCCAGCGGCGATGCCGCCAGCCACGGCGGCGAAACCAAGCCGCCCCATGGGCGAGGAGCCGAAGGAGGCGCCGGTTTGGCGTGCGTCCGGAAACGTGACCATCGAGCGGCGCCCGCCCCAGCTCGCGGCGAGCGCCATGCCGCCCGGTGTGTCGCCGCAGCGGCATATCCCGCCGGCGTCTGGCTTTGTGCCGGCACCGCCCTCGATGGCGCAGCGGCCCGTTCGGCGCATGCCCAATGTCGAGGAATTTCCCGTCCCGGCCCAGAACGAGCTCAGGGCGCGCCTGGGCGAAGGTCATTCGATGGGTCTGGCGGCACAGAAGAAGAAGGTTGGCTTTCTCGAGCGACTGAGCAATGCCGCCCGCGGCCGTAAGGAGGAGGACGACACCCCGCCGGCGAAGCGCGAGCCTGAATTCGGCCAGCCCCGGACGGCACAAGCGCCGAAGCCGGTGGAGCTTGCACCGAAGGGCCTCAAGATCGAGCGGCCTCATGCCGACAGCGTGGTGGCGGCGGCGCCAAAACGCATCGAATCGCAGCCCAAAATCGTGTCCATGGAAACCCGCGAGGCGATCGACGAATCACTTGAGGACGATGATTTGGAGATCCCTGCGTTTCTGCGGCGGCGCGCCACCTAGGCGCCCGCGAGCGGGCTGCAACCCCGCTCCGACAATGGTTAAAAGGCTTTGTGCGTCAGTGGGTTAAGTTAAGGGGTAACCGGTAACACATTGAAAGAAACCGTGATTTGTCGCTCCCAAGGCCGAGGGTTAAGGTTCACCATTGATTGATCCGCGGAGCCAAAAAGGCATGAAATGCCGGGCGCGGTGGATCGAGGGGGGCTCGGGGGATCGTATCTGACCTCGAGCCAGAGGGAACTCGTAAAGACGGCTTGGGGGCCATGAAGGGATTTATTGGGGCACGGCAAACTACGCTTGCCAGCGAAATCTCATTAATCGGCACGGGGGTTCACAGCGGAGCGCCAGTCTCCATCATTCTCTATCCGGCTGATGGCGATAGCGGGCTGCGCTTCCTTCTCTCCAATGGCGATGGCGACACCACCGAGATCCCCGCCGACCAGGGGGCGGTGACGGGCGTCACGCTGTGTACGGTGCTTGGCGATGGCAATGGCGCCTCCGTCTCGACGGTCGAGCATCTGCTTGCGGCCCTGCGCGGACTAGGCGTCGACAATGTCCTGATCGAGATCGACAGCAACGAAGTCCCGATCATGGATGGCAGCTCCGCCCATTTCGTGGAGGCCATCGACGAGGTAGGGTTGGTCGAGCTCGACGCTCCCCGCCGCTATCTGAAAGTTCTGAAGCAAGTCAGCGTGGATGATGCCGGCGCCTATGGCGAGCTCTCCCCGCATAATGGCTTTCATTTGGATGTCGAAATCGATTTCGACTCCGCTCTCATCGGGTCCCAGAGAATCGAGATCGACCTCAATCCCGGCTCCTTCCGCCGGGAGCTGTCCAGGGCTCGGACATTTGGCTTCATGAAGGACGTTGAGAAGCTGTGGGCCGCCGGCCTCGCGCTCGGCGCCTCGCTCGAAAATACCGTCGCCATCGGCGACGACCGCATCATCAACCGCGAAGGTCTTCGCTATACCGACGAATTCGTGCGCCACAAGGCGCTCGATGCGGTTGGCGACCTCGCCCTCGCCGGTGCCCCCATTTTGGGCGCTTTCCGCTCCCGTCGCGGAGGCCACCGGTTAAACAGCCTCGTGCTCAAGGCTCTGTTCGCCGATGCCGAGGCCTGGACCTTGGTCGAAGCTCCACGCCCTGCGCGCGAGGTTCGCCACGCCGAATTCAGCCACCGCCTCGCCGCGGCGAATTTCGCGGCCGAGCGGAGCTAAGGCGTCAAATCCAGCCGCTTCTCTTCCGGACTGAGGGTCTTTGCCGCGCCCCCCGCGCTGGTGGCCGGCCCGCCTTTACTCTACTTGGATGGTCCCGATCCGTCCCGCGAGCAAAAAAACACCATAATCGGCGGGTTGGTTAAGCATCGTCTGCGCGAGAATAGGGCAACGCGGCCGGCCATTTGAACGGACCGCGCAAAACTGAGCAAAACCAAGGGATGGCAGTTCGGTTTCGGGTTCCACCGGGACGCAAACCACTTTAGCCTAGGCGCTTGCGCATCGGCGCTTCACGCCATGCGGAGTTTGCGCCGGAACAACGGGGGCAGTTTTTTGAGGGGCAGCAGGTCCAGTTTGGTTGCGACGCCGTCGGCCCTTGGCCCTTGGCGACTGCCCATGATCCTGGGGGTCGTGATCCTCGCCGCAGGGTTGACCTCGGGCTGCGGCTCGCTGTTCGGCAAGAAGAAGGACGCCGGCGAGGTCGCCGCTCCTGATGTCATCTACGGCCGCGCCGACACGATGCTCGACAAGCAGAGCTATGAGGCGGCGGCCAGGCAGTATGAAGAGGTCGACATCAATCACCCCTATTCGCGCGAGGCGCGACGGGCGATTGTGATGGCCTCCTATGCTTACTACAAGGCGGGGAAATACGACGACGCGGTATCCGCCGCCGATCGCTATCTCACCTTGCACCCCGGCACGCCGGAATCCGATCTGGCGCAGAACATTGTCGGCATGAGCTATTACGACCAGGTGCTCGATCCGAAGCGCGATCAGACCAATGCCCGGAAGGCGCTACAAGCCTATTTGACCCTGCTCCAGCGTTATCCCGACTCACGTTATGCTGGCGAAGCGCAAAATCGCGCCCGCATCCTGCGCGATCTGTTGGCGGCGGGCGAGATGCAGGTTGGGCGTTATTATTTGCGCCATAGCAATTATCTCGCGGCCATCAATCGCTTCCGCGTCGTGGTCACGGATTACCAGACGACGGCGCAGATCGAAGAGGCCTTGAGTCGCCTGACCGAGGCCTATATGGCGTTAGGCATCGTGCCCGAGGCGCAAACGGCGGCGGCGGTTCTCGGCTACAACTTCCCGGAAAGTAAGTGGTACAAGAACTCTTACACCCTCCTGCAGAAGAAAGGCCAGAAGCCGCAGGTGCACCCGGGCTCGTGGATCACCAAGACTTGGAAGGGCGAGGTCAACCCCGCCTGATCGGCTCGCCATGCTAGCCGCCTTGTCGATCCGCGACATTGTCCTGATCGACAAGCTCGATCTCGAATTCCGTCAAGGCCTGTGCGTGTTGACCGGCGAAACCGGCGCCGGCAAGTCGATCCTGCTCGATGCCTTCGCGCTCGCGCTGGGCGGCCGCGGCGATGCCGCGCTGGTGCGCCGGGGCGCGCCACAGGGTCAAGTGACGGCCGTGTTCGAGCCGTCCCCCGATCACCCAGTCTGGCAGCTCCTAGCCGGCAACGGCTTGGAGGCGGAAGGCGCCCTCATCCTCAGGCGCGTCCAGTCGGCTGACGGCCGCACCCGCGCCTTCGTCAACGACGTCGCCGTCGGTGTGCAGCTGTTGCGCGAGGTGGGACGGATGCTGGTCGAGATCCATGGCCAGCATGACGACCGCGCCCTGATCGATCCGAGCGGCCATCGCGACCTTCTCGATGCCTTTGCCGGAGCGACCGGCGAGGTGAGGGGGGTGACCGCTTCGTTCGAGGCTTGGAAGGCCGCCGAAGACGCCCACGCCCGCCATGCCGGCGAGATCGCCGCCATTCGCGCCAACGCCGATTATGTCGGCCATGCCCTCGAAGAACTGGTCGGCCTCGACCCCCAAACCGGGGAGGAGGAGGCGCTCGCCTCCCGCCGCCAGCTGATGATGCATGCGGAGAAGATCGCATCGGAGCTCAACGAGGCTCTGGACGCGTTGCAGGGGGAGGGCACCGCCGGTGCGCGGCTTGCGGCGGCGCTCCGCCGCATCGAGCGGCAGACGGGGCTTGGGCAGGCGCTGCTCGGGCCGGTGGCCGAGGCGCTCGAACGTGTGCTCGGTGAGACCAACGCCGCCCGCGCCACCATCGAACAGGCCCTGGCCGGCACGGCCTTCGAGCCGCATGAGCTCGAACGCGCCGAGGAGCGCCTCTTCGCCTTGCGCGCCGCCGCGCGCAAGCACAAGGTTTCGGTCGACGATTTGCCCGCGCTCGTCGCCCGTCGCGAAACCGAGCTCGCCGCGCTCGATCAAGGCGAGTCGCGGTTAGACGCGCTCGACGCCGCCGCCAAGGCCGCTCGTGAGGCCTATGCGCGGGCCGCCTTCGCCTTGAGCGCAGTCCGCAAAGAGGCGGCCGGGCGGCTCGATAACGAGGTCGCCGCCGAGCTTGGACCGCTCAAGCTGGAAAAGGCGCGCCTGTTCACCCAGGTCGAGCCCGCAACTGTCGATGATGGCGGCCCTTACGGGCTCGACCGCGTGTCGTTCTTCGTGCGCACCAATCCGGGGACCGAGCCTGGACCCTTGATGAAGGTCGCCTCCGGCGGCGAACTTGCCCGCGTGATCTTGGCGCTGAAGGTCGTGCTGGCGGCGCGGGGCTCGGCGCCCACTCTCGTCTTCGACGAGGTCGATTCAGGCGTCGGCGGGGCCACCGCCGCTGCGGTGGGCGAGCGCCTGGCGCGACTTGGATCGGGTGTGCAGGTTCTCGCGGTGACGCACGCGCCACAAATCGCGGCGCTTGCCAATGAACATATGCTGATCGCCAAGGAAGCCGTCCC
>JBAUEK010000089.1:0-2797 GCA_049678565.1 Methyloceanibacter sp. | reverse complement strand
GCGCTCGGGCTCGTGTTTGACCCTCGTTACAAGGGCTTTCAGCTCGTTCTGCTCTCGGGGCCCGTGGCCGCGTTCGCCATCGTGGCGTTTTTCGCCAATCGCTCGAGACTGCATCCCGGTCTGGCCGAGATCGTGGCCGGCGCCCTGCTCACGGGTTCGGCGCTCTACGTCATCGTCAATGAGGGGATCGCGAATTGGCAGGCGCTTTGGTTCGCGGCCCTGCTCGTGGTGCTCGCCCTCAGCGGCCTGCGGGCACGGGCCGCGCCAGGCTAAGCACGAGCAGCGCCACCGCGAGGGCGGAGAGGCTGGTGTTGTACAGCACGAGCCCCATGGCGGCGAAGACAAGACCGATGCCGAAGGCAAGGATGTGGGGACGCCAGAGCTGCATGAGCGCGGCGGCGAGCGCGACCCAGCCAAACACGCCTCGCGCGAAAAGCAGGATTGCCGCGAGCCTGAGCGTGCAGGTGAAACTTTCCTTGCCGGCCTCGCAAGCAAGGCCGATCGGGGTATTCTCGACGATGCCGGTGCGGAGATAGAGCGCGGCGGCGAGCGCGGCAACGCCCAACGGAACTAGAATCAGGAGCGACCGGCGGGAAGGCCTGAACAGAGTGAGGGAGAGCTGGGACATTAGCCATGCGTCATAAGGCAACGGCGCGGCCTCGTCATCCAGCATCAAGGCTCGGACCTTCGACCTTGAGCCCGGCATCGGCCCTTCCGCAAGCCACCCTTGGCATTGCGCGCCCCACCCTCTAAGAGCGGCGGGACAAGGAGATGGTGGAGCATCAATGGATCAATCCGGCCGGCGACCGAAGCTGCTTGAGGACTATGCCTCGACCGATTATTTGGTGGACGAGGTCGATCTCGACGTCGCACTCGATCCCAATGCCACTCGGGTGACATCCCAGCTCAAACTCCGTCCCAATCCGAAGGCCGCAACGAGCGGGCGTCCCCTGGTCCTTGACGGTGAATGCCTCATTCTGCAAAGCCTGGCCCTCGACGGCGTGCCGCTCTCGGCCGGGGACTATCAGCTCCA
This sequence comes from Methyloceanibacter sp., assembly GCA_049678565.1. Lineage (GTDB taxonomy): Bacteria > Pseudomonadota > Alphaproteobacteria > Rhizobiales > Methyloligellaceae > Methyloceanibacter. The sequence goes on along the minus strand of JBAUEK010000089.1, from coordinate 1,764 downwards.
TGAGAAATCGCTGACGATCCCAAACGTGCCGGCGCGACCGTTCACCCTCGAGACCGTGACCCTGTGCGACCCGGAGGCCAACACCGCGCTCTCCGGCCTCTACCGCTCGCGCGGCACTTACTGCACCCAATGCGAGCCGGAGGGCTTTCGCCGCATCACCTACTTCCTCGACCGTCCCGATGTGCTCTCCGTCTATACGGTTAGGATCGAGGCGTCGCGCGAGGCGGCAGCGGTGCTGCTGGCGAACGGTAATCCCGTGAGTGCCGGCGACATTCCCGGCACCGGCAGACACTTCGCCATTTGGCACGATCCCCACCCCAAGCCCTCTTATCTGTTCGCGCTTGTGGGCGGCAATCTCGCTTGCGTGCCGAGCGGCTTCACCACGGCGTCAGGCCGCGAGGTGGCGCTCAACATCTATGTCGAACCCGGTAAGGAGGATCGTTGCGGCTGGGCCATGGAGTCGTTGAAGCGTGCCATGCGCTGGGACGAGGAACGCTTCGGCCGCGAATACGATCTCGATGTGTTCAATATCGTCGCCGTGAGCGACTTCAACATGGGGGCGATGGAGAACAAAGGCCTCAACGTCTTCAATGACAAGCTCGTGCTGGCGCGGCCCGACACCGCCAGCGACGGCGACTATGCCGCCATCGAAGGCGTCATCGCGCATGAATATTTCCACAATTGGACCGGCAACCGCGTCACCTGCCGCGACTGGTTTCAGCTTTGCCTGAAAGAAGGCCTGACCGTCTTTCGCGACCAGGAATTCACCGCCGATCTGAGATCTGGACCGGTCAAGCGCATCCTCGACGTGCGCGCGCTCCGGACGCATCAGTTCCCGGAGGATTCGGGCCCCCTCACCCATCCGGTCCGCCCCGCCTCCTATATCGAGATCAACAACTTTTATACGGCCACGGTCTACGAGAAGGGCGCGGAGCTCTGCCGCATGCTGCAAACGCTGCTTGGCCGCGAGGGATTCCGCCAAGGTCTCGACCTTTATTTCGAACGTCATGACGGCGAGGCGGTGACCGTCGAGGACTTCGTCGGCGCCATGGCCGAGACCTCCGGCCGCGATTTGTCCCAGTTCATGCTCTGGTACACCCAGAGCGGAACACCCGAGCTCGCCTGCTCCCTCGATTACGACGCACGCGCCAAGACCGCCCGGCTTTCCGTCAGCCAGGTGACGCCGCCAACACCGGGGCAGACCAGCAAGGAGCCGATGCTGATCCCGCTCAAGCTTGGGCTGCTTGGTGGCAATGGCGACGACCTTCCGCTTAAACTCGACTACGGCACCGAATTGACCGACGGCCTGCTTGAGGTGGCCGAGCGCGAGCAGGTCTTCACCTTCCGCGACGTGCCCGCCGCGCCGACGCCATCGCTACTGCGGGGTTTCTCGGCCCCGGTCCGCCTCACGATCAGCCTCGATCCCGATCAGATCGAATTCCTGATGATGCATGACAAGGACCCATTCAACCGCTGGCAGGCGGCGCAGTCCTACGCCTCGACCCTGTTGACGGCGGCGTCGCGCAGCGGCGGCACCGAACCGGTCACCGGCAAAGAGGCGGCGCGGCTCGCTCAAGCACTGGCGACAACAGCCTCTGAGACTTCCCTGTCCAACGCCTATCGCGCCGAGTTTCTCAGGCTTCCGAACGAGTCCGATATCGCCCGCGAGCTTGGCTCGAATGTCGATCCCGATGCGGTGAGGAAAGCCTATGAAACGCTGCGGGCCACGATCGGCCGCAAGATTGGAGCGACGCTGGCGGAGAT
>JBAUEK010000088.1:0-3075 GCA_049678565.1 Methyloceanibacter sp. | reverse complement strand
GGGTGGGGCTTGCCAGCGCGCCTTTCCCTTGACACGATAGCTTGATCAAGGCCGCGCGGAAGGCGTCGAGGTCTTCCCGCGGGATAAAACCGTGGGAGGAGAGTATGGGTCAAGCGCAGGGCCAACCAGCCCGCAGCCCCCGCTGCATCGCACTGGTCGGCCCCTATCTCAGTGGTAAAACGACACTTCTCGAAGCCATTCTCGCCCGCACTGGCGCCATCAGCCGGCAAGGCGCCATGACCGCCAAAAACACGGTCGGCGATGCCTCGGACGAGGCCAGGCATCACGGCATGAGCGTCGAACTCAACGTGGCTACGGTCGACTTCCTCGGCGACAGTTTCACCTTCCTCGATTGTCCAGGCTCCATCGAATTTCAGGCCGACGCGGCCAACGCGCTCACCGCCTGCGACGCCGCGGTGGTCGTGTGCGAGTCGGACGAGAAGAAGGTGCCGGCGTTGCAGCTGATCCTGAAACAGCTTGAGGATCGCGGCATTCCGCACTTTCTCTTCATCAACAAGATCGACAAGGCCGAGGCACGCATCCGCGACATCGTGCCGATGCTCCAGCCCGCCAGCAGCAAGCCGCTGGTGTTGCGCCAGGTGCCGATCTGGGAAAACGACATCGTCACCGGCTTCATCGATCTCGCGCTCGAACGCGCCTTCGTCTATCGCGAGCATGCCCCGAGCGAGGTGATCGCTATCCCCGAGCTGCTTTCGGAGCGGGAGAAGGAGGCGCGGTTCTCCATGCTGGAGAAGCTCGCCGATTATGACGACGAGCTGATGGAGCAGCTCCTGGAAGACGTGCCGCCGCCCCGCGACAAGGTGTTCGACGACCTCTCCACCGAGCTGCGCGACGGACTGATCTGCCCGGTGCTGATCGGCTCGGCCGAGAACGGCAACGGCATCCTGCGCCTGCTGAAGGCGATCCGGCACGAAGGCCCTTTTGTCGGGACGACGGCGGAGCGTCTCGGCGTCGCTGACACCGCCTCTTGCGCCTACATCGTCAAGACCTTTCACACCGCTCATGGTGGCAAGCTGTCGCTGGCGCGCGTGCTGACCGGTACCGCTGCCGACGGCACCACCCTTTATGGCGGCGGCGAGGATGAGCGCATTTCGGGCATTTTCACCGTGCTCGGCCAGGAACCGACCAAGCGCGGCGGCGCGGTCGCCGGCGAAACGGTCGCCTTCGGCCGTCTGGAAAAGGTCAAGACCGGCGACACGCTGACGGAGGAGAAGGGGAAGACGATCGCGATCGAGGCGGCCGCCATCGCCGAGCCGGTGTTCGGCCTCGCCATCGGCGCCAAGGAGAAGAAGGACGAGGTCAAGCTGACCGCGGCCATCGCCAAGGTCATCGAGGAAGACCCCTCGATCTCGATCACCCACAATCAGCATTTGGGCGAGATGGTACTGTGGGGACAGGGCGAGATGCATCTCCGCGTGGCGCTGGAGAAATTGACGCGCAAATACGGCATCGACGCCGCGACGCGACAAAGGTCGATCCCCTATAAGGAGACCATCCGCAAATCGACCGAGATCCGCGGGCGTCACAAGAAACAGTCAGGCGGCCACGGCCAGTTCGGCGACGTGGTGGTGACCATCGGCCCGCGCCCGCGTGGTGCCGGCTTCGACTTCTCGGACGAGATCACCGGCGGCGTCGTGCCTAAGAATTACATTCCGAGCGTCGAGATCGGCGTGCGCGATTATCTGCATTCTGGCCCGCTCGGCTTCGAGGTCGTCGACGTCGCCGTGTGCCTGATCGACGGCTCCTACCATTCCGTCGATTCCTCCGACATGGCCTTCCGCCAGGCCGGGCGCTTGGCCATGAGCGAGGGCATGCCGCAATGCCAGCCCGTGCTGCTCGAGCCGGTGATGGCGGTGGAGATCGCGGTGCCGTCGGACGCCACGGCCAGGATCAACGGCATCGTGTCGTCCAGGCGCGGGCAGATCCTGGGCTTCGATGCGCGCCCGGGCTGGCCCGGCTGGGATCTGGTCGAGGTGCATCTCCCCGAGTCGGAGATCCAGAATCTCATTGTGGAGCTCCGATCCGCGACCGCCGGTGTTGGCACCTTCACCGCTAAATTCGACCATCTCGCCGAGCTCACCGGCAAGATCGCCGATCAGGTGCTGGCCCATCACGGCGCCAAGGCTGCTTAGAATAGCTCCTTGGGCTTGAGGAGATCGACGCCGAGGCCGAGATTCTGCGCGAGGCTGCCCGCGCTGTGGTCTAGCCGGGCGCCTGTCAGGCCGTGAAACCAACGAGGCTTGGGCTAGCTTCCGTCGAGCTTGGCAGAGCCGGACGTTAACGTCTCCTTGGCGAACCAAGCGTATTGAAAAGAGCCATGAGGCTCTTGGTGGTCAGCCTGGCAATCTCGCTCTCCGCGATCACGCAGGTCGCCGCGGGTGCATGTCTTGGCACGAACAGCCAAAGCGGCAAGCGCCAATCCGTCCAGGAGGTCTACCGCACCGGCGTGAACCATCCCCGGCGATTCTTCGCCGAAGCCACGCATGACCGCGCCACGGGGCGCCCGCAGATCATCTACTACCGCCGCTACAGCTCCGCGCCCGCCTACTTCAAGAGCTTCGTCCGGGCCCATGAGTGTTGTCACCACGCAGGGCATCGCGACGAAATCTCCGCCAATTGCTGCGCCCTGCGGCGAAGCCATCTTTCGCGAAGCAGCCTCGCGGCGCTTAAGACCTATATCGTGTCGCGAGACGTGAACAGCGAGACCGCCATGGACTACCATGGACAGGGAAGCGTGTTCTGGAGCAAGACCGCGAGCAGATGCCTCAGCTCGGCCGAGCGCTAAGTCGCGCCGTCATCGCCCGCGCGATCGGAACGAGCGGGCTTAAGGGTTGATGCGGCTGACTTTCGAGCCTTCCAGGGTCAAGTTATACATGAGCCCCTTGGCGTCGAGCACGAAGCCGATGACGGGGCTCGTGATCTGGTTGGTGTCGATGGAGGCGCCGGCGCCGAGCGTGATCAAGGTCACCGAACCGTCGACGCCAACCTTCCAGCCGGCCTTGGCGTCGAAGCCGGCAAGCGCCCGCGGCGTCATGAACATGATGATGACGGTGC
>JBAUEK010000087.1:0-3937 GCA_049678565.1 Methyloceanibacter sp. | reverse complement strand
TCGCCGCTTGCATTCGCCCCCACCGACAAAGTGAGTTGCGACACGTCCTTTTCCTTCACCAGCCAGGCCCCGCTTGGATTGCGCTGGCCGGCGGACAGGGTTGCCTCCTTGGGCAGCCCGCGGACGAGAACGTAACGGGCCTGCCGCAGCGCCATTAGGGGCGCGAGGGCCAGCGGCCGGTTCGATTTCATCAGGATCAATTGCGGGGCGGCAAGTTGCGGGGTCTCCACCGCGCCGGCGGCGGCTGGAGCGACCGCCGGGATGTCGTTCGGAGCGATTTTGGGCGCCGCCGCGGCGAAAACAAACCTCACTTTCGCTGCGGGAGGTTCATCCCAGTCCGACGGTATCGATTTGTCGGGTGCGGTGAGCGCGCCGGTCGCCTCGGGCTTGGTGAAGCCCGCAAGCGTCGCGATGCCGGCAAAAGTCAGGACGATCGAGGCCGCGATGCACCCGGCCACGACGATGCTCGCCCAACGTTGGCGCCGGCGGAAATCGTGTACGAGTGTTTGCACATGGGCCTGAGGGGCGCTCCCGTTGGCGCCCGGCTCGAGCGGCAAGCCGGCGGCGAAGGCCTCGCAGTCGCCGAATTCAGAGCCGGCGGCGCTTTGGGCATCGCCTGCCGCCTCGATATCGTCGAGAAAGCTGCGCAATTGATGATCCGGCGGCAGAGCTTGCAGCCTCTGCGCGAGAGATGGGGGAGGGGCTTCGCGCCTGGTGGCCGACTGGCCGTGCTCGATGTGAGGAAGAGGGTGCCGCGGGACGGCGTTCCAATACACTCCGGGTATCGATGCCAGGCTTGCCAGCTTGGGACGGCTGCCATGTTGCGGTGGACACGACGGTCGCGAGCCAGGCTCTGCCTTGCAGGGCGTGGTGGCAGCGATCATGGTCTTCTCTCCCTGTTACTAGCCGGGCGGTCTTCTGCCACCCGACGTCACACGCCCCGTTTCCCCCCTACAAAAAAAAGCGCGCCAGTGCCCCTTGGCGCGCCTCCACTCAGATAAACCCTTCGCGCAATGCTCGCTTCTGGCCTGCCGGCGGCATGCCTGCCTTGGTTCTTGCTGTTGCGACTGCCACCTCATTCCCGGTGTGGTGGCACAGTTCCGGCCACGGCTCCGCTACGGAGCGACCGTCAAGATATGGGGTGAAGAGGTCAGCCATCTCGGCTGCAAGCTTCGATTGCGATCGGGCTTCGTCGTCCCTGATCACACCGAGCCAGCCTGAATTGGCGCCGATCCCCCGATCTTCGCTGTTCCCCACGGTTGCGTTCCCCGCCGCGATGAAGCTGACCGGTGCGAAGCACCGGCAGAGTCGCGGTCTGATATGCAATACGCGCGACGGCATGACACGGTTCCCTTCTTACCGCAGGAGCCGTGGCCATCGGCGGCGCGCCATGGGCCTCAACCATCGAGGATGTGGACGGGTAACCCAATGGATCGAAGCCCCCCTGCATCTCGAAGGCCGTCAGCTAAACCCTGTCGGCATTCTTGTGTCTTGGCGCGAGCCCCCCTCTTGGGAGCGAGAAGACTTCTTATTGTTGCGGCGAGCGTAATCCCCGACTGGGGCGCGACTTCGGCCTGATTGCGGCGAAGCGCGGGCCTTGGTCCCTCGGGCGCTAGCGCCTCTCCGGCGCATTCAAGGCTTTGCGGTCGGCTGGCAGGCGCACCAGGTGCCCGATTTCCGGTGCAAATTCACGCGCGAGGCCATGCATCATGCGGGCATAGAGACGATAAGCGAGCCGGTTGAGGCCAAGCCGCGCTGCAATCGCGGCAGGCAGGATGAAGCGCGCATAGAGTGACAGCAGCCGCCGCGTGCGGTCCTGCCGTGGCAGCCGCTCCAAGACCGTTGGCGCCACGCGATAGTAGGTGGCGATGGCCGCGGGTCCGCCGGGAAGCGTCGCCAGCGCATGGTCCCGATAGCGGCGAAGCGCGGCCAGCTCGAAACATTCGTCGTCGAGGCCGAGGATTTCGCAGCAGGCCGTGGTGAGGAAACAGCCTTGAGGGGGCGGCGTGCAGTCTTGCGCTTCAAAGGAGCTGGCCAAGGCGTCCTTCTGCTCGGTGGCCCAGTCCAGGGCTTTTCTGAGATCCTCACAGTTGACGGTGAAGCTGCATTCCTTGGTCCCGCCAAGCTTGACCGCGATCTCCAGGGAGCTGTTCGATCGGAATAGCGGCGCGGTCGCAAGCGGCAGGACGATGCTCACCTTGTCATCGCGAATATTGGTGCAAACGCCGCATAAAGGCTCGTCCACGGCGGCGGTTCCATCCTCGTTGCGAACGATCAGCCGATTGTCGGACTGGATGAGGAAAGTCTTTGGCAGGCGCGTTCCTTCAGGGTCGCCGAAAAGGACGAGCTTCGCATCGAAGCTCGAGGCGACCTGGATCGTGCCGCGGAGGTCGCAAGCCTCCGGGTCGCTGAACTCGATCTGGCCGATCTGAGCGCCGGCCTGGGTATTCGTCGCCACGCCTTTCCACTCGCCGAAGGGCTTGAGGGCGAAGCAATCCCCGGTTTTGGCGAAAGCGCTTGGGATCGATGGCAAGAAACGCATGCCAGCGGCCGCGCCAAAGAGGAGACCGAGCGCGCGGCGGCGCGTATTGTTGAGCATGGACCAGCCTTATGGGGTTGCCTAAGATTCCGGTCGGGAGACTAGCAAAGCCGGTGGAAGAGCGGGAGAATGATGCAACAGCGTGTTCGATTCGCGGCCACCATGCTAATGGCTGGTAAAATAAGGAAGAAATAGGCCTCGTTGCCGCTGGGGGGCGGAGACCGTGGCAAGGTTCAATCTTCTAGCCGCTTTGCGTGGCGTGACTGTGCTCGCCCTCCTATGCATGGCATTGGGGCAAGCTGCGGTGGCCCAGGGCGCCGGCGGCGAGGGAGGCTCGCAAGGCGGACCAACGGATTACCCTCTTCCCGGCACGGCGCATGAAGTCTACAGCCCGATCGGGGAGGGCTTCGACAGCCCGATCGACCCGCGTGCGGATCTCAAAGGGCCCAAGCCCTATGTCGATGACCGCGAGGCGCGGCTCAAGGCGGCGCGGGCCAGAACCCCGGCCTTGAACCCATTCTTCCGCGACACGGAACTCACGGCGAACAGCCGCACCTATTGGTTCGACGAGGACGACTTTGGTTTCAGTAACCCGAGGGCACTGACCACCGGCGGTCATTTGTCCTATCAGTCCGGCTATCTGGCCGACTTTCTCCAGCTCAGGGCCGCGCTCTATACCACCCAACCGCTCTATGCGCCTCCTGGTGCCGGTGGAACCTTGAACCTCACGCCCGACGGGGACCAGATCACGACGCTCGGTCAGGCAAACGCCCGGCTGAAATTCGCAGGGCAGGAGCTCACGGTCGGCCGGCAACTCGTCCGCACCCCGTTCATCAACCCGTTCGACGTCAGGATGATCCCGCTCACCTATGAGGGCATCGTGCTGTTGCCCGAGCGGCGCGGTGAGCAGACGCTCGACTACATCGCGTCCTATCTCTGGCGCTACAAGCCGCGCAACAGCGCCGACTTCATTCCCCTGTCCGAGGGCCTTGGCGTCGAGCAAGACGAGGGCGTTCTCATCACCGGTGTGCGCCATCGCACGAACAGTCTCAATTACGGGCTCGTGAATTATTGGATCAAGGACACGATGAACACCGCCTATGGCGAGGTCGACTACGCGCTTCGGCTTGGCGGTGGAGACGACGCGCCGAGCTTCCGCGTCAGCGTCAACGATGCCGACCAGAGGAGCGTCGGCGAGGATCTGATACCTGGCGGTCCATTCGCGACCTATCAGCTGTCGGCGCGACTGGTCGCGGGCTTTCAGGGCTTTGTGTTGACAGGGGCAACGTCGCGGGTGGGCCGTGACGCGGAATTCCGCAAGCCGTTCGGCAGCAGTGCCTCCTATACGTCCATGATCATCTCGTCCTTCACGCACGCGGGCGAGACGGGCTATCTCGC
>JBAUEK010000086.1:0-13880 GCA_049678565.1 Methyloceanibacter sp. | reverse complement strand
CGCCGTCATGATCGACGGCATAGCCCTGATAGGTCGTCGGGATGAATTGGGTATGGCCCATCGCACCCGCCCAGGACCCGTTCATCAGCTCGAAACTGATGTCGCCGCGCTGCAGGATCTTGAGCGCTGAGATCAGCTGCTGACGCGCGAACTTTGCCTTGGTCCCGGTATAGGCCAGTGTTGCCAGCGAGCGGATCACATTCATGTCGCCGGGCTGTGTGCCGTAATTCGACTCGACCCCCCAAATGGCGATGATGATGGTCCGATCCACCCCATATTTCTTTTCCAACACGTCGAGCAGAGCCTTGTTCTCCTCGAGCATCTGCTTGCCCATGGCGATGCGTTTGTCGGAGACGACGCGATCGACATATTCGCCGACGGGCTTGACGTATTCGGGCTGGAAGTTGGCGGCCTCGAGCACCTTGGGATCGGGCGTCATCCCCTTGAAGGCGCGGTCATAGGTTGCCCGGGTGATGCCGGCCGATTTGGCCGTGGGCCAGAATTTCTCCACCCAGGTCGAAAAACTTTGGGCGGCGGACGCCTGCCCCGGAACGCAGGCCATGAGCAGCGCCGCGAAAATGGCGAGCACGGGCAGTCTAACCCTGAGATTTGGGGCGATTCGCATCGGCGGAACATACCAGTTGCAACGGGGCAAAACCTAGGCGGCGAATGCCCCTTTATTATTGCTGCGCCGCATTTGCTTCCTTCATCACCGCCTGGACCAACCGCTGGCTCGGATAGCAGGTGAGCGGCAGCCCAAGCTTTTGCTCCTTGAGCCCGATCGCAGCGCGGGTCTTGAAGCCTGCGAGCCCATCGACCTTACCCACGTCATAGCCCTGCGCCACCAGCACCTCCTGGAAGCGCTGGATGCGATCCCGCGCCAGCCGCTCGACCGGCTGCCATTGGCCGACGAAATCGGCCGGCGCATTGGCTCCGATCATGTCGGCGACGTGGCCGACGAAAATCGCATAGACATCGGAGTTGTTGTAGAGCTTCAGCACCGAGAAATTGTTGGTGGCGAGGAAGGCTGGCCCCTTCAGGCCCGCCGGCAGCACGAGAAAGGCCGAATCGCCCAGCCTTCCCTCCGGGAAAGGCCGGCCGCGCACGCGGCTCACGCCGCGCTTGGCCCATTCGGCGATCGATTCCGCCTGGTCGGGTCCCTGGAGCGCGCAATCGAAGCCTTGCGGCAAATCGACCTCGTAAGCCCAGGTTTGCTTGCCGTCCCAGCCTTGCTTGTGCAGCGAATTACCGGCCGAGGCGAGCGCGTCTGCGACCGAGTTCCAGATGTCGCGCCTGCCGTCGCCGTCGAAATCGACGGCGTGGTCCTCGAAGTCGGAGGGAAGGAATTGAGTGTAGCCCATGGCTCCCGCCCAGGAGCTCTTCATTTCGGCCCGCGTGGCGTGGCCCTGTTGGAGCATTCTGAGCGCGACGATGAGCTGCTGGCGGAACTCATCCGGCCTCCGGCCCATAAAACCCTGGGTGGCGATGGCGCCAATGGCGTCATAAGGGAGCGCGGCGCTGCCGAAGCCTGTCTCCCGGCCCCAGATGGAGACGACGATGCTCGCGGGCACGCCAAATTGCTTCTGGATCGACGCGAGCGTCGGGCCGAGCTGCTTCATCTTGGTGCGGCCGGTGGCGGCCAGGGTGTTGAGCGTCCGCTTGTTGAAATAGTTCTGCGGGATATCGAACTCGGGCTGGTGCCGCGGCTTTGGCGCGAGCGCCGCGGGCAGCGCCGGCCCGCCGGGCGCGGCCGGGTTCGGCAGCACGAGATGCGGCAAGGACCAGTCGAGCTTCAAGCCTTTGACATTGGCGTCGAAGGTCGCGCGCGAGACGCCGGCGGCTTCCGCATCGGGCCAAATCTCCTGCAGCCACTGGCCGAAGCGCTGCTCGACCGCGCGCTTATAGGCTACGACATCGGCATCGGCTGCGGCAGCACCATGGGCGAGCAAGACCGGTACGGTCGAGAGCATGGCCGCGACGATGGCCAAGACCGATCCGAACCGCATAACTGCAACTGTCATGGACTGTTTCCTCAGCTCACGAACGATTCGTGCATCTTGGCGGTGACTTTGGCGAGAGCATTTGGCGCTGAGAAGGCAAAATCGCCTTTCTTCGTCCTTTGGGTAGCGAAGACTAGCCGGCGCGAGAGCTGATGAGCCGCTCTTCCCAGGCGAGAGCGTCACCCACGATCAGGTCGAGGTCGTCACGGGCCGGTCGCCAGCCGAGCACCTCGCCAATGCGGTCGGCTTCGGCCACGAGTGCCACCGGATCGCCCGGCCGGCGGGCTTCGAAGCGCAACGCAAAGTCTCGGCCTGAGGCGCGCTTCACCGCGGCGATGACCTCTAGCACCGAGAAGCCCCTACCATAGCCGCAGTTCAAAACGCCGCTCTCCCCACCCTTGCGCAAAAAATCCAACGCCGCGATATGGGCCCGAATGAGATCGCTCACGTGAATATAGTCGCGCACGCAGGTGCCATCGGGGGTCTGATAGTCGGTGCCGAACACCTCCAGATAGGGTCGCTGTCCGAGCGCCGTCTGCACCGCGACCTTGATCAGATGGGTGGCGTTAGGCGTCGACTGGCCGCTCCGGCCTTCGGGATCGGCGCCGGCGACGTTGAAGTAGCGCAAAGCCACATAGCGAAGCGGATGCGCCCGGGCCACGTCGCGGAGCATGATCTCCGTCATCAGTTTTGAGCTCCCGTAAGGGGAGATGGGCTCGAGCCGGGCGTTCTCCGCAACCGGGTTCTGCTCCGGCATGCCGTAAACAGCGGCCGTCGATGAAAAGATGAAATGCGGAACATTCACGTCGACCGCGCAGGCGAGCAGACTTCGCGTCTTGACGGTGTTGTTGAGATAGTAGCTAAGCGGATCGGCGACCGAGTCCGGCACCACGATCGACCCGGCGAAATGAGCGATGGCGTCGATCCTGTTGCGCCGCAGGAGGCGGTGCACTAGGTCGTGGTCGCCAACGTCGCCCTCGACGAACTTCACCTCGCTCGGCACCGCCCAGCGAAAGCCGGTCGATAGATTGTCGACGACGATGACATCCTCGCCGGCGTCGAGGAGTTGCAGCACCATATGGCTGCCGATATAGCCTGCCCCGCCGGTTACGAGAACGCCCATGCGCCAGCCTCTGAGGCGGCCATTGCAATTCACCGCCCGCTATTGGAAAGGTTAGGTGGACCTCTAGCGGGATCCAGGGGGATTGGAAAGTGGTTGGCTGGCCTCCTACCTAGCCCCCCGGGGCAAAGCCTTCGATTTGAGCGTATACGATTAACGAGGACTTGATGTCTCTTCCAGTGCGCAAGGCGGTGTTTCCGGTCGCAGGACTCGGCACCCGGTTTCTGCCCGCGACCAAGGCGGTGCCGAAGGAAATGCTGACCGTGGTCGACCGGCCGCTGATCCAATATGTGGTCGACGAGGCGCGAGCAGCAGGGATCGAGCATCTCATCTTCGTCACCGGGCGCAACAAGGGCCCGATCGAGGACCATTTCGACCGGCAGCCAGAGCTCGAACAAGCGCTTGCCGCCCGCGACAAGCAAGCCGAGCTCGAGGCCATCCTCCGCGACCTGCCGGCGCCGGGAGCGACGAGCTTCGTGCGCCAGCAGGAACCGCTCGGCCTCGGTCATGCCGTGTGGTGCGCGCGCGAGCTTGTTGGACGCGAGCCGTTCGTGCTGCTTCTGCCCGACGTGCTGGTGCAGAACCGGGGCAAGGGCTGCACCGCGCAGATGCTCGAAATCTACAAGGAGTATGGCGGCAACATCATCGCCGTGGAACCGGTGCCCGAAAACGAGCTCAAAAATTACGGCGTGGTGAGCGTTGGCAAAGGCGTCGGCGGGGGTGACCGCGTGTTCCCCACCGACGGCATGGTGGAGAAGCCGAAGCCAGGGACCGCACCCTCCAACTTCACCATTCTCGGCCGCTATATCTTGCAGCCGGAAATCTTCGACATTCTCTCGGCCAAGGAAACCGGCGCCGGCGGGGAGATCCAGATCACCGACGCCATGATCAAGCTGATGCAGACGCAACCCTTTCACGCCTACAGATATGAGGGGCGGAGCTTCGATTGCGGCTCCAGGCTCGGCTTCCTTCTTGCCAATGTGGCCTATGCGCTTGACCGTCCCGACCTCGCCGACACCTTCGCCGCCGAGCTCAAGAAGCTGCTGCGAGCCTAGGGCGACCTTGGCGAAACAACGTAAACGGTGGGTTTGGCCGCGTCGCAAGCGGTCTAGTCTTGGCCACCCGCGGGGACCCGATCTATGCTAAAGAAGGGGACGGGAACACGGGGAGCGAGGGTCATGGCTGTGGGTCTGAAGCGCGACCTTTTTCCAGGCCAAGACATGCGCGAGGCGATTGCCTCCGCCACGCGAACGGTCCAGCTCGAAGCCCAAGGATTGAGCGCGCTCGAAGTGGCGCTCACCACCTACCTCGTCGACAATTTCGGCGAAGCCGTCGCCACCATCCGGCGCTGCCGCGGACGCGTCATCGTCACCGGCATGGGCAAGAGCGGGCATATCGGTCTGAAGGTGGCCGGCACTCTCTCCTCCACCGGCACTCCCGCTTACTTCGTCCATCCGAGCGAGGCGAGTCACGGCGACCTCGGCATGATCACGCGCGACGATGTGATCCTGGCCTTTTCCTGGTCGGGCGAGACCGTCGAGCTCGGCAACCTCGTCTCTTATTCCCGCCGCTTCGCCGTGCCCCTCATCGCCGTGACCTCAAACTCGGAGAGCACCCTGGCGAAGGCGGCGGAGGTAGTGCTGGCGCTGCCCCACAGCAAGGAGGCCTGCCCGCACGGGCTCGCGCCCACGACCTCCACCGTGATGCAGCTCGCGCTCGGAGATTGCCTCGCCATCGCGCTGCTCGAAAGCCAGGGCTTCACCGCGCGGGACTTCAAGGTCTTCCACCCCGGCGGCCAGCTCGGCGCGCGGCTGAAATTCGTCGGCGACCTGATGCATAAGGGCGATCGTCTGCCAATCGTCGGCATCGACGTTTCTATGTCGGAAGCTCTCGTGGTCATGACCGAGAAGGCCCTCGGCTGCCTCGGCGTGGTCGAAAGTGACGGCCGGCTCGCCGGGGTCATTACCGATGGCGACCTTCGGCGGCATATGGGTGATGGGCTGTTGGCGCGGCGCGCCGGAGAGATCATGACGGCCGCGCCCAAGACGGTCTCGCCCGAGCTTCTGGCGAGCGCCGCGCTTGAGATGATCAATGCCTCCAAGATCACGGCCCTGTTCGTCTTGGAAGAAGGACGCCCAGTCGGCGTCATCCACATCCACGATCTGCTGCGCGTGGGCGTCGCTTAGCTTCGCCGGCCGTGGCCACGCAATCGGTCGACCTCCTCGTCATTGGCGGCGGCATTCACGGCGCGGCCGTCGCCCGCGATGCCGCTGGCCGCGGCCTCAAAATCATGCTGGCCGAGAAGGGCGACTACGCTTCGGCCACCTCCTCGTCCTCGTCCAAACTGATCCATGGCGGATTGCGCTATTTGGAGCAGCTCGAGCTCAAGCTGGTGCGGGAGTCGCTGGTCGAGCGGGCTCAGCTGCTCAAGACCGCGCCGCATCTGGTCGAGCCGATCCGCTTCCTGCTGCCAATCTATCGCTGGCAGAAGCGCCCCGCCCTCCTGGTGCATGCCGGACTCGCCCTCTACGACCTGCTCTCGATCGGCGACGGTCTGCCGCCAAGCGGGAGGCTCGGCCAGCCCGAGATCGCGCAACTTCCCCGGCTTCGCCGCGAAGGTCTTGCCTCCGTTTTCCACTATCACGACTGCCAGACTGACGATGCGCGCCTCGTGCTCAGCGTGCTGCTCGATGCCCGCGCCCGCGGCGCCAACATCATGAACCGGCGCGCCGTGACCGCGATCGAGCCCCTGACCGACGGCTATGCAGTCGAACTCGACGAGCGCGGGGTGAAGGCCCGGATCGATGCCCGCTTCATCGTCAATGCGACCGGTCCCTTCATTGCCGAAGTGGACGCCATGAGCCGCATCGCCCCGCCCCCCCGGCCGCTAAGGCTCGTGCGCGGCAGCCATATCGTGCTGAAGATGCCGCAGCCCCGCGAAGCCGACGCCTACACTTTGCAGGACCCGGAGGACCGCGTGGTCTTCGTCATGCCCTGGCTGAATGGGCGCTTTCTCATCGTCGGCACCACCGAGGTGCCGGAACGAGGCAATCCGGCCGCTGCTGTCTGCTCGCCCGAGGAGCAGGCTTATCTGCTCGAGGCCTATAACCGCTATTTCGCGTCACCCGCGGGTCCAGCCACGAGCGCCGATGTGATCTGGTCCTGGGCCGGAATCCGCGCCCTTCAGGATCGCGGCGACAAGAAGCCGAGCCGCCTGTCGCGGCGCTCGGCCCTGGCAAAAGTCGCCAACGGCACCGGCGGCTTCGTCAGCCTCTATGGCGGCAAGCTCACCACCCACCGCGCCTTTGCCGAGGACGTGCTCGACGCGCTGCGGGAACTCGGGGCAAGCATCGGCGGACCCTGGACCAAATACGTCCCGCTGCATGGCGGCAGCCTGTCCCGCCAGGCGCTGCTCGATCTCGCCGAGCACGGCCCCGCCAGTGTCCCCTCCGCCTCGCGCCATCGCTGGGCCTTGACCTATGGCGACCAGATCCAGACCCTCTATGACCGCATCGCGCGCGACCCCGGGCTTGCACGGGAGATCGCTCCGGGCGTCCTGCTGGCGGAGCTCGCTTACGCAGCGGAGGTCGAGGACGCCATGAGCGGCGAGGACTTCCTGCTCCGCCGCACCAAGCTTCATCTGGCGCTCGACGCGCACGGACGAAGGACGGTCGGTGCCTGGTTCAGGGGCGAGGGGTAGGAGCGATTGCCTTCGTGTGCGGTTCTAGGATATACAACTATAGGTAGCATATCATGGGAGACGCCGGAGATGCCCCTCTTCACCGTGCGCCAAGGTAAGCGTTACAGAGCCTCGATCAAGCTCAGCTGGTTTCAGCAGCAATTCGCCACCAATGAGAAGATCGCCAAGATGTTTCGCGACCTCGGTTTCACCGAAGTTCGCGTTCTGGGCAAAGGCGCCATACGCGAGGTCACGGGCCTCTGGCCCCTGGCGGACGCGAGCGCGGATGTGCCGCCCGAGGTCCATCCGATCGAAGAGATCGAGGTTTGATGCCGCCGAAACTTAGGCGGCGTCGGTGGGCCCCGCCGGCACGACCTTCAGCACCGTGCCGTCGGCCCCGGTCACCCTGACCCGCGCGCCGTTCGGCAGTTCCGGACCTTCGACCCGCCAGATGCTATCGCCGATCTTGACGCTGCCGCGGCCGTTCACGATCGGCTCGATGAGATCGAAGTTCTGGCCGATATGCTGGACCGCGCGTTCATTCAGCAGCGGCCTCTCACTCTCGAGCGGATGCTTGCGCAAATATTTCAGCGCAATCAGAACTGCCGCGAGCGACAACAGGCAGAACCAGACGATCTGCCATTGCCAGGAGATGTCGAGACCGAACGCTAGCAGGCCGGTGATGGCGGCCGCGAGGCCGAACCACATGAGAAAAATACCGGGCGCCATCACCTCGAGCACGAACAGGACTGCGGCAAGGATCAGCCAGTTCCAAGGGCCGAGATCGGCGAAGACTTCCATGCCGAGCCCCGATCAGACGGTGGGAACCGCGCCGCCGGCGCGGACACGCGGCGTCGTGGCGGGCTTCTTGTCCGGATCGGGCGGCGAGGCGGAGTTTCCACCCTGGCCGCCAAAGGCCTCCCGCGCGATTTCCGCTACCCCGGCGATGGCGCCGATGACCGAGGTCGCCTCGATCGGCAGGATCAACACCTTCTGGTTCTTCGCCTCGGCCAGAGCCTTGAGCGCGCCGATATAATTGTTGGCGACGAAGTAGTTGATCGCCTGCACGCTGCCCTTGCTGATCGCCTCGCTTACGACTTGCGTCGCCATGGCTTCCGCTTCGGCCGAGCGCTCCCGCGCCTCGGCATCGCGATAGGCGGCCTCGCGGCGGCCCTCCGCCGCCAAGATCTGGCCCTGCTTGGCCCCTTCGGCCTTCAGGATTTGCGACTGCCGCTCACCCTCGGCGACGAGGATCGTGGCGCGCTTGTCGCGCTCGGCCTTCATCTGCCGCGCCATCGAATCGACCAGATCCCGCGGCGGCTCGATGTCCTTGATCTCGATGCGGGTGACCTTGACGCCCCAATTCGAGGTGGCGTCGTCCACCACCTTGAGCAGGCGGTGATTGATCTCGTCGCGCTCGGAGAGGAGCTTGTCCAAATCCATCGAGCCCATCACGGTGCGGATATTGGTCATGGTGAGATTGAGGATCGCGATTTGCAGATTGGTCACCTCGTAGCTCGCTTGCGCCGCGTCGATCACCTGGAAGAAGGCAATGCCGTCCACCTTCACCATGGCGTTGTCCTTGGTGATGACCTCCTGGCTCGGCACCTCGACCACCTGCTCCATCACGTTGAGCTTGCGCCCGACACGGTCGATGAAGGGAACGATGAAGGTGAGCCCGGGCCGCAGCGTGCGCGTATAGCGGCCGAAGCGCTCGACCGTATAGTTCCACCCTTGCGGCACGACTTTGACGCCCGCGGCGACGACAGCGACGAACAGAACGAGCAGAACGAGAACGAAAACATTGAAGCCGAGCATGGCACCCTCCACAGGTGTCGAACGAGCGAAGCGTCGTTAGCTACAGGACACGCGCCTTCCTTACGGCCGTCCATAGATGGTGCCGCGCCGCGCCGATTATAAGGCAGTCCTTTCGTTAGCGCGGCAGGAGCTTCACGATTTCTGCCGCCGCGGCACGCGCGGCCGCATCGGCCGAAGCCCCCCATTTGCGCTCAAGCGAGCCCTTACGCACGGATCTTGTTTGCGAAACTCCGCCCAGCGTGCTGCCGTCCGGGGCGAACACCGTCCAGTCGATGCGCACGCTTTGGCGTCCGCCCTTGGCCGCCGTGACCCGGACCGTCCCTTCCACCGAATAGACATTGTCTCCGAACGCGCTCGCGGATTTGATCCCGGCCGCCGAAAGGCGCTTTGCAAGAGCGGCGGTTAAGGCCTGCTCTCCATCTCCAGGAGCGCCGGCGACGGCGATGAGGGCGAGCGGCGCTGCGTCGTCCGGTTTAGCCGCATCCGTCTCGGCGCCAACGGCGATCGGAACGAGCCCCAATAACGCCAAGCCGAAACCAAGAATGATAGCGACGCGCATCATCGATCGATCCGCTTGTTCCCTCAAGGACCGGGCTCCAGCCACTAAGTTAGCCTCAAGCCGAAAAGCATGCGAAGGGGGCCCGCGCCTAACGCGCCGCTATACCCAGCCTCCCAACTCGCGCTCGATCAAGTGCAGAAGGACGCGGATGCCGCCCTCGCTGTCATTGAGGCAGGGAATGAAGCTGAATTGCTCGCCGCCATGCTCGAGAAAAATTTCTTTATTCTCGCCTGCAATCTCTTCCAGCGTCTCCAAACAGTCGGCGGCAAAGCCCGGCGTGACGATGGCGAGCCGCTTCACGCCGCTCCGCGCCAGCGCCTCGACCGTCTTGTCGGTATAAGGTTGCAGCCATTCCTCGCGGCCGAAGCGGGATTGGAAGGTAAGCTTGAGCTTGGCGCCGAGCGGGCCGAGCGCCTCGCGCAGCCGCTCTGTGGTCAGCGTGCATTGGTCGAAATAGGGGTCGCCCTTGTCGACATAGCTCCGGGGCAGGCCGTGGAACGAGGCGAGGATCGCTTCCGGCTCCCAATCGAGCGACCCCAGATGCACGCGGATCGACTCCGCCAGCGCTGCGACATAGACGGGATCGTCCGGATAGGCAGGCACGGTCCGAAGCGCGGGCTGAAAGCGCATCAGCTTCAGTGCATCGAAAGCCTTGTCGTTCACCGTGGCGGTGGTTGAGGCCGCATATTGCGGATAGAGCGGGAAGATGAGCAGCCGGTCGCAACCCTTGGCCGCAAGTGCCTCGATGCGCGAGGCGATCGTCGGAACGCCGTAGCGCATCGCCCAATCGACCACCAAATTCGAACGCCCCGCCAACGCCGCCGCGATTTTCTCGCCCTGAGCCCGGGTAATCGTGCGCAAGGGCGACTCGTCGGGCTCCTCGTTCCAGACCAATCGGTATTTCTCACCGCTCTTGGACGGCCTGATGGTGAGGACGACAAGATTGAGGATCGGCCACCACAGCAGCCGATTCGTCTCGATCACGCGGCGATCGGACAGGAACTCCTTGAGATAGCGGCGGACCGACCAATAATCCGTACCCTCCGGCGTGCCGAGATTAACGAGAAGGATGCCGATTTTGCCGGGCGCCCCACCCGCGCCGATCGGCGCGCCTTCAGGCCCAAGGCCCTTGGCGGGCGTTGTCTCGTTCATCCAGGCCAACTCCATCGAGGCTGATACCGCCTAGATAGTGCATCGGAGGAGGAGCGCCTAGAGCCGGCCCCGAATGCGATGCGGAGCTGGAAAAATTCTCAATGGGAGATTTCGGACCGCCCCTCGCTTTCTTCGCGCAGCTGCATCAGCGCCATAAGCAGGAGATGGGCGAGAAAGCTGCGTCCCTCCCCGCGAGCGATCGCAATCAGCATCCGCAGCGACTGCTCGAAATCGGCAGGACCGGGATCATGGGCAAATTGCCCGGCGCGGATGGTAATGTACTCATCGGTCATGAAGCGACTCATCTCGCCGGTTTCTTGGGCTCGCGTCGATCTTGTCACGAAAGAGTGGCGGGAGTAATTGACAGCGGGCGCAGAGTACTTAACCTCGCCTCAGAAGCGCGGTTGGCGGGCATACAATCCTTGGCTGCATAGGGGGACGCATGGCTGCCGATAGTCCGCCGAACCCGAATGGGAACTCCTTGGACAGCATCACCTGCAAGCATCGGGTTCGGGCGCTCACGCTGTCGGGATTGCGCGAGCTGCTGCGGAGCTACGGGGTCGAGCTGGCCCCGATCCTGCGTGAGGCCGAGCTTTCGGCCGAATATGTCGGCAACGATTACGCCTGGATACCACTTGAAAAACTGGCGAAGGTCCTGACTTTGGCGGCGCGGGACACGCGCGATGCCTGTTTTGGCCTAAAATACGGTTCGGTCATGCGGTCTACCAGCAACCCGCTCGGCTACATGATGGCCAATGCGCCCGATCTTAGAATCGCGCTCAGGTCCTTCGCCTGCTTCCACCCAGTGCTGAGCAGCAACAATTTGGAATTCGTCGAGAGCGCCGGCGGCGGTCGTATCGAGTGGTCCTTCCCCGTGACCGTGCCGGACATTACCCAGCTCACCGATTTCGTGCTGATGCGCTTCATCTCGCGCATCCAGAGCGCGGCGGGCAGAGCCTGGCGTCCGGTCTCGGTCGGCGTGATGCATCGGCAGCCGCGCGACCTCGCCGAGTATCGGCGTTGCCTTGGACCTCGCATGACTTTCAATCAGGCCGTGAGCAGCATCGCGATTGCGGGGTCGACGCTGGCGCTGCCAATGCCGCAGGCCGACCCCCAGCTGTTCCAGCTCCTTTCGCGCTTCTGCCAGGAGGAGCTCGAGCGGCAAAAGGACGGCGACCACCCGCTCAATCAGATTCGCGAAGCCATGATCATCTGCCTGCAGCAGGGGAGCTTCGGGCCAAAATGCGTCGCCAAGGAACTCGGGCTCGCGCCGGCTAGCCTCCATCGGCGGCTCAAGGCGGAAAACACATCCTTCCAGCGCCTGCTCGACGACACCAGGCGCTCACTGGCAGAACGCTATCTGTTGGAGAGCTCGCTGAATCTCACCGATATTGCCTCAAGGGTCGGCTATTCCGAGCTCAGCGCCTTCAGCCGCGCCGCCCGACGCTGGTTTGGCACCACTCCCCGCAGCTTCCGACGCCGCGCGCCTAATCTCGACGCCGCGGCCTGAGCAGTCTTTCCGCGTCCGCGAGAATTTCGGCGTGATCGAAGGCGAGGCCGAGAGCGCGCCAATCAGCGACCCATTCGGCGCTCGCCGCGTCCGACCCATGCTGCGGACTCAAGGCCTGGGGCATGAGCGTGGCATAGGCAACGCTCACGGTATGGCCGCGCGGATCGCGGCCGGGAGCCGAATAGACCCCGACGAGGTGGAGCTCGCCAATCTCAAGACCCGTCTCTTCGCGCACTTCCCGGCGGCAAGCCACCTCGACCTGCTCGCCAATCTCGACGAAACCGCCTGGGAGAGCGTAGCAGCCGCGAAACGGATCGTGCCCACGCCGGATGAGTAGCACTCTAGCGTCCGGATCGTAGATCACGCAGTCGGTCGTCAGCGCTGGCGTGTGCGGCAATCCCATCACCGGTCTCGTGCCATCGCAGCGCCACAAGCAGCCGCGCGCCCCCCCAATGGCAGCTCAGCCAGCGGAAGGAGACCCTTCACTCTTGTCCTCATCCTTCGTCAAACGCCGCGCCTCCTTGAGCACCATGCCGAGCAGATAAGCGAGGAATTCGAACTTGGCGGCGCGCGCGTCACGCAGGAGTGAAGCGACCTGCTCGGCGATGCGGGACGCCGTTTCGCGTTCAATATTTTCAACCCGCAGAGCGTTTGAGTTACCCGGATCGCACATGACACCCTGCCGGCAATTCTGATCGTCCCAATCACCAGCCCGGCGCGCCTGCGCGCGACTGTTCAAGACGGTCCGTATACAGTATATCTCGGTTGGCTCAACCTGCCTTACCAACCGAAGTTCCGGCAAGGTAAACGGGGGCCGCTACTCAACCCCCGCGCAAATGGGTATCCGCCCAGTCTCGGTTCACGAGTTCTTAGGCTGCGGCACGATGCGGATATAGGGCCTCGGGGCCTTCCATCCTTGCGGGTAGATCTGTTTGGCCTCATCGTCGGACACCGAGCCGGCGATGATCACGTCGTCGCCCAGCTTCCAATTCACCGGGGTCGCCACGCGATGCTTGGCCGTCAGCTGCATCGAATCGACGACACGAAGCACCTCATCGAAATTGCGGCCCGTGGTCATGGGATAGACCAGAATGAGTTTGATCTTCTTGTCCGGGCCGATGACGAAAACATTGCGGACCGTCTGATTGTCGGCGGGCGTGCGCCCCTCCGAAGTCCCGGCGGTACTCGCGGGCAGCATGCCATAGGCCTTGGAGATGGAAAGGTCTGGATCGCCGATCATGGGAAAATTCGGCGCGAAGCCCTGCGTCTCCTTGATGTCTTCCGACCATTTCGCATGACGGTCGACCGGATCGACGCTCAGGCCAACAATCTTTGCACCGCGCTTGTCGAACTCCGGCTTGATCCTGGCCATGTAGCCGAGCTCGGTGGTGCATACTGGCGTGAAATCCTTCGGATGGGAAAAGAGAACGCCCCACGAATTTCCAAGCCATTCGTGAAACCGGAGGCGACCTTCGGTGGTGTCGGCCTCAAAATCCGGGGCTATGTCGCCAAGCTGAAGTGTCATAATTACCTCTATTGCTCCGCTTGAGGCCGAGGACCTGACGCCCTCGTTTGACCTCGGGGTTCTGTCGCCAATTAGGACGCTCTTGCCGTTCGGCGCAATCGAGCCCGACGAAAAAGAAATAACTTTCTCGCGTTTTCCGCAAGAGGAGCATTGCGCACTTACAGCGGGTGCGTCTCGGAGGATTGCTTCGCCCTTGCGCTCAAGCGCGGCTGAGCGCAAGCCGGGGTAGCGCCGATTAGCGTTGCAGAGCGGCGATGACAGCCTTCAATTTGTCGCGAACGCCATCGGCAATCGCTCTCAGTTTCGGATTGTCGATCGACGCCATCGAGGCGGCCGGATCGACCGCGGCGATCTCAACTTCTCCCTCGCCGATTTCCTGCACCACGACATTGCACGGAAGCATGGTGCCGACCTTGTCCTCGATCTGGAGCGCCTGATGGGCGAGCGCGGGGTTGCAGGCCCCGAGGATGGTGTAGGAGCGGAAATCCACGCCGAGCTTCTGCTTCAGCGTCTGCTT
>JBAUEK010000085.1:0-5882 GCA_049678565.1 Methyloceanibacter sp. | reverse complement strand
GTGGCAATTGCCCATATTTTCCGCTGTGCGGGAGGGGGGTATTTGGGCTAGAGAAGGGGCATCGGCCCGAGCCAGTCGCGCCATCGATCCTGCTGCGACTATTCAGCAACACTCCACGGAGAATCAGCGGTGAAAAATCTCAGTTTCGTGATCGCCATGCTTTTCGCGGCGTTCGGCCTCCCCGCATTTGCGGCTGAAGACGCGCCCCAGCCCCTCACCCGGGCCGCCTGCGATCAGCCCGGCATGAAGTGGAATGACAGCGCCAATGTCTGCGGCGACAAGAAGGTCCACGACAAGGACAAGAAGGACAAAAAGCAAAAGCACCACGGCGACAAGGACCAGCCTCTAGCTGAAGGCGCGCCCCAGCCCCTCACCCGGGCCGCCTGCGATCAGGCCGGCATGAAGTGGAGTGACCGGGCCAATGTCTGCGGCGTCAAGAAGGCCCATGACAAAAAGAAGAAGGCCAAAAAGAAAAAGAAGCACGGCAAAAAGAAGCATGGGGATGGCGCCAAGCATGATGGCCAAGGGGCCAAGGACAAGGATAAGGATAAGGGCGGCTTCAAATGGCCATGGGAAAAGAAGACCAAGGATGGGTCTTGAGCAAATCCGAGGCCGATGATTGCCCGGCAAGCCCCGGATTGCTTGCACTTTTGATTTGATGGTGCCGCCGCTCAGGATTGAACTGAGGACCTCGTCATTACCAATGACGCGCTCTACCACTGAGCTACGGCGGCGAGAATATTGGGCCAACAGGCACCGGGGACCGGGGCTCGCGTGCGGCCCCTCCGCTCGGCCGCGCGAAACTGACATAGCGGCCAAGCCCATGCAAGTATTGGCAGCTCTTTGACCAAGCCGGCGCGCTGGATAGGGAGAATCATGACCGGACGGCCGCCGCACGACACCAGGCCCGAGGGTGCCGATGCCCGCCGCAAGCGTCTGGCGGAGGAGCTCCGCGCCAATCTCTTGCGGCGGAAGTCGCAAGCGCGGGCGCGTCGCGCCGCTGCACCCATGGCTGGGGAGGGAGAAAAGACCAAGGGGGAAAAGGCTTAGCCGGCTAAGGTGCTGGCCGAGCTTGCAGGGCTGGACGTGGCCGGGCAGTATGGGGCCTTCGCCTCCGGGCACGAGGCGAATAGCCAGAGTTATTTGCATTTTTCAGGTAGAGCTTGTGCTTTAGGGGCTCCGGCGAGGGAGGGGACGCATGGACCGCATCCGAATCATCGGTGGCGAGCGCTTGGCGGGCACGATTCCCATCAGCGGGGCGAAGAATGCCGCCCTGCCTTTGATGATCGCGAGCCTGCTCACCCGCGAGACCCTCACCCTCAAAAATGTGCCTCGTCTCGCCGACGTCACCCTGCTCGGGCGCATCCTCGGCAATCACGGCGTCGACATCACCGTGGTCGGCAAGAAGGCGGGGCAGGCCACGAGCGACGGCCAGACCTTCAAGCTCAAGGCGGCGGAGATCGTCGACACCACCGCGCCCTATGAGATGGTGTCGCGCATGCGCGCGAGCTTCTGGGTGCTCGCGCCGATTCTCGCCCGTTGCGGCGAGGCGAAAATCTCGCTGCCCGGCGGCTGCGCCATCGGCACGCGGCCCGTCGATATGCATTTGACCACGCTCGAGGCGCTCGGTGCCGAGATCGAGCTTGAGGGCGGCTATGTCAACGCCAAGGCGCCGAAGGGATTGACCGGCGGCAAGGTCACGCTGTCCAAAGTCTCGGTCGGGGCCACGCATAATGCCATGATGGCGGCGGTGCTCGCCCGCGGCGACACCCTGATCGAGAATGCGGCGCGCGAGCCAGAGGTCGCCGATGTGGCCAACTGTCTCAAGAAGATGGGCGCCAAGATCGATGGCATCGGCACTTCGACCTTGCGGGTGCAAGGAGTGGATCAGTTACGTGGCGCCGAACACGCGGTGCTCCCCGATCGCATCGAGACCGGTACCTACGCCATGGCCGCGGCCATCACTGGCGGTGAGGTGTTTCTCAAAGGCGCCCGCGCCGACCTTCTGGAACGGACTCTCGATTTATTGCGCTCGAGCGGGGTCGAGATCGAGGATACGCCGTCGGGCCTGAGGGTGGCGCGGAACGGCGGCGGCCTCGGCCCCGTCGTCGTCGACACCGAACCCTTCCCGGGCTTTCCCACCGATCTACAGGCTCAGCTCACCGCCTTGATGTGCATGGCGCAAGGCACCTCCACCGTGCGGGAGACGATCTTCGAGAACCGCTTCATGCACGTGCAGGAACTCGCCCGGCTCGGCGCGCGCATCGAGCTCAAAGGCGACACCGCCATGGTCACCGGCGTCGCCGGGCTCACCGGGGCGCAAGTCATGGCCACGGATTTGCGCGCGTCGGTCTCGCTGATCATTGCCGGGCTTGCGGCTCAAGGCGAAACGGTGATCGGGCGCGTCTATCATCTCGATCGGGGTTTCGAACGCATCGAGGAAAAGCTCCGCCACTGCGGCGCCCGTATCGAGCGTGTGTCGGGCTGAGGCTCTGGACCCGCACTTGGCCGTTTCTTGTTTCCCGCGAGCATGCTAGCCCTAGCGCCGGTACCGATTGACACCACGTCTCCGCTGCCGAAGCGGTGACGGCCCGAGCTAGGAATGAGCCGATGGCCACAACCAAGCTGAAATTGATGGCGCTCGACGAGGAGGATCTCGAGGTCCTGTCGTCGCATCTCCAGGACGCTGTGGTGCTCGTCGGCGAGATGGCCTACCTGCCCTCGCGCAAGCGCTTCGCCGCGGTCCTCAATCGCTTCAACTGGGAGAAGGCCTTGGCCGGCGGCGAGGCTGAAGCCAATGAGCGGCGGCGGACGACGCTTCGCTTCGAGCGCGTTCTCGGCGCGCAACTCAAGTCCCTGAAACCCTCAGCCGGCGACCGCGTGCTGTCGCTTCTGGCGTTGCGCTTCGAGCCAAGCGAACACCCTGGCGGCTACGTGACCCTGACCTTCTCCGGGGGCGCTTCGATTCGCCTTGAAGTCGAATGCATCGAGGCCGAACTCGCCGATCTCGGACCGGCATGGAGCACCCGGTCAAGGCCGCAGCACCCGGGCGAAGAGCCCGGCGGCGCAGCCGCCTGACCGGCTGCCCACGCAAATGGCTTTGTGGCTGGAGCAGAAGGCGGCGGATTTCGAGACCCGGTTTGGCGAGTTGCTGGGGGCGAAACGGGAAGTCTCCGCCGACGTCAATCAGGCCGTCGTCGCGATCATCGACCGCGTGCGCCGCGATAAGGACGCCGGCCTGATCGACCTGACCTTGCGCTACGACCGCGTCGATCTGCGCGAGCTGGGTATGCGGGTGCCGCCCGAGGCGGTGGCTGCGGCTTGCGCCTCTGCCGAGCCTGAAACGCTCGCGGCCCTGACGCTCGCCCACACCAGGATCCTTGACCATCACCGGCGCCAATTGCCGGCGAACGACCTCTATGTCGATGGCGAGGGGGTGGAGCTCGGGTCCCGCTGGTCGGCGGTCGAGTCGGTCGGGCTCTATGTGCCGGGAGGCACTGCCAGCTATCCGAGCTCGGTGCTGATGAATGCGGTGCCGGCCAAGGTGGCCAAGGTCGAGCGCATCGTCATGGTGGTTCCGGCGCCGGACGGGAAGCTCAACCCGCTGGTCCTTGTCGCCGCGAATCTCGCCGGCGTGGATGAGATTTATCGGATCGGCGGCGCGCAGGCGATCGCGGCGCTTGCCTTTGGCACCGAGACCGTGGCGCCCGTGGTCAAGATCGTCGGGCCGGGCAATGCCTATGTGGCGGCGGCTAAGCGCCAGGTCTTCGGCCATGTCGGCATCGACATGGTCGCCGGTCCCTCCGAGGTGGTCGTCATCGCCGACAAGGATAACGACCCCGCCTGGATCGCCGCCGATCTGCTGGCGCAAGCCGAGCATGACGAAGCCGCGCAGTCCATTCTGATCACCGACGAGGCTGATTTCGGCCGCGCCGTTGTCGCCGCGGTCGAGGCGCAGCTCGCCACGCTGCCGCGCGCGGGCGTGGCGCGGTCGAGTTGGGAGAGCTTCGGCGCGGTGATCCTGGTCGAGAGCCTCGATCAGGCGCCGGCGCTCGTCGACCGGTTGGCGCCCGAGCATCTTGAGATCGCGACCGGCGACCCCGACGCGCTGGGAGCCCGTATCCGTAACGCCGGCGCCATCTTCCTCGGCCGTTACACGCCGGAGGTCATTGGCGACTATGTCGCCGGTTCGAACCACGTCCTGCCCACGGCGCGCAGCGCCCGCTTTGCCTCGGGGCTCGGGGTTCTCGACTTCATGAAGCGGACTTCGACCCTGAAGCTCGACGCGAATAGCCTCCGGGCTCTCGGGCCCGCCGCCATGACGCTGGCGAAGGCAGAGGGGCTCGACGCCCATCGGCGCTCCGTCGCGATCAGACTGAACGAGCGGGAATAGCCGTGGCCCAGGATCAGGAGCTCGTGTCCGATCAGTCGCGCCTCGTCGAAGTCACCCTCGATGAGGGCTCGATCGGCCGCAACTCGACCGATGTTGAGCATGAGCGCGAAGTTGCCATCTTCGATCTGCTCGAGCGGAACCTGTTCGCGGTTGAGGGCCAAGAGGGCGGTCCCTACACGCTGCATCTATCGCTCGCCGACAATCGCCTCGTCTTTACCGTCGGCGACACGGAGCGCAATCCCATCGTCCATGTGATGTTGTCGCTCTCGCCCTTCCGCCGGCTGGTGAAGGACTATTTCCTGATGTGCGAGAGCTATTACCAGGCGATCAAGTCCGCGGCGCCGTCGCGCATCGAAGCCATCGACATGGGGCGGCGGGGCCTGCACGACGAGGGCAGCCAGATCCTGATCGAGCGGCTCAAGGGCAAGATCCAGATCGACACTCCCACTGCCAGACGCCTGTTCACGTTGATCTGCGCCCTGCACTGGAAGGGGTAGGCCGTTGGCGGTTGGAGATGCCGAGTTGCCAGGCGCAGTTCTCTTCGCCTGCAGCCGCAACGCCGTCCGCTCGCCCATGGCGGCCGCGATCCTGCGTTACCTCGCCGGCAGGCGCATCTATGTGGAGTCGGCCGGGGTCCGGCCGGGAGAGACGGACCCGTTCGCGATTGCGGCCATGGAGGAATTGGGCATCGACATATCGGCGCATCGGCCGACGGCGCTCGACGATCTGCACGACACCTCCTTCGATCTCATCGTGGCGCTGGCGCCCGACGCCCACCGCAAGGCGCTTGAAATCGCGGGCCGCTTTGCCGTCGAGGTGGAATATTGGCCGACGCCAGACCCGACCGGCACGTCCGGCAATCGCGAGCAGATCATGTCGGCCTATCGCGCCGTACGGGACGAGTTGTTTCGCCGCGTCAAGAAGCGGCTTTCGCTCCCCGGCGCCCCGACGGTGTGATCTTAATCCGATTTGCCTTCGGCCACGCTGGCGCTGCCGGTATTGACGATCTGCACCCGGCGGTTCTCGTCGGCGAGGGGATCGTCCGCGTTCTTCAGCTGTTCCTCGCCAAAGCCGATCACGGCGAGCCGGCCGCCATCGACGCCATAGGTCTCCACCAGGAACGCTCTGACCGATTTCGCCCGGCGCTGGGACAGCGTGAGATTATAGTCGTCGCTGCCCTTGGCGTCGGTGTGCCCGGCGATGAGGAAGGCGGCATCTCCAAGCTTGGGATCGCTCAGGGCTTTGCCGAGCTCATCCAAACTCGGGCGTGCCTCGGGCAGAATCTCGGCCGAATCGAACGCGAAGAAGATCTGCACATCGACATTGGGCGCCTCGCTCTCGTCGATCAGCTTGGCCACTTGGTCGCGCTCCTCGACCGTGATCTGCCGTGTTTGGAGGCCGCGAAGCTTGGCGTTGAGCTCCTTCTGCTTCGCTTCGCGTTGCGGCCCGGAGGGATCGAACCCTCGAGTCTTCGGCGGCTGCAACCCAT
>JBAUEK010000084.1:0-30824 GCA_049678565.1 Methyloceanibacter sp. | reverse complement strand
ACCCCGGCCCTCCCCCTTTTTGGGGGAGGGAGTGACCCACCCGACGCGCCGGTTCCCCGATGGCTGACACCCAGGTGTCCGCCGGTGCGGCGCCCCGCGCGGCTCGTTCGCAAGCGAGCCACCCGGGCGGCGGCGGGGCTCCGCCCGGGCCCAATATGAGGCCCTGCCAGGAGCTGGCTGACGACCGTCTGGCCTATCCCAAGCGCGGCCCGCCCGATCGAGAAATCGCCGCAAATAAGCATGCGCTAACGCTTCGCTGCATCAGCGCAATTTTTTATTGCGCTAGCGCTTCGCTGCTTGAGCGCATGTGGCGCGCCGAGAGGCGCCCGCGCGTCCCCGCAAAGGACGCGACACCATAAGGTTTGCGCTTTTCGGCGCGCCATCCCCTTCGCTCAGCGCAGGGGAAGAAAGGAGCAAAGCCCGGGCGCGGTAGCGTCGCGGTGACGGAGAGTCATGTCCATGAGCATCCTCCGCGTCACTCCGGCGAAAGCCGGGGTCCAGCGCGCGCAGCGCCAAATAGAAAACTGGATACCGGCTGACGCCGGTATGACGCAAAGGAGCGGGAACTCAGCGGCGGGCGGCGAAGAAGCTTTTCAGCAGCGCCGCCGCTTTAGCCTCGCCGATGCCGCCATAGATTTCCGGCGCGTGATGGCAGGTTGGCTGGGTAAAGAAGCGCGGGCCATGCTCGACGGCGCCGCCCTTCGGATCGCTCGCGCCAAAATAAAGCCGGCGGATGCGGGCGAAGGAGATGGCCGCGGCGCACATGGCGCAGGGTTCGAGCGTGACATAGAGGTCGCAGCCGACAAGCCGCTCGCTCTCGAGCGTCTCGCAAGCCTGCCTGATCGCCAGCAGCTCGGCATGGGCGGTGGGGTCGCGGAAGCCGATGGTGCGGTTGCCCGCGTGCGCCAGCACCTCGCCATCGGCGCCGAGGATAACGGCGCCGATCGGCACTTCGCCGCGCGCCCCCGCGGCTTCGGCTTCGGCCAGGGCGATATCCATCGGTCGCTTGCCTGGGTGGGCGACATCTGCAAGCTTCTCGGCCATCATGGTCAGTAAACTGGGCGCAAGGGGAAGTCGGGGTCAAGGGGCGAAGCCGCGCGCGCCGGCGGGAGCGTCGACGCCGAGACTGGCGGAGCCGATGCGCATCGCCAAGGCCATCGCCCATGCCGGGCTCTGCTCCCGCCGCGACGCCGAGAGGTGGATCGGCGACGGTCGCGTCGCCGTCAATGGCAAAATGCTGACCAGCGCGGCTCATGTCGTCGGCCCGAGCGACAAAATCCGTGTCGACGGCAAGCCGCTGCCCGAAGCGGGGATCCCGCGGCTGTGGCGTTACAACAAGCCGAAGGGGCTCGTGACCAGCCACAAGGACCCGCAAGGCCGGGAGACCGTGTTCGATTCACTGCCAACCGAGCTGCCGCGCGTGGTCTCGGTCGGGCGGCTCGATTTCAACACCGAGGGCCTGCTGCTGCTGACCACCGACGGCGAGCTAGCCCGGCATTTGGAGCTGCCGAGCACCGGCTGGCTCCGGCGCTATCGCGTGCGCGCCTATGGCAGGGTGACGGAGGCCGGTCTCGAGCGCCTGGCCACGGGCATCACCCTGGACGGGGTGCGTTACGGCCCGGTCGAGGCCAAGATCGACCGCGCCCAGGGGGACAATGTGTGGCTGAACCTGGGCTTGCGCGAAGGCAAGAACCGCGAAGTAAAGAAGCTCGCCGAGGCGCTGGGTTTGACCGTCAACCGGCTGATCCGCATTTCCTTCGGGCCGTTCGCGCTTGGCGATTTACGGCCGGGCCAGGTGAGCGAGGTCAAGCCGCGGGTGCTCAGGGACCAGTTGGGGACGAAGCTCGCCGACGCGCTTGGGCTGGCCAGCGAGGGCGAAAGGCGGCGCGCGGCGCGCAGCCGATGAGGTCCGAGCAGCGCCTGCCAAATTGCCGATGGCCATCATGCGTATCGTAGCGGGCAAGTTCCGGGGCGCGCGGATCGAGGCGCCGAAGGGGCTGGCCACGCGGCCGACATCGGACCGGGTGCGCCAGGCGCTATTCAACGTGCTCGAGCACGGAACTCCCCGCCTCGATTTCGACGGCGCTCGCGTGCTCGATCTGTTCGCGGGCTCGGGCGCGCTCGGGTTGGAGGCCCTGTCTCGGGGCGCCCGCTTCTGCCTCTTCGTCGAGGACAGTGCCGAGGCGCGGGCCGCCATCCGCCGCAATGTGGAGACGCTCGAACTCACCGGCGCGACCAAGATCTGGCGGCGCGACGCGACCAAGCTCGGCGCGGCCGGACCCGTCGCCCCCTTCGATCTCATCTTCCTCGATCCGCCCTATGGCCGAGGCCTTGGGGCGGAGGCGCTCGCCTCGGCTGCAAGCGGAGGCTGGGCCGCAGCGGGAGCGGTGGCGGTGATCGAGGACCGTGCCGATGCCGAGGTCCCATTGCCCCAGCCATTTCAGGAGCTTGAGACTCGCATCTATGGCGACACCAAGATCGTGTTGGCGCGCCGGGGAGCGGATTAAGGCTGCCGCCCCTGAGCCATGGCCCCCCTCCCCCACATGTGCTTGAATGGGTTCACCATCTCTGCGGGGGGAGGGTGTCATGTCGCGTCTCAGAGCCATCCTGCTTGCGTCTCTGCTGATCGCGGCCGCCGCTCCGTTGGCCTCACCAGCGAGCGCGTTCACATCGGGCGTCTGGGAAGGCAATCCAAGCTTCGACGAAGCGGGCAAGCTCACCGACTGCACCATGACCGCGCAGTCCGACAGCGGCATCCTGCTCGCCTTCATCATCAGCCGCGACTTCGATTGGGGCCTCGTGCTCTACGACGACAAATGGACATTGCGCGTGGGCAGCACCACCGATGTGGAGCTCACGGTCGATGCACTGCCGCCGATGTTCTCCACGGGCAAGATGGTCGATGCCCATGGCGTCCTGGTGCCGCTGGAGAACACCGATCCCGTGGTCGAGGCCATGCGCCATGGCGACGTCCTGATCGTCGCCACCGAGCTCGGTAAATTCAGCTTCAGGCTGACCGGCACGGCCGATGGCATTGTCGACCTCGCCGGCTGCGTCACCGAGCATTTGGAGGCCGAGAAGGTGATGGGCGGGGCGACGGTCCCCCCGATCGAGACCAAGGCGCCGGCCGACGGCCCTGATGACGAGAACAGACTTTTCACCGAGGAGGAAGCCCTGACCTTCGTCTCGGAGCTACTCGCCTCGGCCGGCATCACCAACTACGAGCTGATCGATCCGGATGAGAACCCGATGCCGAATTTCGACGTGGTCTGGACCTATGCCAACGGCATCGTGGCCGCACTGGTGGGCTATAAGGGTATGAGCGCGGTCGATCTCGACGAGGCCACGGGCGTGGTCATCGCCGATGACGCCAAAAATTGCGAGGGAGACTTTTTCTCAGGCAAGAAGGTGAGCGAGCCGGCCGAAACGGTGAGCGTGAAGCGGGTGTTCACCACCTGCCGCACCGACGGTAAAACGGTCGAAATCCATTACACCCTGGTGAAGACCGAGAGCGGGCATCTGATCCAGATCGCTCATCTCAATCTGGGCGAGGCGACCGGCGACGTCGCCACCGCCGACCGCGCCTTCCTGCGCACCGCGGTGTTGCAGAATTTCAAATAATTATCCTCGCCCCCCGTTCCGCCCGGTACATTCAGATTTTGCGTGGGCCTAGCGGCGCTGGAACAGCTTTTCGATATCGGTGAGCTTGAGCTCGACATAGGTCGGACGGCCATGATTGCACTGGCCGGAGAAGGGCGTCTCCTCCATGTCGCGGAGCAGCGCGTTCATCTCGGCGGCGTTGAGGCGGCGGCCTGCGCGCACGCTGCCATGACAGGCCATGGTCGACAGCACGTGATCGAGGCGCTCGGCCACCACCAGTCCCCCCTCCCCTTCGGCCAGCTCGTCGGCGAGATCCCGCATCAGCCCCTGGATGTTGCCCTGACCGAGCAGGGCCGGCACTTCGCGCACGATGATCGCCGACGCGCCGAAAGGCTCGACCACCAGCCCCAGGCGCTCGAGCTCTGGCGCCGCGGCCCCGAGCCGCTCGGCCGCCTCGGCATCGAGCTCGACCACTTCGGGGATCAGGAGCAATTGGCGCGAGAGCCCGCCATTGGCGAAGGCCTGCTTCAGGCGCTCATAGACCAGCCGCTCATGCGCCGCGTGCTGATCGACGATGACCAGCGCGTGCTCGGTCTCGGCGATGATGAAGGTGTCGTGCACCTGCGCCCGCGCCGCGCCCAAGGGATAGCCGACCGCGGCGCCACCCTCGGCGCCTGCCTCCGTGGTGATGGCGCTTGGGGCGGAGACCGGTCCGAGCGGGGCCTGGGCGCGTTCGGCAAAGCCGTAGGCCCGGGGCGATGCGTGGCCGGAACGATAAGGCGCCTGCCCCAACCGCTGCGGCTGCATGGTGCCGTCTGGCCGTTGCGCCATGCGCGTGAGCACCTCCTGCGACAGGCTCGCGGTGGCGCGATGCTGGGCGGCGCCAAGCCCCTCTCTCAGGGCGGCGATGACGATGGAGCGCACCGCTTGCGCATCGCGGAAGCGGAGCTCGGTCTTGGCCGGATGCACATTCACATCGACCTCGTCGGGGGGCAGCGTTAGAAACAAAGCGAGCATCGGATGCCGCCCGTTCGGGACGAGATCGCCATAGGCCGCGCGCACCGTCCCGGCGAGGAGCCTGTCGCGGACGGGGCGGCCATTGACCACGAGATATTGCTGGAGGCCGTTCGGCCGATGCAGGGTCGGAAGCCCGGCAAAGCCTTCGACCGCGATATTCGCGCGCGACATGCGCACCGGCAGCGCATCGGCGACGAAGTCTTCACCGAGAATGCGCCCGAGGCGCGCCAGCCCATGGTCGAGCAGGCCGGGCGGGCAAGCCTCGAGCCGCAAAGAGGTTCGGTCGCCGCTCGTGAGCGTGAAGGCGATCTCTGGCCTCGCCAAAGCCAGCCGCTTCACCACATCGGCGATGGCGGCGGTCTCGGCCCGTTCGGACTTCATGAATTTGAGCCTGGCCGGCGTGGCGTAGAACAGATCGCGCACCTCGACCCGGGTGCCGGTCGCAAGCGAAGCCGGCTTGAGCGGCGTTTTGCGTCCGCCATCGACTGCGATCTCATAGGCCGTGGTGGCGCCGCTGGCGCGGCTCTGGATCATCAGCCTCGCCACCGCGCCGATGGACGGCAGCGCCTCGCCGCGGAAGCCGAGAGTCAGGATCGAGGAGAGTGTGTCGTCCTGGAGCTTGGAGGTGGCGTGCCGCTCCACCGCGAGGTCGAGATCATCGCGATCCATGCCGCTGCCATTGTCGCTGACGCGGATCAGGCCCAAGCCGCCGCCATTCGCGGCCACGTCGATGCGCGACGCGCCGGCGTCGATCGCGTTTTCGATCAATTCCTTGACCACACTCGCCGGACGCTCGACGACCTCCCCCGCGGCGATGCGGTTGATGAGGTTCGGCGGCAGCTGAATGATGGCCATCGCGTCCCTTAGGTCTGGCCCAAATAGCGGCGCGCGATGAGCTTACCCGATTCTACTGCCGGCTGGTCGAAGGGATCGACGCCGAGAAGCGCGCCGGCGAGGATGGTTTCGAGCATGAAATGCATCATCATGGCCCCCAGAGCCCGCTCGTCCAGCCGCTCAAGATCGATGGTGCGGACCGGCCGCCGGGCGGCGATCAAGGAATCGGGGATGGCGCGCTGCTGGGCCGCGACGAGGTCGCCGGCCGTGTGCCCGGCGAGATAATCGGCATGGGCGATTTTGGCCAAATCCGGCGCCACGCGAGTGCCGGAGCCGGCGCAGACTTCGCGCACCACGGTGATCATGTGCTGTGGCGCGCCGTCGAGATAAAGCTGCAACTGGCTGTGCTGATCGACCGGACCGAGGGCGGCGACGGGCGTGGTCCCCTCGCCGTTCTTGCCGAGGCTCTCGCCCCAAAGCTGCAAATACCAGGCGGCGAAACGCGACAGGCGATCGCTATAGGGCCACATGACGCTGACCCGGACGCCCCGGTCCTTGGCGAGGCCAATAGCGGTGGCCGCGCCGAGGGCGGGGGCGAAATCCTTCGCCTCGCCGCCCGCAAGCAGGGCCTCGACCACGCCGCGGGCGCCTTGCCGCAAAGCCTCGACCTCAAGCCCGCGGGCAAGCGCCGGCAGCAGACCGACATTGGTCAGAACCGAGAAGCGCCCGCCGATATGAGGATCATGCGGCAGCGTCGGGATCGACAGGGCCGCGCACAGATCGCGCAAGCCGTTGCTCTTGTCCTTCGCCGCCGGCTCGGTGAGACCGAGAAACAGCTCCGGGATGCGCTTGGCCAACCCCGCCGCGCGCACGGCCTCGATCGCCGCCATGGTTTGCACCAAGGTCTCGGGCGTATTGCCGGATTTAGAGATGATAACGAAACGCGCCGTGGCGAGGTCCAAGCCGGCAAGGGCCCGCTCAAGCGTCCTCGCGTCGAGATTGTCGTAGAAGCGGGTGCGCGGGCGCGTGCCTCGTCCGCCATTGCCCTCGTCGCCGGGGATGCCCCAGCCGCCAAGTTGGGCGAGCGCCTGGCCACCAAGGCTCGAACCGCCGGTGCCGAAGAAGACGACCGTCTTGGCGCCTTGACTGAGCTTGGCCAGCGCCGCGCGCGCCGCGGCGATATCCTCGCGCCACTCGGGCACGCGCAACAGCGGCAGGCTGCCCGTGGCATGCGCCTCGCGCAAGCCATCGAGGCGCGGCTTGAGGCGCTCCAGATAACGATCGAGGGATGCTGTGGGAAGACCGGCATCGCCGATGCCTGCCTCAAGGCAGCCCTCGATCGACTGCAACAACGGCATGACGCCCCTTCCTCCCAAGCTTGGATCAGGCCTTCACGCGCCAGTCGCCTCGCTCTAGCCGGGCACGGCCTTGCGTTCGGCGTCCACCGGCTTGCCAACGATGGTGGTGATCAGGCGATCGGCGTCGATCAGGCGCTTGGCCACCCGCTTGATGTCGTCAAGCGCGACCGCGTCGATCAGGTCATTCCGCGTGTCGATATAATCGACGCCGAGATCCTCGATCTGAATCCACAGAAGTTGATTGGCGATGCCGGATGAGGATTCGAAGCGGAGCGCGTAGGACCCGGTGAGATAACTCTGGGCGTTGGCAAGCTCCTCTGCGCTTGGCCCTTCCTCGGCGATGCGCTTGAGCTCGCTTTCGATGACATCGAGCGACTGGCCCACGGCTTCGTTTTGCGTGGCGACACTACCGATGAACACGGCGCCGTGCTGGTAGGGGAACAGGTTCGAGTGGACCGAATAGGCAAGCCCACGCTTCTCCCGCACTTCCTCCATCAGCCGCGAGGAAAAACCGCCACCGCCGATGATGTAGTTGAGCAGATAGGCCGCCATGAAGTCCTTGTCCTTACGGGCAAAGGCGCGATGGCCGAACTGGGCATAGGATTGCGGCACGTCCATCTCGATGATCTCGCGCGTCGGACCAATGGCTGGCAGCGCTTCGATTACCGGGGCCAGGGACGACTGCTGTGGCAGACCGCCAAAGACCTCGTCGAGCTTGCGGCCGAGCGTCTCGGCATCGATGTCGCCGACGACCGCGACGTAGAGCTTGTCGCGGGCAAAGACGCGCCGGACATAATCCTTGAGGTCATCGGGCGTTAGGGCCGCGATCGAGGCCATGGTGCCCTTGATCGGACGGCCATAAGGGTGATTGCGAAAGGCGAGCCGGTCCCAGGCGAGCGACGCCACCGATTCGGGGTCGTTCTCGTCGAATTTCAGCCCGGCGACAATCTGGGCGCGCACCCGCGCGACCGCGTCGGCATCGAAGCGCGGCGACGTCAGCGCGAGCCGCAACAGGTCGAACGACTCGTCCATATTGGCGGTGAGCATCTGCACATTGCCGAGCATCACGTCGCGGCTGGCGTCGAAATCCATGCGCATGGCAAGCGACTGCGAGCGCTGCTGGAAGCGGACCGAGTCGAGATCGCCCGCGCCCTCGTCCATCATGCCGGAAACGAAATAAGCGAGGCCGTCCTGGTCCAGCGGATCCTGGGCAGCGCCGCCGCGGAAGGCAAAGCGCATGGCAATCAGGGGGTTGTCATGGCTCTCGACCAGCCAGGCTTCGATGCCGCCGGGGCTCGTGACGCGCTTTATCT
Organism: Methyloceanibacter sp.; assembly: GCA_049678565.1. Taxonomy (GTDB): domain Bacteria; phylum Pseudomonadota; class Alphaproteobacteria; order Rhizobiales; family Methyloligellaceae; genus Methyloceanibacter. The sequence goes on along the minus strand of JBAUEK010000084.1, from coordinate 22,702 downwards.
CCATGGCCTCAGTCCGGGTTGGGATGAGCGCCGCGAACAGCGCAATCGCCGCGGCGAGTCCAACGCCGTGCCGGCACCATGGGCGCGGAGAGGACCATATCGCCATCGCGCCTAAGACCTGCCGGGAGTCGGCGCATGGGCTGGCTGCTCACCGCTACGGCTCGTCCGGCTGGGCGCCGGCGACAGGACCCCCGTGACCGAGTTCTTGTCCAACAGATATTTGCGCGCCACGTTGCGGATGTCCTCCACTGTCACTTGTTTCAACCGCTCCGGCCAAGTCTCGACATCCGCGACGCTCATGCCGGTAGCGACCCTCCAGCCATAATGCCGGGCCATGCGCGACTGGCTGTCGGAGGTATAGACGAACTCGGCGAGGAAAGCGCTGCGCGCCCGGTCGAGCTCGTCCTGCGTGACGCCATTCTCCCGCAATTCGGCGATGACGCCGTCGATGGACTGTTCGAGCTCGGCGGCCGAGATCGAGTCGGTGCCGATGGCATAAAAGGCGAGCTTGCCGTCGTCGAGATTGGAGTCCGAATACCATCCCCCGGCGCTCGCGGCTTTCTTCTGCTCGATCACCAGGCGCCGATAGAGCGTACTGATCGAGCCCTTGGCGGCGATCCGCATCAGGAGATCGAGCGCCTCGGCTTCGCCCGGCGCGGCCGAACTGTAGCTCGGCGCGAGGAAATAGCGCTGCACCGTGAGGCGTCCGGCGCGTGGGTCCTCAAGCTCGACCCGAACGGGGGTCACATGTTCGGGCTCCTGCGGCCGCGCGCGGCCATTCAAGGCAGGATTGGACGGGATCTTGCCGAAAGTTTCCTCGGCCCGCCGCTTCACCTCGTCGGGCTCGACGTCGCCGGCCACGACCAGGAGGGCATTGTTCGGAGCGTAGAAGCGCTTGTAGAAGCCGAGCGCATCCTCGCGGTCGAGCGCCGCGATCTCGTGCTCCCAACCGATCACGGGAATGCCGTAAGGGTGGTTGGTATAGAGCGCCGCCATCATCTGCTCTTGCAGGATGCTCGAGGGATCGTTGTCGATGCGGGAGCTACGCTCCTCCAGGATCACTTTCCGCTCGGTCGCCACGTCCTCCTCGGAGAGACGCAGATTGGCCATGCGGTCGGCCTCCATCGCCATCACCATCGGCAGCCGGTCCTTGGCCACGCGCTGGAAATAGGCCGTGACATCATGGTTGGTGAAGGCGTTGTCGTCGCCGCCGTTCTTCGCCACGATCTTGGAGAACTGGCCGGGCGGAATTTCCTCGGTGCCCTTGAACATCAGATGTTCGAGGAAATGGGCGATGCCAGAGGAGCCCGGCGGCTCGTCGGCGGCGCCGACCTTGTACCAGACCATCTGGGTCACGACCGGAGCGCGGTGGTCCGGGATAACCAGAATGTGCAAGCCATTGGCGAGAGTGAATTCGCTCGTGCGGGGGGAAGCCTTGGCGCCGTCGAAGGCGACGGCGACGGCCATCGAGGCCAGGCTCAAGCCTGCAAGAATCAGAGCCGTCCTGAAATCGAGCGCGCCCGCGAGCTGATCGAACATCGACACCACCATGGATCGTGACCGGTGTGAGGAGCTGGGTTTTGGCCGCAAACACTGTCTCATCGGCTTGCGACCGGGGTTACCCCCCATTTCAGGCTTAGGCCCGGCATTTTCAAGCCAATTCGAAGCTCTGATCGACGTCCCGCCGCTACCAACTGGCGTTGTTGCCCGAGGGATTGGACATGCCCTTGTAGCTGTCAGGCGCCGCGGGATGGAACGGATCCTCCGGGGGCGGGGTCGAATTCAGACTGTGGTCGATCGGCTTCGCTGGCGCGGAAGCGACGCCGCTCTCACGCGCGCGGTCCGCTGCGGTCTTGTCGGTCGGATCGGGCTCGGGGACGTCCAACGTCTCGGTATCGTCCTTCTTCCTCCGGCCGAGGATATTGTCGAGCAGGTTCGGCTTGCCGGCATAGGGATTGTTGGGCTCGGCTTCGGCCGCCTTCTGCCGCTCCGCCTCTACTCTCGCAGCCGTGGCCTGTTTGCGTGACAGGTCGCTGTCGATTGGCCAATTGGCGGGGGTCACGACCGCCGGTCCGGGGGGCGGCAGCCTCTTGGTGTCGGGCGGCACCAGCAAGGGCGCCCGCTCGGTCATCCGCACGTCTTCCTTGTTGCCCGAGCCGGAGAGGCCGGCATAGTCGAAGATCTTGCCCTGAAACTCGATGCCGCCGCAGCCGGCCAGCGCGAGCGTGGCGGCACAGACGGCGAGAAGGCCAAGGCCCCGGCCGAGCGAACTGCGCATGATGGTTCCGGAGTGCCCCAAAACTCCCCCTCAAATTCCGGTTAGGCCGGACTTTATTCACATCTTAGAAGGGTTTGAGACCTTTTTGTGTCCCCCTAAGAGCGACTCGTACAGAAGTCCCACCACACCGGCAACAATGGCGATATCGGCGATGTTGAAGATGTACCACTCATAGCCGAAGGCATGAAAGGAAAAGAAGTCGGCGACGGCGCCGTAGAGGATGCGATCGATGGCGTTGCCGACCGCCCCGCCGATGATGAGGCCGATGGCTGCGGCGGCGAGGGCCGAACTCGCCCGCGCCAGCCAGACAATGAGGGCGAAGGCGGCGGTAAAGGCGAAGAGAATGAGCCCCCAGCGGCCAAGATCGCTTTGTTGCGGCAGGAGGCCGTAGCTCACCCCCTGGTTCCAGACGAGGACAAGGTCGAAGAAGGGGGTCACGGTCACCGTCCCCTTGGCGCCAATGTCATAAATGTAGAGCATCCAGGCCTTGTTGGCCTGGTCGGCCATGAGCGCGAGGGCGGCAATTCCGAGCCCAAACGGCGATAATGGTCCCCAGAAATATCGCATAAGAGAGGGCTACTCCGCCGCCAGCTTGCGGACGTCGAATTGCCGGACGGCCTCGGCATCGCGAGGGGAAAGCTCCGGAAATTCGGGGTCCGCACCGATATTCTCCACGATCTTCCATGAGCGGGCGCATTTCGTGCCGGTGGCGCGGGCAAAGACCACGGCCACCCCCGGCACCTCATCCAGGCGGAAGGCTTGCTCGGGGCCGGCCCCGCTCATCAATGTCATGCCACTGGTGATGGCGATTTCGGCGAGATCGACGCCGGCGACCGCCGCACGCAGATCGTCATCGGCAATGTAGACCTCGGGTGCCGCTTCGAGGCTCGAACCGATACGGCCCTCCTTCCGCTCGATCTCGAGCGCGCCCGTGACCACGCGGCGGACGGACCTGATCTTGCGCCATTTCTCGACCAGGGCCGCGTTGCGCCAGGCGGACGGGATCTCCGGGAATTGACGCAGATGCACCGAACCTTCGTCTTGAGGGAAGCGCGTGAGCCAGGCCTCCTCCATGGTGAAGCAGAGCATGGGCGCGAGCCACGCGGTCAAAGCCTCGAACACTCTGTCGAGCACGGAGAGCGTCGCGCGCCGCGTGACGCCCGCATAGGGGTCGCAATAGAGCGCATCCTTGCGGATATCGAAATAGAAGGCCGAGAGGTCGTTGACACAGAAATTGAACAGCGCATGGAAGACGCGCTTGAAGTCGAAGGCGTCGTAACCGGTGCGGACGAGGCGATCGAGCTCGGCCAAGCGCGTCAGCAAATAACGCTCAAGCTCGGGCATCTCGGCATAAGGCACGGCGAGGCCCGGCTGATAATGGGCGAGATTGCCGAGCAGAAAGCGAAGCGTGTTCCTGAGCTTGCGATAGGATTCGACATTGGCTTTGACGATGTCGGGCCCGATGCGCAGATCCTCGGCATAGTCGGAGCTCATGGCCCACAGCCGCAGGATCTCGGCGCCTGACTGCCTGATCACGTCCTGGGGCGCGACGACATTGCCCAAGGATTTCGACATCTTGCGCCCGTCCTCGTCGACGACGAAGCCGTGGGTGAGCACCGCGTCATAGGGCGCGCGGCCGCGCGTGCCGCAGGCTTCAAGCAGGGACGATTGGAACCAGCCGCGATGCTGGTCGGAACCTTCGAGATAGAGCGAGGCGGGCCAGGCCAAGTCGGGGCGCCGCTCCAACACGAAGGCGTGGGTGCAGCCGGAGTCGAACCAGACATCGAGAATGTCGTCGATTTTCTCCCAGGCGTCAGGATCGTCGACGAGGCCGGCCAGGAACCGCTCCTTGGCGCCGATCTCGAACCAGGCGTCCGCGCCCTCCTGTGCGAAGGCGTCGACGATGCGGTCGATCAGCACGCCCGAGGCATTGACTTCGCCGGAGGGAATGACAGCGCCGGTGTCCTTGTGGCGGAACACGGTGATGGGCACGCCCCAGGCCCGCTGGCGCGAGACGACCCAGTCCGGCTTGGTCAGGACCATGCCGCGGATACGGTTCTCGCCTTGCGGCGGCACAAAGCGCGTGTTGCCGATGGCTTGCATCGCCCGCGCCCGCAAGGAGTCCGTCCCCTCGATCGGCCGATCCATGGCGATGAACCATTGCGGCGTGTTGCGGAAGATGACCGGCTTCTTCGACCGCCAGGAATGCGGATAGTCATGGCGGAGCCGACCGCGCGCGATCAGCGCATTGGCCCCGATCAGGGCCTGGATCACCGCCTCGTTGGCATCGCCGAACTTGCCCGCATCGTCGATGACGCGCTTGCCTTCGAAGCCCGGCGCCTCCTTGGTGAAGAAGCCATCGGCATCGACGGTGAAGGGGATCTTCGTGTCGATGCCACGTTCTTGCAGCGCGGCGCGATTGTCTTCCCAAACCTCGAAGTCTTCGCGGCCGTGCCCTGGTGCGGTGTGGACGAAGCCGGTGCCGGTGTCCTCGGTCACGTGCTCGCCAGCGAGCAGCGGCACATCGAAGTCGTAGCCGCTGCCGCGAAGTGGATGGGCTACATAGAGAGCTTCAATCGCTCCCCAAGGAACATCTCCGACGCGTGTCCATTCCTCGATGCGCGCGGCATTTCTGACATTTTCAGCCAGCGCATCGGCCAACACGAGCCTGTCGCCAACAGGCGCCCAATTGTCCGCCGGCGCCTTTGTGACTTCGTAGAGACCGTAGCGAATGTCCTTCGAGAATGAGATGCCCCGATTTCCCGGAATCGTCCACGGCGTCGTGGTCCAGATCACGATGGATGCTCCCTGTAGTTCCTGGGGCAGCAGGAACTCCGCTCCATCATCTGCGAGGTCGAGTGCGGGTCCGGTGTAGTTTGCGACTGGAAACTTGACGAAGATGGTGTGGCTCGTGATCTCGGCATATTCGACCTCGGCCTCGGCCAGCGCGGTCTTCTCCACCACCGACCACATCACCGGCTTGGAGCCGCGATAGAGCATGCCGTTCATGGCGAATTTCATCAGCTCGCGCGCGATGGTGGCCTCGGCGTCGAAGCTCATGGTGGTGTAAGGATGCTCCCAGTCGCCCTCGATGCCTAAGCGCTCGAACTCCTCGCGCTGCACCTTAAGCCAATGCGCGGCGTAATCCCGGCATTCGCGGCGGAAGGCGATCATCGCCGCGGGATCTGACAAATCGGGCTTGGCCTTGCCCTTGGCGCGATAATTCTCCTCCTCGATCTTCCACTCGATGGGCAGGCCATGGCAGTCCCAGCCAGGGACGTAATTCGCGTCCTTGCCCATCATGGTTTGCGAGCGGTTGATGACGTCCTTGAGGATCTTGTTCAGCGCGTGACCGATATGGAGATGGCCGTTGGCGTAAGGCGGTCCGTCATGGAGGATGAATTTCTCCCGTCCCATGGCCTCTTCGCGCAGCCGGTCATAGAGGCGAAGCTCGGACCAGCGCTTGAGCAGCTCCGGCTCGCGCGCGGGCAGGCCCGCCTTCATCGGGAAGTCGGTCTTGGGCAGGAACAGGGTCGCGCTCCAGTCGCGGCCGGTCTGGACCTCGACGGGTTCAGGCTTTGGCGTCGCCACGGCCTCGATCGGCGTTGGCTCCGGCGCTCTCGCCTTCCTGGCCGGCGCGGGCGCTCGCTGCGGCCGGGACTTCGGCTTGACGGTCGTTTTGGGCCTGGGCTTGGGCTTGGTCTTGGGCTTGAGCTTGGGCTTGGTCGCCGGCTTCGCTTTGGGCTTGGCCGTCGCTGCTACCGCCTTGGTCTTGGGCTTGGTCTTGGTCGCGACCTTGACCGGCTTCTTTCTCGCCGGGGTTTTCGCGGCCGGCTTGCGCGCGGCCTTGGCCGTCGTGGCTTTGGCCGAGGTCTTTGCCGTCTTGGGCTTGGTTGACTTGGTTGGCTTAGGCTTCATTGCCGCCGATTGACTCGGCTTCGGCTTCAGCGCCGCCGGCTTCGCCGCCTTGGTTCTTGCCGTCGCCGGCTTTGCTGCCGCCTTCGGCTTTGCCCGCTTCACCGGCTTCGCCGCGGGCTTGGACGGCTCGGCGGCCTTGGCGGCACGCACCGGCTTGGCGCGCGACGGCGCCTTCTTGCTCTTGGTTTTCGCCATGATCCTTGCTTTCCGCCCACAGACCCGCCCGCATGGGTTCCCGCGGGTTCTAGCAATGCCGCCTGCTACAATCCAGTGCCGGTCCGAAGCGTGCCGCGGTCGAGCGCGCGGCCCAAAGAAAAGCGAGCCATGGGATCGTTCGCGTCGATCTCGGCGAGAATCGACTTCGCTTGCGCGCAGTCGGCTCGCATCTGTTCAGCCAGCGCCTCGGGGTTGGCAAAGGTCTGGTCGCCTCTGATCTTGGCGATGAATTCGACCTCGACCTCGTCGCCGTAAAGGTCGCCGGAAAAGTCGAGCAGATAGGCTTCGAGCACCGGCTGGTCCTCGCCAAAGGTCGGCCTCGGGCCGACATAACCGGCGGCGTGATAACGGCGTCCGCCATGCAGAACCCGCACCGCGTAAATGCCATGACCGATGTCCTGACCTGGCCCAAGCGGCAGGTTGAGGGTGGGAAAGCCGAGACCCTTGCCCCTCCCCGCGCCGCGTTCCACGCGGCCGCGCACGCGCCACCAATAGCCGAGCTGCTCGGCGGCCTCTTGCATCTCACCCTGGCGAAGATGCGCGCGCACCTGGCTCGAGGAGAAGATCGCGCCATCTTCCGCCACCGGCTCGATGACATCGACGCCGAAGTCGAGCTTCGCGCCCATGGCCTCTAATTGCTCCGGGTTGCCGGTGCGCCCCTTGCCATAGGCAAAGTCGTAGCCGACCACGACATGGGTAGCGCCCAGGCCCTTGGCGACGACCTCCGTGGCGAAGGCCTCGGCGCTCAAGCCGGAGAGTTCGGGGCCGAAATCGATGACGAAGGTCTCATCCAGGCCGAGTGCGGCAAGAAGCTCGAGCTTCACCGGTAACGGCGTCAGACGAAAAAACGGTTTGTCCGGCGCGAAGAACTCGCGCGGGTGCGGCTCGAAGATAACGACGCCGGAGCGTTCGCCGGCTTGCTTGGCGAGTGCCATGGCATGACCGAGCACGGCCTGATGGCCGCGATGAACGCCATCGAAATTGCCGATGGCAAGCACGGCCCGCTTCGCCGACGCAGGCACGTCCAGCCACCCGGTGACCACGTCCATCATGGCATCCTTCAGCACTTACGGTCTCGGATCGCGGCGGGGCACCATCATGACGGCTTCGCCGTCCAACACGCTCTTGCCGTTCACGGTGCAACCGGTGGCGAGCACGGCACGGCCCTTCTCCGGATCGAGGCTCGTGATCTTGGCCGTGGCGACCACCTCGTCGCCAATAAAGACCGGGGCGCGGAATTTCAGATTTTGCGTGAGATAGATGCAACCCGGTCCGGGCAGCTTGGTGCCGAGCACGGTGGAGAGAAGACTCGCCGTAAGGATGCCGTGGGCGATGCGCTGTTTGAACATGGTGCCGGCGGCATAGGCGTCGTCGAGATGCACCGGATTGATGTCTCCCGACAGACCGGCGAAGGTCAGCACATCGTCGTTGGAAATTTTCTTGCTGAAGCTCGCCTCCATGCCGACGGCGAGATCTTCAAAAAAGTAGCCTTGAATTGCAGTCCCGTTACCGTTCGTGGTCATCGATTGCCCCCAGTCCTATTTTTTGCGTGCGCGAAAATAGCGAAGCCTCTGCTGCGCTGCAATATTTGCCATCCGGGCTGTGGTCAACCCGAAGGTGGGACCAAGCGGCTTTAACTCCACGTTCAGGGCCAACCCGTAGCGTATGCGGGCCGAACCTGTTCGGCAGCCGCTAGGGCTAAGCCGTAGAGGGGACCTACCGCAAGCGGAGAATGCAATGGCCGTCGATACCAGCATGCCGGTTCTTGTCGTCGACGATTACACGCCGATGATCCGGATCATCGGCAATTTGTTGAGGCAGCTTGGTTTCGCCAATATCGACGAGGCCGGGGACGGCAGCGCCGCGCTCGAAAAAATGCGCCGGAAGCATTACGGCCTCGTGATCTCCGATTGGAGCATCGAACCGATGACCGGCTACGAGCTGTTGCGCGAGGTCCGCGCCGATGACGAACTCTCCCTCACACCCTTCATCATGGTCACGGCGGAATCGAAGACCGAAAACGTGATCGCGGCGAGGAAGGCTGGCGTCAACAATTGCATCGTCAAGCCGTTCAATGCCCAAACGCTGAAGGCCAAGATCGACGGCATTTTCGGCGGCTAGACCTACCAAGCGAGCGCTGGCATCGCCGCGCGCGGGGGCTTCAGGCCCTCGAACAATTCCAGAAGATGAAACTCGTCGAGCGCCGCACGCGGCATTTTTGCGTCGGCTGACGTCTTCGGTGCATGCAGTCCACTCGCCACGAACACGGCATCGAGGCCGAAGCTCGCCGCGCCGGCCATGTCGGTATGCACGCCGTCGCCGATCGCGAGGATCTGGCTTGGCGGCACCTCCCTTCCGGCCAACTCGCCGACGGTCGCGAGCGCAAGCTCGTAGATCGGCACATAGGGCTTGCCTGCATAGATCACGTTGCCGCCAAAGGCCGCATAGATGTCGGCGAGCGCGCCGGCGCAATAGATGAGGCTGTCACCACGCTCCACCATGCGGTCCGGATTGGCGCACAGCATGGTGAGCTTCCGCGCCGCAAGCGCGCGCAGCAGCTCGACATAGTCCTCGGGCGTCTCGGTATCGTCGAAGAGACCGGTGCACAGCACGAATTCGCCCTCGCTCGCATCGACCCTGGTGACGTCGAGCCCGGCGAAGATCGGAAGGTCGCGCTCAGGCCCGAGATGAAAGACCCGGGCTCCCTCGTGCTTGGCCAGCTCGTGGCGGGTGAGGTCGCCGGAGGAGATGGTCGCGTCGTAGCACGCGTCGGGGACGCCGAGGCTCTTCAACTGGTGCTGAAGGCTCGCGGCCGGGCGTGGCGAGTTGGAGAGGAGCACGACGATGCCACCCTGCTGGCGGAAACGCCTGGTTGCCTCCACCGCGGGCGGAAACGCACGCAGCCCGTTATGCATCACGCCCCAAATATCGACGAGCCAGGCCGTGTACTCGGAACCCAGCTCGGCGATGGAGCCGATCACCGGAACGGTTTCTGTGCTGAGCGTCATGGGCCACCCCGTAGAGGCTCGGTGCATGGGGGTCAAGGCGAGCGCGGCTCGGCGCGCGGCCGGTCCGCCGGTCTCAATTTCTTGCGATTGATGCATTGAACGGCGGCTCGTGGCCTCCCAGATATCCCCTGCCGAGGGAGGGGTCGGCAAAGGAGACCTGACATGACCCACCTCCCTACCAGCCTGACGGAATTGTGCGTTTTGGCCGTTTCGGCCGCTTTCGGTGCCGTGCTCTTTGCCGGGTCGGCCAATGCCGGTGGCTATGGCCACCGCTACGACCCGTCATACGGCCAGAACTATGGCTCCTACGAGTACGAGTACCCCGCAGCCAATTACGGCCGTCATGCCTACCGCCCCGATGGCGGCGGCCAGGACGAGATCCGCGAGCTGCAGCGGCTGTTTCCCTCGACCAATTGGCCGCCGAGCATGCGGTATCATCAAGACTAATAGCAGGATTCGACGAACCGGCCGCTGCTTCTCACAGCGCCGGCCGCTCGCTTTCTCGGGCGCTCTCGGTGCGCACCGAGGGGTTGCCGATGGAGACCGTGCCCAGCCCGGGACGGTCTTGTTGGGGATAGTCATTTACCCGGGCTTGACCCCAACTTGGATTGAGCTTTGCTATTTCTTGCGCGCGCTGTATTTCCCCGCTCGCGACTTAACAAAGGATCGCCCAACAAGGGTCTTCCAAGGAGAACAAAGCATGTCTCACTTTCTGCTCAAGTCTGGTGCAGTTGCTGTCACGCTTGCTCTGATCGGATTCGTCGGCCAGGCCGACGCGACGATGCGGCCCGCGCTCGATACCGCGTCCAATCTGACGATCCTCGCGGCCGACGAAGAGAATGCCGAGGTGGAGAATCTGCTCGACCCCGAGGCCGACGAGGGCACGCCGATGGACGCGCCCGACGGCGATGGCGCCATGAAGGCAAAGCCGATGGAAGAGGCGGCTCCGCCTTCCGACTCCGGCGATGCCGCAATGGAAGAGATGAACAAGGAAGAGTAGTCTTCGCTGAGAATCGCGGAGGACGCCGTCACTCCTTCGGGTGACGGCGGCTACGCCGCGTCGGCGCCTTCAAGCTCGCTGAACATCTCCGGCGTGATCGGCTTTGGCCCGGCGAAGAGATCGCCCTGGGCCAGTTCGACGCCATAGTCCAGAAGCCGCTCCAGGCTCTGTTCGTCTTCAACCTTCTCCACGACCAGCTTCAGATCGAAGCGATCGAGATGGCGCGCCAGCTCGGCGGCGGCGACCGGCGCTCGCGTCGCCTCCATGCCGTGCAGCAAGGTTTTCGCCTCGAGTTTGATGAAGCGGTAGAAATGGTCGCGAAGCCCGGCATAGTCGAGATCAAGCTCGGAGACGTGATCGAGGGAGAAGCCGAAGCCGATCTTGCCCAGCGTCCTCAAGCTTGCCAGCTCGATGGCGCCGAGGTCCCGAACCGAAGGCTGACTGAGGCGGAAGGTGAGGCTGTCGCCAAGCGTACTGTTCTCCTCCAGAAATTCGACGAGCTCGGGGAAGAAGTCTGGGTCGAGCAGCGACTGCATGGAGAGATTGCAGAAAACGCCTCGAAGCTTCGATTCCGGTCCGAGCCGGCGCAATAGCTGCACGCATTTGACCAGCATCACATTGTCGATGCGCGGCATGAGGCCCTCGCGCGCGGCGATGTCTTGATAGGTGCTGGGCTCGAGGATTTCGTCGACGCCGGCGCGGATGCGGGTCAGGCCGTCGAAATAGCAAAGCTTGCGCTCAGGCAGGGTAACGATCGATTGTAGATAGAGGTCGATCCGGTTCGCCTCGATCGCCTGGCGTAAATCTTCGTTCATATCGCGGCGCGGCGCGGGCTCCTCGGGCGCGAGAATGATGACATCCTCCTCGCCCTCGTCGCGCTCGACTTCCACTTCGCTCACGCTCACGGATTCGGCGAGCAGATCGCTCGGCTCATCCTCGTCCAAATCATCGTCGGCAAGCTCGAGCCTCGGCGGGATTTCGGAGGCCTCGGCCAGGTCCACCACCGTAGCCGCCTCCGCGACGAGCAGATGCTCCTCGGTGACTTCAAGCCGCACCGGGATTTCCGCGGATTCGACCTCATCCTCAGACCCACCGGCAACGCCGGATGCCAACAAGGGCGCGGCGGCTGTCAAATCGCGTGAGAGATCCTTGATCAGACCTTCAAGCGATCTGAGCTCGGCGCCGATCTCATCGCGCTGCGCCTGCGTCTGAGTCTCGACATCCGAGCGCAGGGCGTCGAAGCGGCCGCGAAGCTGCTTGAGGTCCTGGGTCAGGCGCTCGATCTCCGCCACGCGCGCGCCGCCGTCGCTCACGCCGTTATATTCGGAGACTGTCTGATCGAGACGCTCGACCCTGTCATTGAGGAGATCGAGCCTCGCCACATCGTCCTCGACCTGATCGATGCGCTGCAAATCTCCGTCGAGCACGATCAGAGCCTCTTCCAGCTCATCCAGACGTCCCGACACCGTGGCCGAGCGGGACGAGCGCGTGATGACGTAATGAGAGGAGGCCATCACCATGAACAGCGCACCGCCCGCGATCGCTCCCGCGAGCAGATCGATGCCCGAATTGAGGACGAGGCCGACGGCAAAGGCGGCCGCGGTCACGGCCATGGCGCTGAGGACGATCACATCCAGCAGGGCAAGGCGCCCGGAAGTAGGGTTCGATTTAGAGGTCATGGCTTGTCATTCAACTTGCGCTGGTCCCATTGGCGAGTGCCTCGCCAAAACACAACGATGAGCCTAGCTAAGCGATGCGGCGCTAGCCTAAGGGCTCTTAGGATAACAGCCAACACGATAATCGGGACGGCGCGGAAAGGCCAGACGCCAGGGTCACGACGAAGACGATCGGGCCAGGACCTCCCTCGGTACCGGTCTTATTGGTCCGAATCGGGTGCGTCGCCTTTGAAATAGACGCCGATCTGCCTGAATAGCACGGCGAACTGCTCACTTGCGCCTTGGCACAGGCTGCAGCCCGCAATGTGCTCGGTCAGCGCTTCCTTCTCGCTCTCGAGCAGGGGGCGATCTCTTGCGTCACTGACGAGCCAGGAGGTATCGCGGCAGGTGACCTTCGGCCGTTCGGTCATGCGCGGTTCCAGCCGAGATCGAGACAAAGCCTGAGCTTCATGCGCGCGCGGTAGAGCAAGACGCGCAGGTTTCCCGCCGACACTTTCAGCTCGGCCGAGACCTCCTCCGGTTCAAGCTCCAGCCATTCTCGCATCAGGAAGGCCCGCGCCGTGCGTGGCGGCAGCTTGGTGAGGCAAGCCTCAAGCACGCGGAAGAACGCCTTGCGCTCGACCACGGTTTCAGGATCGGTCCAAACGTCCTTAGGCGCCGCCCAACAATCCTCGCTGTCGAACAGCGTGTTGAACCCGGTGATGTCGAGTTCAGCATTGGCATCGTCGGCCGGCAGGCGCACGCGCTTGGCGCCGGCGCGCAGGCTATCGATCATTTTGTGGCGGAGGATGGCGAAGAGCCATGTCTTCAAGCTCGACTGAGCCCTGAAGCCGGAAGCCCCCTCAAGTGCGGCGAGAATCGTCTCCTGCGCGACGTCATCGGCGGCGGCCCTGTCGTGCAGCTGCAGCAAGGCGAGCCGGTAGAGCATCGGCCGGTAGCGCGCGATTTCCCCTGAGAGATCGAGGGCCGCGTCTGTCATCGAAAATAATCCTCTCACCAGGCGTAACAAAAGGCCATGCCCGTCCGACTAACTATGCACACCACACCCGCGGCAAGAAGGCATCAAAACCTGCCCGAGGTGAAGGAAGAATTTCAACGAATGGGGAAACGTTCAAAGGAGTCCAGGATAATGAGTTCAAATGCATCTTCAGGAGCGACGCCCGGCCCGGAGCAGCTGGTCGACGCGCTCAATGGCGTCTTCGGCAGACATCCCGGCACGCGCGCGGGCAATGCCAAGGGATTTTGTGTCACCGGGCGCTTCACGCCCTCGCCCGAGGCCGCCTCGCTCTCCAAGGCGCCGCAATTCGCCAAGCCCGTCGGGCTCACCGGCCGCCTTTCCATGGGCGGCGGTAATCCCAAAATTCCCGACACCACCAAACCCACTCCACGCGGCCTCTCGCTTCGCTTCGATCTCGGCGGGGGCGCCAGCACCGACCTCGTCATGATCTCGGCGCCAATCTTCTTCGCCAAGTCGCCGCCGCAATTTGTCGAGTTCTTGAAGGTACGAAGCAAGGCGCCAGGCGCCGACGCGCCCGACCCGGCCAAGCTCGAGGCGTTCAGCAAGGCCAATCCAGAGACGACGCGGCAGGCGGCCTTTCTCAACGCCCGTCCGGTGCCGGCGAGCTATGCAGGCTGTAATTATTGGGGCGTTCACGCTTTCACCCTGACCAACGCCGAGGGGAAGTCCCGCATCGTCAAACTCAAGGCGGTCCCGGTAGCCGGCGAGATTGGACTCAGCGATGAAGAGCTGAAATCGAAAGGACCGGATTTCTACTTGGATGAGCTGAAGGAACGGCTGGGCAAGGGACCGGTCGCCTTCGAACTCGTCGCCATCTTGGGCGAGGACGGCGATCCGACCGACGATCCCACCGCGATGTGGGACGAGGACGCCCACGCCACGGTGGCGCTCGGGCGGATCGCGATCGATGGTGTTGCCGGCACTCCCGTCTGCGACGCCTTCACCTTCGACCCGGCCAATTTGCCCGACGGCATGGCCGGGCCAACCAATGACCCTATCTTCTCGGTGCGGTCCGGAGCCTATGCCGTGGGTCTGGCAAGGCGGCTGGCGCCGTAGCATCAACTGCCGCCGACGCGGTCAATTGGCGGTTTGGCGGGCGGGCCGGGATGGTCTCCGGCCCCGCTTCGCCTCGCCCCGCCGATCCGGGGCCGCTGGTGCGGGCCATTGGGCCGTGGCACTCTGAGCCATCATGACCGCTAAGCAGCCAGCCAATACCTCCGACGAGATTGCCCTGTTTCAGGCCTATGTCGACCTGATCAATTCGGAACGGGAGACGATCTGGGCCCGCCATAATGCGCTGCTCGTCGCCAATTCCCTGATCATCGGCGCGCTCGCCATCAGTCCGTCGGCGTTGTGGGAGAACAAATGGGCGGCGATTGCCTTGCTGAGCGCCGGCCTCTTCATCAGCTGCGCCTGGTTTGTGATCACGGTAAAGGCCTGGTCGGCGATGAAACGGCACGTGGAGCTGGCCGGCTCCTTTGCCGCGTCATGCTTCGCGCATCTGCCGAACCCCTTCGCCGAGTCCATTTGCAACCGGGCGCAAGCTTCGATCTATCGGCTCATCTTGATGGTGGTCGGCGTTTTTGCCCTGGTCTATCTCGGACTGGGCTTTGTCCGCCTTTCCCTGGGCTAGGCCCGGGGGCATCCACCGCCTCCCGCGCGGCATGTGACGGCCCGCGCCTCGTGTCGGGCCCGTTCATCCAGCAGCCTCTGCTTGACAGGCCGCGGCGCCCGCCGCTACAAGCACGGCTAATTGGCACTCGCCTTTCTGGAGTGCTAAGTGGCGGCAGCCTCACCCAATAGGAGCCTATCCATGAAATTTCGTCCATTGCACGACCGCGTCGTGGTCAAGCGCCTCGAGGAGGAGCTGAAGACCAAGGGCGGCATCATCATTCCAGACACGGCGGCGGAGAAGCCGCAGACCGGTGAAATCGTCGCCGCAGGCCCAGGCGCCCGGGGCGAGGACGGCAAGCTCCAGCCCATGGGGGTCAAGGCCGGCGACAAGGTGCTGTTCGGCAAATGGTCCGGCACCGAGGTCAAACTCGACGGCAAGGAGCTCCTGATCATGAAGGAGTCCGACATCATGGGCATCCTCGGCTGAAACGCCCCCTCACCCCTGAAGCGACAAGAATTCAACGGAGAACGGTAACATGGCAGCGAAAGAGGTAAAATTCGGCGCCGAGGCTCGCGAGAGCATGATGCGCGGCGTCGACATCCTGGCCAATGCGGTCAAGATCACGCTCGGGCCCAAGGGCCGCAATGTCATCCTGGACAAATCCTTCGGCGCCCCGCGCTCGACCAAGGACGGCGTCACCGTCGCCAAGGAGGTCGAGCTCGAAGACAAATTCGAGAATATGGGCGCGCAGATGCTGCGCGAGGTGGCCTCGAAGACGAACGACACCGCCGGCGACGGCACCACGACCGCAACCCTGCTCGCACAAGCCATCGTGCGGGAGGGATTGAAGTCCGTGGCCGCCGGCATGAACCCGATGGATCTGAAGCGCGGCATCGACAAGGCCGTGACCGAGGTCGTCGCCGACATCAAGAAGCGGGCGAAGAAGGTCAGCGGCTCGGCTGAAATCGCGCAGGTTGGCACCATCTCCGCCAATGGCGAGAAGGCCATCGGCGACATGATCGCCAAGGCCATGCAAAAGGTCGGCAATGAGGGCGTGATCACGGTCGAGGAAGCCAAGAGCCTCGAAAGCGAGCTCGAAGTGGTCGAAGGCATGCAGTTCGACCGCGGCTATATCTCTCCTTATTTCATCACCAATGCCGAGAAGATGGTGGCCGAGCTCGAGAACCCCTACATCCTGATCTACGAGAAGAAGCTCTCGGGCCTGCAGGCCGTGTTGCCGCTGCTCGAGCAGGTCGTGCAGTCGGGCCGCCCGCTGCTCGTCATCGCCGAGGATGTCGAGGGCGAGGCGCTCGCCACGCTCGTGGTCAACAAGCTTCGCGGCGGCTTGAAGGTAGCCGCGGTCAAGGCACCCGGCTTCGGCGACCGCCGCAAGGCCATGATGCAGGACATCGCCGTCTTGACCGGCGGTGAGCTGATTTCCGAGGATCTCGGCATCAAGCTCGAAAACGTCACCATCCAGATGCTGGGCAAAGCCAAGCGGGTCACCATCACCAAGGACGACACCACCATCGTCAGCGGTGGCGGCAAGAAGCCCGACATCGAGGCCCGCGTCGGCCAGATCAAGCAGCAGATCGAGGACACGACCTCAGACTACGACCGCGAGAAGCTGCAAGAGCGCCTGGCCAAGCTCTCTGGCGGCGTTGCCGTGATCAAGGTTGGCGGCGCGACCGAAGTCGAGGTGAAGGAGAAAAAGGATCGCGTCGACGACGCGCTGAATGCGACCAGGGCCGCGGTCGAGGAAGGCATCGTGCCCGGCGGCGGCGTCGCGCTGCTGTGGGCGTCGAAGTCGCTCAAGGTAAAAGGTGACAATGACGACCAGGAGGCCGGCATCAATATCATCCGCCGCGCGCTCCAGGCGCCGATCCGCCAGATCGCCGAGAATGCGGGCATGGAAGGCTCGATCGTGGTCGGCAAGGTGCTCGACCAGAAATCGTCGACCTTCGGTTACGACGCTCAGAACAACGAATATGTCGATCTGGTCGAGAAAGGCATCATCGACCCGGCCAAGGTGGTGCGCACCGCGTTGCAGGATGCGGCTTCTATCGCGGGACTGCTGGTGACGACCGAGGCCGGCGTGGCCGAGGCGCCGAAGAAGAAGGACGATCACGGCCACATGCCTGGCGGCATGGGCGGCATGGACATGATGTAGCAGCCCGCAAAACTGGGCTCGACGAACAAAAGGGGCGGCCTTAGGTCGCCCCTTTTGCCTTAGTCCGACCGGTGGCGGCGCATAAGGCTTACACAATCGTAATTTCCCAAGCGCGCGCTTTTCGCCCTATCGTCCGAGCAGATAGCGTCGGCGCCACAGACCGCCCTCCTGGAGAATTCCTGATTGGCCGGATTTCGTAATTCAGCCCGAGAGTTCGCGCGGATCGCGGTGCCCTATTTCCGCTCCGAGGACGGTTTGGCGGGACGCGTTCTGCTCGGCACCGTGATCGCGCTGCAGCTGTTCCAGGTCTGGGTGAACGTTCGCTTCAACACCTGGTACAAGGCCTTCTACGACGCGCTGCAGAACAAAGACTGGGATACCTTCATCTTCCAGCTCGGCGTCTTCAGCCTGCTCGCGGCCGCCTACATCGTCAGCGCCGTGTATCAGCTCTATCTGCAGCAATGGCTCCAGATCAGATGGCGCCGCTGGCTCACCACGCACTATCTCGGCCGCTGGCTTGGCGGCGGCACGCATTACCGCATGCGGCTGAAGGGCGATTCCGTCGACAACCCCGACCAGCGTATCTCCGACGACATCAAGATGTTCGTCAACTCGACACTCGATATCGGCATCGCGCTGCTCGGCTCCGTCGTCACCCTCGTCTCCTTCGTCGTGATTCTATGGAATTTGTCGTCGACGACCCCGCTGATGATCGGCTCGCAGTCGTTCCAAATTCCGGGCTATCTCGTCTGGGCCGCGCTGATCTACGCCACTCTCGGCACCTATGTGACGCATCTCGTCGGCCGCCCGCTGATCCAGCTCAATTTCGACCAGCAGCGTTACGAGGCTGATTTCCGCTTCTCGCTGGTGCGCTTGCGTGAGAACGCCGAGGAGGTGACCCTGCTTTCGGGCGAGAAGGCCGAGGAGGACCGCCTGCTCGATCGCTTCGGCCGCGTGGTCGGAAATTGGTACGGCATCATGCAGCGGACCAAGCAGCTGACCTTTCTCACCGCGGGCTATTCGCAGGTCGCGGTAATTTTTCCCTTCATCGTGGTCAGCCCGCTCTATTTCGCCGGCTCGATGATGCTTGGCGGGCTGATGCAGATCGCCTCGGCCTTCGGCCAGGTGCAGGGGGCGCTGTCGTTCTTCGTCAAAGCCTATTCCGAGATCGCCGATTGGAAGGCGGTGCTGAACCGGCTCGCCGGCTTCGACGCATCGATCGATTGGGCCCAGTCGCTCAATGAGACGGCGCCGCGCGTCGAGCATGTGGGCGACGGCGGCACTCATCTTCACGCCGACGACCTCGTCGTCAGCCTGCCGGACGGTCAGGAGATCGTGCGCGCGTCCGGCCTTGCCATCGGCCCGGCCGAGCGGGTGCTGGTGACCGGTCCATCGGGCTCCGGCAAGACGAGCCTGTTCCGCGCGCTCGGCGGCGTCTGGCCCTTCGGCTCGGGCCGCATTCGCATCCCCCATGGCGCCAGTCTCCTGGTCCTGCCGCAGAAGCCCTATGTGCCGCTCGGCACGCTGCGGGGCGCGCTGGCCTATCCCGGTCCGCCGGATGCGTTCACGCCAGGCGAGATCGACGAGGTCTTGCGCGCGGCCGGGCTCGAGCATTTGCGCGACATGCTGGACGAAACCGCCTATTGGGCCGACCGGCTCTCGGTCGGCGAGCAGCAGCGGCTGTCGATTGCCCGCGCTTTGTTGCAGAAGCCCGATTGGCTGTTCCTGGACGAGGCGACGAGCGCGCTCGATGAGACGTCCGAGGCCATGCTCTATCGCATCCTGCTCGAGCGCCTGGCCGAGACGGCCATCGTGTCCATCGGTCACCGGTCGAGCCTCGTCATGTTTCACCAGCGCTTCTTGGAACTCACCCCCGATGAAGCAGGCGGCCACCGCGTCGGGCCGGCGTCGAAGGGTGACGCCATCCGGGCCGCGGATGAGCTCGATCTGAGCCCAGCCTAAGACGCCCCGCTCAAGCGGTCGCGGACCACGCGCTTCAGTTCGACCGTGCCTTGGGTCCAGGCGGCCGCGCGGGCCGCGACCAGATGCGCCTGCGATTTCAGGATCAGCCCATCCTCAAGCAGCTTCAAATGATTGGCCTTGAGCGTCGTGCCGGTGGTGGTGATATCGACGATCAGCTCCGCCGTTCCCGCCGCCGGCGTGCCTTCGGTGGCGCCGACGCTCTCGACGATGCGGTAACCGGCGACGCCGTGATTGGCGAAGAAGCGCCGCGTCAGGTTGAGATATTTGGTGGCGACACGTAAACGCCGGCCATGCGCCCGGGCAAATTGCACGGCGACATCTTCGAGATCGGCCATGCGGCCGACATCGATCCAATAGTCTGGAACGGCGACGACCACATCGGCCCGGCCAAAACCGAGCGGCGCCAGAAACTCCACGCTTCGCTCGGCGTCGGGCAGGGTTTCGCGGATCAAATCCTCGCCGGTGATGCCAACATGGATGTGGCCAGCCTTGAGCTGATGCACGATCTCGGCGGCGGAGAGGAACACGACCTCGACGCCATCGAGCCCCTGCACGATGCCGCGATAGCCACGCTCATGGCCGCTTTTACGCAAGGCGAGCCCGGCCTGCTCGAACAGGCTGGCGGCCGCGTCCTTGAGGCGCCCCTTGGCCGGCACGCCGATGCTGAGTTTTGGCGCGGGCATCAGGTGAGCCCCCTGATCGCGGCGAGCAGGCGCTCGGTGTGAATGGCCGAGCCCACCGCCGGCACCTGCACCGGCGCCCCGAGCGAGCGCAGCAGCCCGTCATAGCGGCCGCCGCCCGCGACCGTGCCGGCGTCATCGTCTAGGCCGGCCTCGATCTGGAACACGAGGCCGGAATAATATTCGAGGTTGCGGCCGAACTCGGTGGCGAAGTGCGCAGGCCCAAGATCGATGCCGGCCTGCTCGATAAGATCGAAGCGCCGGGCAAGCATGGAGAGCGCCGGTCCGAGATCGATCCCGGCCGCCTGCCCGATCATGGCAATGCGATCGACCGCCTCGCGCGAGGGCGCATCGACCGCGAGATAATAGTCGATGACGGTCGCCACCTCCTTCGGCAAAGGATCGGCGCGGAGATCGGCGGCATAGTCGAGCAGCCGCTCGGTGATCTCGCCCAGCGTGCGGTTGCCGGAAAGCGGCAGGCCCTTGGTCTCCAGATAGTCCGCGACCAGTTCCTCGGCGCGCACGGGATCGTCCGTGCCGAGCGTGGCCGCAAGCGCCGCCACGGCGCCGTCACCGTCAGGCCGTTCGCCCTTGGCCAGGCGGCCGAGCAACGCGTGGAACTCCGGCGGCCGCCAAAAATAATGGCGAAGCTTCAGCCGCCAGCGCTCGGGCAGAGCCAGCGCGTCGATGAGCGCGTAGAACAACGCGATGTCGCCGAAGCGCAGGCGAAACTGCTTCAGCCCTGCCTCGCGCACGCCTTCGACCGCGAGGCGGACAATCTCGGCATCGGCCTTGTCGCGGTCGGCCGCGCCGAAACATTCGATGCCGGCCTGGCGGAACTCTCTGGGGTGGATCAGGCTCGGGCCGAGCGGCTGAAAGCGGAAGGCCGGACCGTTATAGCAATAGCGGGCCTCGATCTCGGCGCGCGGGTGGCGCTCGAGATAGAGCCTCGACACCGGCACCGTCAGGTCTGGCCGGAGGCACAGCTCCTCGCCGGCCAGATCGGTGAAGAAATAGGTGCGGCCGCGCAGCGCCTCGCCGATCTGATCGAGAAAGATGTCGGCGGGCTGGATGATCGAGGGCGCAACTTGCTCGTAGCCAGCCTGCCGGAATCCATCGAGCAGGCTTGCTGCTTGCGCTTCGAGCGCCTCGAACTTTCGCGCCGATTCCGCCGCCATGGCCCTAGGCCCGGTGACGGGCGAGCACGCGCCTGACCGCCTCGACGAGCTTGTCCTCGGGCACGGCGAACTGCGCCTCGGCCTGCTGCTTGAGATATTCGTCGCGGTCCTTGATCGCGGCCAGCGTGGCGCCGAGGACCAAATCCTTGATCTGGACTTCGCCGCGCCCCTTCTCGTCGCCGCCCTGGATCACGGCGCAAGGCGAGCCGCGCTTGTCGGCAGATTTCATCTGCGCCTTCATGCCGGCCTCGCCGAGATAGAGCTCGGCCCGGATGCCGGCATGGCGAAGCTGTTTGGCCATAAGCTGATAGTCGGCCATGCGGTCGCGATCGAGCACCAGCACGACCACGGGGCCGGGCGCGGTCTCGGCCGGGATCTTGCCGAGGGTCTTGAGACCATAGAGCAGCCGCGAGACGCCGATGGAGATGCCGGTGGCGGGGACCTTCTCGCCGGTGAAGCGCTCGACCAGACCGTCATAGCGCCCGCCGCTCGCCACCGCGCCAAGCCGGATGGTCTGGCCGCGCTCGTCTTTGACCGGCGCCGTCAGCTCAGCCTCGAACACCGGCCCGGTGTAATATTCGAGCCCGCGAACGACGGAGGGATCGAACCGAATGCGTCTGCTTCCATAGCCAGCAGCCGCGCACAGCTCGCCAATTTCTCGCAACTCTTCGACACCAGCGCGTCCGACTTCGCTGGTTTCCACGCCCACATTGAAGTCTTCAAGAATGGCGAAATTGTCGAAGTAGCGGCCGGGATACCTGGGGCTCTTGAGTTCCTCGTCGAACGCAGGGGCCTTCAGCGCCTCTACTGAGAGTGTGGGTTGACCATTGAATCCTTCCACGTCCTTCAAATTGGCAAGGGACCAACTCTCATCCGCTTCCAGATAATCCTTGAAGCATTTCATCACGAGATTGATCTGCGAGGTGGAAAGCTCGGCTCCTGGTGTGAAGTCACCACTCTCGTCTTTGCGGCCCTTGCCGAGAAGGGCTCGAACTCCCTCTTCGCCCAAGCGATCAAGTTTGTCGACCGCGCGAAGTACAGCAAGGCGTTGCTGTTCACTTTTGGCACCGCATTGCTCAAGCACGCCATCCAGCACTTTGCGACTGTTGACCTTCACCACATATTGGCCGCGCGGGACGCCGAGGGCTTCGAGCGTGTCGGCGGCGAGCATGCACATTTCGGCGTCGGCGGCGACGGACGACGCGCCCACGGTGTCGGCATCGAATTGGGTGAATTGGCGGAAGCGTCCCGGACCCGGCTTCTCGTTCCGCCACACCGGGCCTGACTGATAGCGGCGGAAGGGTTTTGGCAGGCTCTGGTAATTTTCGGCGACGTAACGGGCGAGCGGCGCGGTCAGATCGTAGCGGAGCGACAGCCACTGATCGTCGTCGTCCTTGAACGAGAACACGCCCTCATTCGGCCGGTCCAAATCGGGCAGGAACTTGCCGAGCGCGTCGGTATATTCGATCGCCGGGGTGTCGAGCGGCTCGAAGCCGTAGGATTCGAACACCGCCCGAATTTTTTCGAGCATATTCGCGGTCGCGCGGATCTCTCCGGCGGAACTGTCGAATAGGCCCTTCGGCAGTCGGGCCTCTGGGCGGACCGGCTCGTCTTGCTTGCTCATGGGATTAATGGCTGACGCAAAGCTCTGTTATTCGCGGCTTCTAGCCCATAGGGCCGAACCCAGCAAGCAAAGGGCGAAACCACCATCGAGCGCGTCATGCCGGCGCCAGCCAGTATCCAGTTTTCTATCTGGCGCTCGCGCTGGACCCCGGCTTTCGCCGGGGTGACGCGGAGGAGGCTCATGGACATGACTCTCCGTCACCGCGACGCTGCCGCGCCCGGGCTTTGCTGTCTCCTGCCCCTGCGCCCGAGCGAAGGGGATGGCGCGCCGAAAAGCGCAAACCTTATGGTGTCGCGTCCTTTGCGGGGACGCGCGGGCGCCTCTCGGCGCGCCACATG
>JBAUEK010000083.1:0-9160 GCA_049678565.1 Methyloceanibacter sp. | reverse complement strand
CTTCCGGCGAGATAAAGCCGAAGCCGCGCGTATGATTGAAAAATTTCACTGTGCCATTGACACGAGACATTGGGATTCCTTTCCCGTCTGTAGTTTCACATAACGGGCCGTTCGCCTGAGAGGGCGTACGGCGTCTTCAGATTGTTCGGGAAAAGTTGTCGTGCTCGTAGTCGGCGCGATAGTCTTTGCCGTCACTCTTGGTTCCACGCCCACCTTGGGCGCGCCGATAGCCCACCATATGGAGCGGATGTGCGGTTATTGCAAGGAGTTATTCGAGCGGACAGCCTTGGCACACAAGCCGGCCGGCCGCTGACCTAGGCCGTTGACGAGGATCCCGCCCGCCCTTGATCTGGCGCAATGCCGGGCGCGCGGGGACCGCTCAGTCTAGCACCGGTAGAAGCCGTGTTGTCGCATCGTGGTCTCGTGCTTCTGCCTTGCGGCCTCGACCGAACGGGCAAATACCGCTGCGGTCGGGGCCGCCCTTGCCGCGCCGAGCCGGGGAGCGTGGCGTTGTTCCCGCGCCGAACCTGTCCGGTGTGACGGCACATTATCGCCAAACCGAAGCCCTTTTTTGGTCGACTTGTTGGTGGAACGGTTAAGGCTAACAAACGGTTTAAAATGATCCGCCCGTTAATCCTTTTCTAAGAGGGCGGAGGATAAAAAGCCGACAGTGACCTTTAGGGGGACTTCAGTCTATGCGCACCATTCTCGTTCTTACCATCCTCGCCACATCGCTGATGCTGGCTGGCTGCTTCCATCATCGTCAGGCCGTCTACGCCGAGCCGTTGCCGCCGCCGATGTCGAACCCGCCGCTGAAATAGGCACGGTGTGAGGGCTGGTTCCCGGGCTCGCGCCCAGGAAACCCTCTCGCTTCCTAAATTTGGTTGAAGACCGAAGCCGGAGGGTCACGCCCTCCGGCTGTTTGGCGTTCCTGTTCCCAGACGCGAACTGCCCGCGTGTACGCGCGACATTTGCTACCCCGTACTGCCTTGGCTCAGGCGAGGCGTTAGGTCGCTCCCGACCTTGACAATGTCACTCAATAAAGACCCAATATTTATGTAAATTTGAATCAATGCTTGACTGGCGGCCCGCCACCCCGCCTAGGATTCGAGCCATGCCCCAGCAAGCGCGTGTCGAAACAATGCAAATCCTAGGGCTCCGGCGGCGGTTCCTCCGGAGCCTAAAGCATCTGGGCTTCCTAGTTCCGATCGGGATTTGGATTGTCCTCCTGAGGCTGACCGGCGCGGGCGACGACCGGGACGACCATAGCAAATTCCCTTAGGTCTCATCGCCGCGAGCCCGACGATCCAGGTCGCTGCCCTCAGTTCATGTCCCGATCGCGCAGGCGCTGACCCAGATAAGAAGCATGCAGGCGGCTGCGGCAGCACCCAACGCCACGAACAGGTTGAGGACGGTCTGACGCTTGAGCATCGCCGAAGGATCGCCACCATGCAGCTCTTCGGGCAGTTTCACCCAAAACATGTCGAGCAGGATCACAGCGAGCAGAAAGCTCAGTCCCGTCGCCGCGAGCTGTAGCGCTGAAACCCCGGTGCAGAGCTGAGCCCCCATGGCGCCCTCGCCTACTCGGCCGCGAACTTGTGAGGTGGCGAAGGCACGGTGTTCTCGCCCGGCTCCATTTCCGCCGCCGGCTCCACGCCCGGCTCGGGTTCGTGCAGGATCACGCCTTCGAGCAGATCGCACTCGTCGAGCCAAGCTTGTCTGGCAAGCGCCCTGTTGGTGTCGGCATAGCCGGCCTCCCAACGCGCACGGATGCCAGCCGGAGTGAAATCGATGTCCTTGGTGTGGCTTTCATTGCCGATCCGCGGGGCGAGTAGCCGCACCACGTGCATGCGCGTGCGGCAGGAATAGCCGGCGAGCTCCTTCACCAGGGGATCCTTCTTTGCTTCCTCCGGCACGAATTTTAGGAGCTCGGTGATGACGTGGCGAAGCCGGTGCGACTCACGCTGGCGCACGATATGGCTCGCGATCCGGCTCGAATATTGGATGTCCTTGTGGCGGTGCAGAATCTCCCAGATCGTCTCTGGCTCCGACCCGGTCGGGTTCCACAGATGCACCGCGAAGATGATCGCATCGCGTCGAGGATTGTCCTCGAAAATACGCTCAGCCGGTGTGTTGGAAAGAATACCGCCGTCCCAGTAAAGCTCGCCGTCGATTCGCACCGCTGGAAATGCCGGCGGGAGCGCACCTGAAGCGAGGACGTGGCTAGGGGTGAGCTCAATGTCGCGCGAGTCGAAATAATGCATCACGCTCGATCGGACATGGGCGGCGCCAACCGTCAGCCGCGGCTGCTTTTGGTTGATCAGCGAGAAATCGACGAGGTCCTCTAGCGTCTTCTTCAGCGGCGCGGTCGAATAATAGCCGGCGTTGTCGGCGCCGAGCGGGACGTGGGCGCCGAGAAAAGCGCGCATATTGGTTTCGAAGAAGCCGGGGATGCCGGTGGCGAGCGTCGTCCACGACGACAGGGCATCGGACACGCCGGTCCAGGCCGGAAAGGCGCCCCAGAACGTGCTGCGCTCGACCCGGCGCCAGAACTCCTGAAGCTTTTCGAGACGATGCTCCGGCTTGTTGCCGGCGATGATGCTGGCATTGATGGCGCCGATCGAGGTGCCGATCAGCCAGTCAGGTTCGATGCCCGCCTCGTGCAGAGCTTGGTAGACGCCGCCTTGATACGCCCCGAGCGCGCCGCCGCCCTGTAGGACCAGCACGACCTGGCCCTTATTGGCGTTGCGAATCTCGTCGACGGCTTGAAGCGGGGAAAGACCTTGGGTGGCCGGCATGATTGTCTCCTCCAGTGTATCGAGTCACGCCCTCAATGCGCGGTCCAGCCGCCGTCGACCGGGATGGCAGCACCCGTGATCGACGTCGCCGCCTCCGAGGCCAGGAACACTGAAAGCGCGCCAAGCTCGTCGACGGTGGCAAAGCGCTTGTTCGGTTGCTGCGCCAGCAGCACCTCGCGGATCACCTGTTCGCGCGGAATGCCATGGGCCTTGGCCTGGCCCTCGATCTGCGCCTCGACCAGCGGCGTGTAGACGTAACCGGGGCAGATGGCGTTACAGGTGATGCCCTGTTCGGCCGTCTCGAGCGCCGTCACCTTGGTCAGCCCAAGCATGCCGTGCTTCGCCGCGACATAAGCCGATTTATAGGCCGAGCCGACGAGCCCATGCGCCGAAGCGATGTTGATGATGCGGCCCCATTTGTTGGCGACCATCGAGGGCAGCGCGAGACGCGTGGTGTGGAAGGCAGAACTCAGATTGATGGCGATGATCGCGTCCCATTTTGCCACCGGAAAGTCCTGCAAAGGAGCGACGTGCTGGATGCCCGCATTGTTGACGACGATGTCGATGCGGCCGAACTTGCCGAGCATCTGCTCGATCATTTCGGCAATAGAGGCGGGGTTCGACATGTCAGCGCCGGAATAGTCGACCTGGACGCCGAAATCCTTGGCAACGCCATCCTTGGTGGCCTCGATCTCCTCCGGCTTGCCGAACCCATTGAGGATGATGGACGAGCCGGCGCCAGCGAGCGCCCGGGCAATGCCGAGGCCGATGCCGCTGGTCGAACCGGTAATCAGCGAGACTTTGTCCTTCAGCGGCTGCGCAGCGGTCATGCCGCGCTCCGTCATGGCGATGTTCATGGCCTCTGGCTCCTTGGCTTGTGACACCCCTTGGCGGGTGCCCACGCTTGGGTCAGCCGGGATCATGCGCGCGGGCTGCCGCTTCCGGGAAATGCCCTTTGGCTAAGACATCCATAGGGGCGCGCTATCGCGAGAGTTACAAGAAAACTTCGTAAAAAGCCTGAGCCTGCAAGGCCCAGAACGTTGCTTAAAATTTAGGCATGCGCCCTAAAAGCATCTCGACGGGAAAGCTCGATCAGGCGTACAAGATGAGAATCGTTAGCACCAACCGAAATTTCCGAGGGCTTCTGGCATGATCCGAGCCGACCCTTGCGCCGGCCTGTCATCACTGTTGTGCGCGCAGATGCTATCAATCGTGATTGGAGCGTGCGCTGCCTTGCCGATATTCAGCCAAGGTCGGGTTTAGCTTAAACTGACAGGGCTCCTTCGGCATGGAAATGCATCAGGTCCGCTACTTCCTGGCCGTTGCCCGGGTACTGAATTTCACGCGCGCAGCCGAGGAATGTCACGTGGCCCAGCCCTCGCTCACGCGCGCCATCAGGCAGCTGGAAGGCGAGCTCGGCGGCGACCTCTTCCGCCGCGAACGGCCGAAAGCCCAATTGACCGAACTCGGCCAGCGCATGCTGCCCCTGCTCAAGCAGTGCTTCGACAGCGCCATCAGCGCAAGGTCATTGGCATCCGCCATCAAGCATGGAGAGGTGGGCTCGCTCCGGCTCGCTTTGTCCCAGACCATCGACCCTTCGCTGGTGACCCCTCACATCGTCGAGCTTGGAAAGCTCTTCAACGGACTCGAGCTGAAACTTTATCGCGGCACGGGCGAGGAGGTGCTTGGATACCTCAAACGCGGCGAGGTCGAGCTCGGGCTTGGCGCCGGCATCGGCGACGAATGGGAGCGTCTCGACACCTGGCCGCTGTTCACCGAGGATTTCCAACTCTTTGTCAGCAGCATGCACCGTCTCGCCAACGCCTCCGTGGTCGCCCTTGACGACCTGCGCCACGAACGGTTGGTGGTGAGGACCTTTTGCGAGGCCACCCCAATCTTGCTCGAGATACTGCGGAGCCAGGATTTCGACACCGGCCGCTGCCATGAGACCGGTGCCGAGTCCGACCAGATCGCATTGATCGAAGCGGGCGTTGGCGTGGCGCTCATGCCGCGAAGCACGAAAGCTCCGGAAAGCTTGATGCGCATCGCGGTAGAGAACCTCCCGCTTAACCGGACCATCTACCTTTACGGCGTTGCCGGCCGCCAGCGCACACCAGTTGCCGCCACGCTGATGAAGCTTCTGCGCGCCTTCGATTGGTCGAGAACGGCGGCCGCCGCCTAAGGATGTCCGCAACACCGCGAGCCGTGACCATCAGAGTCGACACTGCGCGGAGCGTGTCCGGCCTCCTGCAACTGCCCAGCGCGGCACGTGCTTGTTACGTGGTCGCGCATGGCGCCGGCGCAGGCATGTCCCACCCGTTCATGGCGGCCGTCGCCAATGGCCTCGCCGAACGCGGCATCGCCACGCTGCGATACCAGTTTCCCTATATGGCGAAGGGTTCCAAGCGGCCAGATGCCCCCGTATTGGCACAAGCAACGGTCAGGGCCGCGGTGGCCGAAGCATCCCGGCTCGCACCGCGACTCGCCCTCGTCGCCGGTGGCAAGTCGTTTGGCGGCCGCATGACCTCGCAGGCGCAAGCCGCATCGCCTCTGCCCGGCGTGCGCGGCCTCGCCTTTCTCGGCTTCCCGCTCCACGCCGCCGGTCGCCCGTCGGCCCAGCGCGGCGCCCATCTCTCAGACGTGCAGATCCCGATGCTATTCCTGCAGGGAACGCGCGACGCGCTCGCGGGCGCGAAGCTGATGCAGAAGCTCGTGCAAGGGCTGGGCCCGAGGGCAACCCTCGTGCTCATCCAAGACGCCGATCACTTCTTTCATGTGCCCGCCCGCAGCGGACGCAATGAAAGGGAGGTCACAGCGGAGATGCTGGATGCTTTGACAGCCTGGATCGAAGCCTTGGCCTAAAAACTTTCCGGGTCACCCCGATCGGGCACTATTTAAGCGGCGGAAGCGGCTGCGCAACTTCAGCCGTGTAGACCTGGCTCTTATGAAAATGAAAACACCCGCCCAATGCCAAACCAGTGGCAATGGCCATCATGGCAAGAATAATACGCATTACTGCCCCCTCTACTCGTTACGCTCACGCTTACCGCATAGCCCTACAAACACTGCTCAAATTCACCATATCTCGCGGCGAATTTGGTGACGTAATTGTCACAGTGGCGGGCCCTGTTGGAATCGCCGGCGGTCAGAGCATCGTTGCATCGGAGTCTGCGACTCAGATAAGCCGGAAGCGGCGTACCGGATGTAGTCGGCGCATTCCAACAACTCTAACCCCTTGCTGCCGTGTCCGATCGAAGCCAATCCAAGGTCCCGCTATTCGTGCTCGCCGTCGGCGGAGCCTTACTCTGCGCCGGCGCGCTTCTGTCCGTGCTCATCACCGTGCCTGGACTTGGAAATCGCACGCCTCCCGCCGTCACCGCCGAAACCGGAAAGACCGCCCAGCCTGAAGGCTCGCCTGCGAGCCCGGCTCCAGCACAAGCCGAGGTCCAAAGCGAGCCCATGCCCGCCACGGAAGATGAGGCAGCGCCCGCTGACCCGCCCGTCACCGGGGCGCTCGCAGAGGTCCCACCAAGCACCGATCCGACGGCCGGGGAGGCGATCGACAGGACGTCGACCTCCCCGAACCAGCCAGAGACGGGCCTGAGTGAGACCGGACCGGCCACCGAGCCTGTCTCCGAGCCGGATTCAGAATCGGCTTCGACCGCATCGGCCGAGCCTTCATCCGAGCCTGAGCCGGCCGCGGAAATTGGTTCGCCTGCATCGGCGCAGGTCGCGACCCCCGCGCCCGAACCGGTTCCGAACGCTCCGGGCGAGATTGCGGCGGAGCCAGAGCCCGCCTCGGACAGCGAAAGGCCAGCGCCGACGGACACCGCGACGCAGGCACCAGACCCCGTGGCGGAGGCGCCTATCGCAATTGCCGAAACATCGCCGCACGCGACCGACATCGAAGCGCCGGGATCCGATCATGTCGAGCCCCACGCGCAAGCTTCAGCGGACGTGGAGACGGCCGAGGGGTCCAAGCCGGACCGGGACTCCAAGTCAACGGAGCCGGCGATGGTCGAGACCGCCGCTCCGGAACCGTCCTCAAACGCAGCAGCCGAAACCGCGGAGATGCCGAAGCCGGAGACGCCGACCGCATCGGCGAATGAGATCACGACGGCCGAAGCGGATGCGCCTCCAACCGCCTCCGGCACGGCCACCAGCACCGAAGCTGCAGCGAAGGAACCGGAGGAGCCGCAGCCGGCGACATCGGTGGCACCGGCGCCGCCCCCGCCGGCGCCCGCCCAACAGGCGGAGCAAAAGCCGGAACCAGCCCCGGTCCGCCGCGCCGACAAACCGACACCGGCCGTGACCTCCCAAACCCAAGCCAAGCCGGGCATGCGGCCGATGACGCTCGGTTTTGGCGGCGGCCTGTTCAAACCTCCGGCACAACAGGCTCCAACCGCTCGCGCTGCAACCCCCCGCGCCTACGGGGCCGCAGTGCGCGCCGCCATCGGCCGCCACAAGCCGCGAGCCGTGGGCGCCCGCGGCAAGGCGACGGTGACCTTCTCCATCGGTGCATTGGGGGGCTTGCGTTCGGTTGGCGTCAGCCGATCGAGTGGAAACAAGCAACTCGACCAGGCGGCGATCGCCAGCGTGCGACGCGCGGCGCCCTTCCCGTCGCCTCCGGCCGGCTCAAATCCGACCTACTCACTCCAAATCTATTTTCACTGAACCGGAATCGCCGCCGCGTCAGCCAGCGCTTTTGAGCGCGGCGATCAAATCCTCGACCGCCATCCGCCGGCGATAATCCGGATCGACGAAGCGCGCCTTGACCTCGCCGTCGGTGCCAACGACGAAGGTCGCGGGAATCGGGAGCAGCCACGTGTTGCTTCCTTGCGACCGCGTGACATCCCAACCGGCCGTGGTCATCAGCTCCTGCATCTCGGCTCCGACCCAGAACGCCAGATTCAAGGACATCGCATAGCCATTGTCGATGTCGGTGAGGATCGGGAAAGGCGCATCTGACTGGGCCTTCAGCTCCGAGGTGAAATGCTGCTGGTCCGGCATGATGGCCGCGATCTGTCCACCCTCGGCGGCGATGTCGCCCTGAGCTTCAGCGAGCGCGCGGGTGTTGATGCGGCAATAGGGGCACCAATGTCCGCGGTGAAAGGTGATGGCGAGCGGCCCCTTCTTCAGGAGTTCTTCGAGGGTAACGAGATGGCCGGACTCGTCGGGGAGCACGAAGGACGGCATGGGCTCCCCCGGTCGGGGCGCGCTCAAACCTGTCTCACTGACCCGAAGCCTTGCCACCAGCCGGTCGACGGCCTCTTGAAAATGTGGTCCGAGCTTGCTTACGGCCTCGGCGAAAGCCTGTAGGCGCTCGGCCAGCGAGGCGTCGAGGTCTCGCGCCTCGACGAACGCGTCTTCAAGGGCCTCAGAAAGCGTCTTCGACGTCATCTTGCGAAGCGTCCCCCGCCATGGGCCGTGTTCTGGCCCGACCTGGAATACTAAGGTCTCAGGTCTTCCCCAAGCCTTGTCCATATCATTTGGCGTCCCTCCTGGGTAGGCGCGACGCGGGTTGCACGGGCTCGCTCTTAACCCCGACGCCCGGCGCTCCGGACGGCCACAAGCAGGTCCTCGATGGCCATCCGCCTCCGATAGTCCGGGTCGATGAACCGGGCGCTCACGATGCCCTCCATGTCCACGACAAAGGTCGCCGGCAGCGGCAGAAGCCAGGCCTCGTTACCCTGATAATGGGGGAGGTCGCGCCCCGAACTGGCCATCAGGCCTTGCACCTCGGCGCCCACCCAAATCGCCAGGTTCAGCGAGAGCGCATAGCCATTGTCCATATCGGTGAGCACGGGATAGCGCACCTTCGCCTCCCCCTTGAACTTGGCCGCGAATTGATGGCGGTCCGGCATGACCGCCACGATCTGGGCCCCCTCTACCGCGACCTTGGCCTGCGCCTCGGCCAGCGCCCTGCTGCTGATGCGGCAATAAGGACACCAATGCCCGCGATGGAAGGTGATGGCCACGGGGCCGACCTTGCACAGACCCGCAAGGCTGACGAGCTCGCCTCTCTCATTCGGCAGAACGAAGGGGGGCATGATGTCCCCAACCTGGGGAGCGGCGATGCCAGCCTCGTTCGCCATGAGCCGCTCCACCATCCGATCCACCGCCTCCTGCATCGCCGGACGCAAACGTCGGGCCGCCGCGGAAAACAGATCGAGCCTCTCGCGCAAGGACGTGTCCATGTCGCGGCAATAGAAAAATGCCTCGTCGAGGGAGTGGAAGACTGGGGTCGTCATCTAACCTTTCCATGACCGCGGAGGCTGTGAAGCGCTTCGCGTCGACGCCAGGCCCGGCCCGGTCGTACGGACCCACACCGAGCGATCTGAAAATGCCGTTCCGTCACGCCA
>JBAUEK010000082.1:0-11249 GCA_049678565.1 Methyloceanibacter sp. | reverse complement strand
GCCGCGATTGCCCAAGGCTTGCGCCTTTGGCGCTGGGAGGGCGTGCAGGCGTGGCGCGAGCCGCTCGTTCTCGTCCTGCATCTTGGCTATGCCTTCGTCCCCCTCGGCTTCCTGCTGGGCGCGATCTCAATTCTCACGCCCGCCGCCCTTGCCGGCACCACGGCGTTGCACGCCTGGACCGTCGGCGCCGTAGGTCTCATGACGCTGGCAGTGATGACGCGCGCGACAAGGGGCCACACGGGCCGCGAGCTCACCGCCTCGAATTGGACCATGGCGGCTTACGCGGCGATGACCGCGGCCGCGCTTCTGCGCATCGGTGCGGGGATTTTCCCGCAAAGCTACATGGTCATGCTCGAAGCGGCTGGGATCGCCTGGATCGTCGCCTTCGGACTGTTCCTTTTCGAATATGCGCCCATGCTACTGGGGCCGCGGCTGGGTGCGGCTCAGCCGGCTGAGCCGCCCCTCCGGCGAGAACTCGCAGAGCGAGTTTGACGCGGCGCAAAGACCGGTACGCGCCGCGACCTTAGACAAGGATAGACGCTTCCTTCCGTCTGGGGGCAGGTCATTCGCGAAAATGAGGAGGCGAACGATGTCGACCTCGAGGCTATGGTGGCCGACGCGAGAGCAGGTTCTTCGTCGGCAAGATCTGATGGACCGCATGATGGCGACCAGTGGAGTTGGCGCCTGTGCGGCCCTTCGCGTGGATGGCGGCATGGCCTATATCGAGGCCCGGGCCAAATGCCGTCTTTGCCTGCATGAGGCGGCCTGCCAGCACTGGCTGGCGGCCGGTGAGGGGCTGCACGAGCCCCCGGATTTCTGTCCCAATGCCAGGTTTTTTTGCGCATTGAGGCGCGAGGACAACTGAACCGCTGCCGCGTCTTTTAGTCCAGAAATTGGGGTCGCGTATCGGCGCGCGCCTTGCGGCTGTCGGTGTCCCCGGACACGCCCGCTCTCACTTGGCAGGGCCTCTAACGAAACGGCGCCCCACCCGATCGGTGGGGCGCCTGATACTCACAGCGCGTCGGCTGCGGCACCGACGCCTCGGACGGGAGCGGCCAGGGGGTGGTCGCGAAGGAGACGCCGTCCATTGCGTCTTTATAGTACAGCCTTGAGCGCCCGACATTGACGCAGCGCAAACTGCAATGACACGGCGCGTTCATCCGCTGCATCAGGGCAGGAGCTTCGACGATTAGCGAGCTTGGTTGCTGCGATCCTGGCGATGCCCGGCGCCTTGCTCGCCGGCGAAAAGGCCGGCCGAACAGCGCTCATGGGATCGTTGGTTGCGGGGGCTCGGAGCCACCTATACCGAACACGCTTCCACTACACGCGAGAACACCGGAAATAGGTCCAAATCACGGGCACGAAGCCACTTATACCGAACACGGCTCTACTACGCGCGAGAAGCGCGGAAATAGGTCCAAATCCGGGGTAGGATTTGTTCAAGAACTTACCAAGTGGACGTTGAGGCGGTCCGTCTAGGCTTATTGGGGGCCTGCCCCATGTGCCCTACGTCGCGATTCGTACCGGCCGCTGCGATATGTGGGCGGAATTCATCAGCCATGCTTAGCCTCTCGCGTCAACTGGTGAACAGCGTGATGTCATCGTCGACGGCGACGCTCGCCAGGGCCTTGGCCGCCCGAGACGGCCGGCATGTGTTCCCGGAAGATGACAACCGCCGATCAGGGTCAGGCTTGCTTTACCGCAACCGCTTCGCAGAATGCACGAAACACGCACCTACTTTCAAAGCGTCGGCGCCCGGGCTGCGTTCTCGGATTGCCGCCACAGGTGCGCAAGTGGTGACAGGAGGATGCTCCGCGGGGCGATCTGTTCATCCATCAGGTTCTTGGGAAAACCTGGCAGCTTTCCCTCCTGATGCCGGATGCAATGTTCCTTGGCCATGTGACTGCGCACCACGTGCGTCTGAGTCAAACAAATTGCCGAGCACCTCGCGTGTGTGTTCACCGAGGGAGGGAGGGCCATTCCGCAAGTTCAAGTTGGCGTGGAGAAAGCGGATCGGACAGGCGACCGAGGGCACGGTGCCGGCAACGGCACGCGGCAGATCGAGGCGCAAACCTCTGTGGCGCACCTGCTCATCGGCGAAGACGGCCTCGAGATCATTGATCGGTCCGCAAGGCACACCGGCGACCTCAAGATCCGCAACCCAGCGCCCGGTAGGACGAGTGCGGGTTTGTGCCTCGATCAGCGGCACGAGCGCCTCCCGGTTCGCTACGCGGGCGGCATTGTTCGCGAACAGCTCGTTGTCGGCGAGTTCCGGACATCCGGCTGTTTCGCAGAAGCGGCGAAATTGGCTGTCGTTGCCCACGGCGAGAATGAAGTGGCCATCGGATGTGGCAAAGGTCTGGTAGGGAACGATGTTGGGATGAGCGTTGCCGAGCCTTGCGGGTGAAACACCGCTCACGAGATAGTTCATAGCTTGGTTGGCGAGGACCGCCACTTGCACGTCGAGCAGGGCCATGTCGATGTAATCGCCACGCCCCGTCTGCTCGCGATGGCGAAGCGCCGCAAGTATGCCGATCGTGGCGTAAAGGCCTGTGAAGATGTCGGCGACGGCGACGCCGACCTTCATCGGTTCGCCGCCCGATGTGCTATCGGGAGCGCCGGTAACACTCATGAGACCGCCAAGCCCCTGCACCATGAAATCGTAGCCCGCGCGGTCGCGATAGGGACCAGTCTGGCCGAACCCCGTGATCGAGCAATAGACAAGCCCGGGATTGATCTGCGTGAGCGTGCCGTAGTCGAGGCCATACTTCGCCAGACCGCCGACCTTGAAGTTCTCGATCAGGACGTCCGATGTCCGCGCAAGCTCACGAATAGCCTTCTGACCTTGCGGATCGGTGATGTCGATTGCCACCGACTTCTTTCCCCGATTGGTCGAGAGGAAATAGGCGGAGTCGTTGGTAGCTTTGCCCCGGGCATCGGTCGCAAAGGGCGCCCCCCAGCTTCTGGTATCATCGCCTGACCCGGGCCGCTCGACCTTGATGACCTCCGCACCGAGGTCAGCCAGGGTTTGGCTCGCCCACGGGCCCGCGAGGACGCGCGAAAGATCGAGCACGCGAATCCCGTCTAGTGGACAGCTCATCGTCTCCATGCCCCTGTCAATTGAAGGCCTGCAAGCCCGTCTGTGCCCGCCCAAGGATAAGCGCATGCACGTCGTGGGTACCCTCGTAGGTGTTCACCGTTTCGAGATTCACCATGTGGCGCATCACCTGAAACTGCTCCGTGATCCCGTTGCCGCCGTGCATGTCCCGCGCCATACGCGCGATATCGAGAGCCTTGCCGCAGTTGTTGCGCTTCATCATCGAGATCGCCTCTGGCGCAGCCAGCCCTTCGTCCAGCAGGCGGCCGACACGCAGCGCACCCTGAAGGCCAAGCGTGATGTCCGTCTGCATGTCAGCGAGCTTCTTCTGGAATAGTTGCGTCTGAGCCAGCGGACGGCCGAACTGTTTGCGATCGAGCCCATACTGGCGTGCGGCGTGCCAACAGGATTCGGCCGCGCCCATGACGCCCCAACTGATGCCATACCTCGCGCGATAAAGACAGCCAAGCGGTCCCTTCAATCCCTCGACACCGGGCAAAAGCCCATTCTCGGCAACCTCGACCTCGTTCATGACGATCTCACCGGTAACCGACGTTCTGAGGCTCAGCTTGCCGCCGATTTTGGGCGCGGACAGGCCCGGCGTGCCCCTTTCGATCACGAAGCCGCGGATCTTGCCGCCATGAGCTTGGGACCTCGCCCAGACCACGAACACATCGGCGATGGGCGAGTTTGAGATCCAGGTCTTGGTGCCGATGAGCCTGTAGCCGCCGGCATTCTTTTCCGCACGCGTTGTCATGGCTGATGGGTCGGACCCGGCATCCGGTTCCGTCAGGCCGAAGCAGCCGATCAGCTCTCCGCTTGCGAGCTTGGGTAGATAAACCCTGCGCTGCGCCTCGGAACCGTAGGCGTAGATCGCATGCATCACGAGTGAGTTCTGAACCGACATCATCGAGCGATAGCCGCTGTCGACCCGCTCGATCTCGCGGGCGATGAGGCCGTAGCTCACATAGCCCGCCCCTAACCCACCGTACTCTTCAGGAATGGTGACACCGAGGAGTCCCGCCTCGCCCATCTCGCGAAAAATGCTTGGATCTGTGCGTTCCTCAGCGTTGGCCTTCACGACGCGCGGTTGCAGCCTATCCTGCGCGAAGGCGCACGCGCCATCGCGAAGCATGCGCTCCTCATGGGTCAATTGGGCCTCGAGAAGAAAGGGATCTTCCCAATTGAAGGTCGCGAGATCTTGTTCGCCTTGCTTGACTTGCGACATGCTGCGTTTCCTCAAGCCTCGATACTGCGATCGGCGGATCCAGCGGTTTCGTGCCGGCTGGGCGGCGCGTGATCCACACGCCGTCCTTGATGCAATGTCCGAGAATGCCCGCATCAAGCCGGATTTGCACTGCCGTGTCGTAGCCCCATTGGTGGTGGCTCGCAGCTTCTTTGGCGGCAACGGCGATCCAAACACGCTTGAGCGGGTGGTCTCGTCCCCGCACGCTCAGCCATTGTTCCGGAGACGAGATGCCCGTTCTACCTCGCCTCCGGCAGCCGTCATCGTCGGCAAGTTGAGGCGCATGCAAGCCTAAAACCGGCAGAGCCTGCATGCCCTCGGCTACGGATAGTCACCCTTACCGGCGGGCTTCACGACGAGAAGCGTTACGACGAGATACACCAGGCCGCCGACGAGCGCCGTCGGCAGCGACGCCGTCACATACTCGTAGGGCGTATGGCTCGCATAGCTGACGGGGTTGAGCAGGTAGAGGTAGGTTCCGAACCCCGCTGCCATGCCGATGATCGCCGCCGGATTGAACCCGCCCCAATAATAATAGGGTGACCCTTCGCCTCGCTCATAGACGCCGCGGATGTTGATCCGCTGTCCGCGTAGAAAGAAGTAGTCGACGATCTGGATTGCGCAGAGTGGCGCAAAGAACACACCGATGAAGGCGAGGAAGGTGCCGAAATTGCTGAAGAACAAATCCGGAATGAACATTCCGACGGCAAACACTGGCACCAGTCCCATCAAGATGATCACACTCCAGGGAAGCTTGGACAAGCCCGGCACTTGGCGGAGGCCAATGCCGGTGGCGTAAACTCCCGCAAAGGTCGTACCAAGGTTGGCCGCAATGACGAACATCAGGGCGATGATGCCATAGGTCGTGCCGCCAAGCTGAACCATCCACGCCGACGGGTCGGAGACTTCGAGCGCGAGAATCGCCGCGAGACCAACCAGCGACAGCAGCGGCACGGGCAGGCCCATGCCAAGCATCGCCGGCAGCGTCGCCGTATGGGCGTTCGGTGACTCGCGGACCATGGCGCCGATATATGGCCACCAGCTCAGCAGACTCACGATCCCGATCTCGACGCCGGTCACATAGTCCCACTGGAGGCTGCCGGAAGCATAGGCGGGCTTCGCGGCAGCGATGGCGTCAGCCTGCTGCGTCAAAAGCAACCACGCCATCCAGGCGCCGATCCCGACGATGAAAAAGAAAAGAACCTTGGCGACCCGTTCGAGACCGGTCGCCCCTCTGAGCAGCACTAGAAACACGGCGACACAAGCAAGAGCGGTGGAAAGGCGAACGACGATGCCGGCGCTATCGGCTGTGGTTACACCGAGGATGGTGAGAAGCTGGGCGACTGACTTGCCGAAAAAGATCAAGAGCAGCGAGTTCCAGCCTACGATCGAAGCGTATTGCAGGAAAACGGTGAAGATCCAACCGCGGCTGCCGAATTGTGGCGTGGCGGCAGCGATCGAATCGACGCCATAGCGTGTCGCCACCGGGACGACAGCCAGCGCCACCAGCAGCATGCCGATCATGGCGCCCGCGGTCATCGCCGCGAAGCCCATCTTCAGATTGAGGTAGTAGCCTACGTACTCGCCGATGACGTAGCACCAGGTCGCGGAAGCCGCGACGAGGAGCACGACGAAGAGCTGCCACTGAGTCCAATGACGATCATGCGTGGTGAGCGGCCAGCCGGATTGCTCAACGCCTTGGGTGCCGTTGCTCATGACTGCCACCCCCAATAAAGCAGGAGCGCAGGTCCGACCACGCCCAGAGAAATGAGCCAGAACCAATCGATGGGAGTGAATCCAGCTCCCTGGTTTGCTTCGTTCTCAAGCTCGGCGATGCGGCGCTCGAGTTGAGGATCAAGACCTTGAGATGCCATTGCTTCGCTCTCCTCCATGTTCGTGAGATTCAGTCGTGCTTAAAGCTCTCGGCGTCGGAATAAGGAAACCACCAGAAGTCCTGGTTCGAGGCCGTCGGATCGATCATGACGAACTTAGCGTTCTGAAACTGCGCCAGGCCCTCGGGCCCGAGCTGCCGGCCCGTGCCAGATAGCTTCCGTCCACCGAACGGCAGTGCATCGTTGTCGAGCAGCGGCGCATTGATCCAGAGGATGCCGGACTCGACTTCCCGTACGGCGCGGAAGGCCTCATCCATGTCGAGGGAATAAAGATTTGCGCCGAGACCGAAGCGCGATCGATTGGCGAGCGTCATGGCCTCGTCGAAACTCGATACTTTGCAGATCGGCGCCACGGGGCCGAATGGCTCCTCATTTAGAATTTCCATGTCCGGCGTCACGCCGGTGAGCACGGTTGGTTCGACGAACCAGCCGCGATTGTATTCAGCAGGGCGGCCGCCGCCGGTCGCGGTCTTGGCACCCTGATCGCGGGCGCGAGACATCAGACCCTCGTATCTCTCTCGCTGCCGTTCGGTAGCGAGCGGACCCATGTCGACCGGGCCGAGACCGTTGCCGACGCGAAGCCGGCGCGCCTCGGCGACAAGACCGTCGACGAAATCGTCGTGGATCTTCTCATGGACGTAAAAGCGCTCAGCCGACGTGCACACCTGTCCGCAATTGAGATAGGCCGCGAATGCCGCACCCCGCACCGCCATATCGAGAGGAGCGGATGGCATGACAATGAAGGGGTCATTGCCCGATGCTTCGATCAGGCACGGCTTGAAGGTTTCGGCACATGTGCGGGCCACTGCCTGACCGACCGCGACCGATCCGGTGTAGGCGACGCCATGCGTATCCGAGCTTGCGATCAGCCGCTGGCCGACGCGCGCGCCTCCCGTCACGACCTGCATAAGACCCGGAGGGAGGGTGGAGAACGCCTCCATGAATTTGAGCGTCGTGAGGCTCGTCTGCTCGTGGGGCTTGACGATCACCGCGTTGCCGGCGGCCAGGGCGGCGGCCGCTTCCCAGCACAACAGCACGAGCGGGTAGTTGAACGGGAGGACGATGACGATGGTGCCGAGCGGCTCCTTGATACAGAAGTGGAACTGGCCGGGAACCGTCGCGCCCGCGAGACGCCCGGTCTCGTGGCGCGCGAGCTCGGCGTAGTAGTCGATCGCCGTCGCGCACCATGAGACTTCGTCGACGGATTCCTTGTAAGGCTTGCCTTGCTCGCGAGTGAGGCATTCCGCGAAGGGCGCCTTGTCGCGCCGGAGCCCTGCCGCGATGTCATGGAGGATAACTGCGCGGCTGCGGGAATCCATGCTCATCCACACGCGTCGCGCGGCGTTGGCGAGCTGGATCGCGTGATCCACCTCGGCGTCGGTCGAATCGGCGATGCCGCCGATGCGTTCCGCCGTTGCGGGGTCGATCACGTCGAGCTGCTCGGTCGCGCGGCTCGACTCCAGGCGGCCGCCGACGTAGATCTTCCCGGAGAGACTTGCGAAGTCTTCCAAAGCGGTCATGACCGTCCTCCCATGAACGTGGCTGCCCGTAAACGCCGCCGATAAAGTAAGGTCATGACACCTCCAGAGGTTCTTATGCTTAGGTTCGGACGCGCTCCGATTTAGGGTCGTACCAGGGTCCGAGCTGAACCTCCGCGGGATAGCGCTCCCACGCGATCTCCACCTCGAACCTTTGTTTGGCCAGCATCTCCGGCGTGACGCCGTTCTCGTCCGCGATGTAACCGAGCCCCAGCGGCGCGCCGACGCGGTGTCCGTACGCGCCCGAAGTGACGGAGCCTACGATCCGGTTGCCACACCAGATCGGCTCATCGTGATGCAAGAGCTTGTCGCCCGCGTCCGGCACGGCGATCTGCACAAGCCTGCGCACCGGAAAGCCCAGCTCGCGCTGGCGCAGCAGCGCATCACGCCCGATGAAGCCATTCTTCTTATCGAAGGCCACCGCGAAGCCGAGCCCCGCTTCGAGCGGGGTGTCCTCCTCGCCGACGTCATGCCCCCAATGCCGGTAGCCTTTCTCCATGCGCATCGAATTGATGGCAAAGAAGCCGCCGTGGCGAAGCCCGAGATCTGCGCCGACCGACAGAACGGCATCGAATACATGCGCCGCGAACTCTGTTGGGATCGCGAGTTCCCAGCCAAGCTCGCCGACAAAAGTCACACGGCTCGCGCGCACACGCGCGTAGCCGATCTCGACCTCGCGACTCCATGCGAACGGAAATGCTGCAGTGGAGAAATCATCGCTCGAGAGCCGGGACAAAAGCTCCCGCGACTTGGGTCCCATGACGGCAAGGGTGGCCAAGCCCGATGTGATGTCACGCGCGAAGACGTGGGCACCTTCAGGCAGGTGACGCTTGAGCCAGGCAAAGTCGCGCGTTTGCGAAGAGGCGATGGTCACGATAAGGAATGACGTTTCGCTGATCCGCGTTACCGTGACATCCGCCTCGATTCCCCCGCGCTCGTTAAGCCATTGCGTATAGACGAGGCGACCAACAGGCACGTCGATATCGTTCGCGCAGATGTGGTTGAGCGCGGTGCACGCATCTCGTCCCTCGACGATGAATTTCGGAAAGCAGCTCTGGTCGAATAGGGTGACGTTGTCGCGGGTATTGCGGCATTCGTCCCCGCTGGCCTCAAACCAGTTCTGTCGTCCGTAAGAGTAAACCAGTTCGGGCCGCTCGCCGCTCCGCGCAAAAAAGCCCGGTCGCTCGTAGCCGGCGGCCTCCGTCATGCACGCATTCGCGGCGAGCAGCCTCTCATGGAACGGGCTGCGTCGCACGTCGCGCGCCGTGGCATATTGGCGATTGGGCCAATGCATGTCAAAGAGAAGTCCGAGAGTCTCCTTAGTCCGTTCGAAGAGGTAACGGCGGTTCGACTGAAATGGGACCATGCGGCGAACGTCCACATCCGCCAGCTCGACCGGAGGGCGACCGTCGCGGATCCGGAGTGAGAGCGCCTTGCCCACCCCTCCCGAGGAAAGGATACCGACCGAGTTGAAGCCACAGGCGCAGAAGAGGTTTTCCACCTCCGCCGTCTCGCCGAGTAGATAGCGGTCGTCGGGCGTGAAGCTCTCAGGCCCATTGAAGAAGAGCTGAATGCCGGCGCTCGCCAATGCCGGTACGCGACGGACCACTTGCTCGAGAATCGGTTCGAAATGATCGAGATCCTCGGGAAGGCTGTCGAAACAGAAATCCTCCGGGATGCCCCCTGCTCCCCACGGTTTAGCGTCCTTCTCGAAGCAACCGACGAGCAACTTGCCGGCATCCTCCTTGTAATAGGTTTGCTCGTCGCTGACGAAGAGCACGGGCAGATTCTTGGGTAGTCCGGGGATGGTCTCGGTGACGACGTAGAAATGCTCGGCTGCGTGCAGCGGAAGCGACACGCCTACCCCCGCCGCGAGTTCGCGCGACCACATCCCGGCGCAGATAACGACCTTCTCGGCTCGCACCTCACCCTTGTCGGTGAGCGCGCCGACAGCCCGGCCCTGCTCGACCAGTATCCGCTCGACTTTCATATTTTCGGCGATGTGCGCACCGCCTGTCCGCGCACCTTTTGCAAGAGCCATGGTCACGTCGATGGGATTGACTTGCCCGTCGTCGGGGAGCCAGAGGCCTCCGACGATGTCTTTCGTATCAATCAGCGGCCAGCGTTCCTGGATCTCCCCCGTCGCGACGACTTCGACCACCAGCCCGAAATTACGGCCCATCGAGGCGCCGCGCTTCAGCTCCTCAAGTCGCGCCTCAGTTTTTGCTGCCCTCAGAGAGCCGTTCTGCTTAAAGCCGGTGGCCTGACCGGTCTCTGCTTCGAGTGTACGGAAGAGCTCGCCCGTATATTTGGCGAGTTCGGTCATGTTGCGGGTCGCGCGGAGCTGCGTGACGAGACCAGCCGCGTGCCACGTCGTGCCGCAGCCGAGCTGCCGGCGCTCGCATAGCATTACATCAGTGATGCCGAGCTTCGTCAGATGATAGGCGACCGAGCAACCGGCAATACCGCCGCCGACGATCAGGACCTCTACCTTGCTCGGAAGATCTCGCGCCATGGCGTCTCCGACCTAGTAGCTCGGCGGCGTGATCGCCCAAATCACCACCGCCTTCGTTCTGCCGGGATTGCGATAGCGATGCGGCAGGTGGCTTTCGAAGGCGAAACTGTCGCCTTCCTCGAGCACGAAGTGCTTGTCTCCGACCCACACCTCGAGCCGGCCGGAGATTACGACGCCGGTCTCCTCGC
This sequence comes from Methyloceanibacter sp., assembly GCA_049678565.1. GTDB lineage: Bacteria > Pseudomonadota > Alphaproteobacteria > Rhizobiales > Methyloligellaceae > Methyloceanibacter. Next base: position 773 of record JBAUEK010000082.1, on the reverse strand, counting down.
CGCGATGGGCGTACGCTACGTCGCCGCTTGTCGCGCCCGGCGCAAACGTGCAGCGGAGCAGCTCGAGCTGCCGATCGAGGTTGGGAGAGAGTAGCTCGTCGGTGATGCCCGAGCTGAACTTGAGCTGCCGCCTTCGCCACACGCGGACGACGATGTCACGCTCGATCGCCGACTCCTCATCGCTCGGCTTGAAGAACCAGCTGATCGTCACGCCGAGGGCGCGGCTGATGGCGTAAAGGGCATCGACCGTCGGGCTGGATATGCCGCGCTCGATCTGACTCAGGTAACCGATCGAGAGACCCGTTGCGGCGCCGAGGTCTTGCAGCGTGATGTCACGCGCGTTGCGCAGAGAGCGTATCTCGCTGCCCACGAACACGGCATCACCGTCACGCTTTCTCGACTCGACAGGTGCCTCCTCGAGATTTGCGGGCCGCAGCATTCGGGGCAGAGACATCGCCAGCGTACCTCTGTGCGCGCCAACGTTTAGTCCCCAATCATGAAAATTACAATCCACAATTTCATGAAAATCCTAGCGCACGATTTCACGTCGAAGATCGGTCAAATGTACGCTTCCGTTGCCTGGGCGTCGATGTCCGCCACGGGGATGTCCCGTCCTTTGTTGAACTCGGCGGGCCGAGCGCTGCCTGTTGATGATGCTATGCGGCTTTCAGTTTGTTCTCAAGTTTCTGCTTGGTCGTATGCTTGGCGTGATGCGCAGCCAGCGCCGCTTTGAGTATTGGCAGCTGCTTGTGCGCCTTGAGGCGTCGGAAGCC
>JBAUEK010000081.1:0-2756 GCA_049678565.1 Methyloceanibacter sp. | reverse complement strand
CGGCCCGGGGCAGGAGGCGCGAGACCATGGCGCGGATCTGCCCCTTATCGGCGTGGCCCGCGCCGACCACGGTCTTCTTGACGGCGTTCGGCGCATATTCGGCGATGGGCAGCGTGAGCAGCGCCGGGACGAGGAGCGCGATGCCCCGCGCCTGGCCCAGCTTCAGCGTGGCCGAGCCGTCGCGGTTGACGAATGTCTGCTCGATTGCGGCCTCGCCCGGCGACAGCCGAGCCAGCACCGCCTGGAGGCCGTCGAATAATTGCCGCAGCCGGGTCCCGAGACTCTCGGACTCGTCGGACACGACCGAGCCGCAGGCGACGAAGCCGAGCCTCACCCCGTCATAATCGATCACACCCCAGCCGGTGCGCCTGAGGCCCGGATCGATGCCGATGATGCGAATGCTGCGCATGGTTTTGGCCAAAGCGCCCCTGCTCACCCCCGAGCGACTGAGCATGGAACGAATCACGTGAGTGAGTGTGCCATGAAAGGGGCGTTCGAGGGGTAGCCGCAAGCCCTCCGCGCCCGCCCGGCAGATCCGGCCAGAGAGACTCACTCTGCCTAAATATTTTGCGATGACAGTCGCGGCCCGCCGGGCTAATCCGACAGGAGGTTTTGCCCACCCGGAAGAAGGATTGGCCGATGGCCTCGATCCTCGATATCTGCGCCGGCGCCGCGCGGACGGAATTTCCCACCGAAACAGTCCTGCTGTCGGAGGGCGAAACGTCGGGCCAGCTCTACATCCTGGCCGAAGGCAGCGTCGAGGTGCTGAGAGGCGATACTCAAGTCGCCGTCGTCAGCGAGCCTGGCGCCGTTTTCGGCGAGATGTCCGTGCTCCTCGATCGGCCCCACACCGCCACGGTTCGGGCCACGTCGCCGATCGGTGTGTTTGTGTTCGAGGACGCCGAGAGCTTCCTCAAGGCGCATCCCGAAATCGCGTTCTTCCTCAGCCGGCTGCTGGCCGAGCGTCTCAACGCGGCGACGACCTATCTTGTCGACCTGAAGCAGCAATTCGAGGGGCACGCCAACCATTTCGGCATGGTGGGCGAGGTGCTCGAGACGCTGATTCACCAGCAGTCCGAGGATTTCAGGCTTGGCCCTGAGGACGAGGCCGATCCACGGCTTTGAGCCAATCCGGCGGAGCTTCGAGCTTCGGCACCGGCCGCTCCAGCGGCTGGCCGAGATGGACGAGCTGACGGCCCGCCGATGAGAACCACAGCGCTTCGCCAATGCTCGTATCGATGATGATGTGAGCCGGCAAGGGGCCGAGCTGCTGGCCCGCATTGAACACCCACGTCTTGCCGATACGATCGACCCACGAGCCGTCAGCTATGAACGGCGATTGGTGCACGTGACCGGATAGGACCATATCGGGCCCGTATTGCTCGATCCATTCCCGGAGCTCGACGTCGCCGAAATGGCGGGTGCCACCCCAACTGATCGGCGACTGAGCCGGCGGGGCGTGGTGGATCCAGATCCATCGCTGCTTCGGCAGGGCCGCGGCCTGCGCCAGCTGCTCGGCGATGCCGGCCCGCACGATCGGCCCATCCCACCACGGGCAGATGGTGAACAGCGTTTCGCCGAGAACGAAGGAGTCCCCATCGGACAGAACCCCGTCGTTCTGCGCTGTCCCCAACCACTTGGCGACCTTCTCGCCTTCCTCGCTGCGCGAATCGAGATCGTGATTGCCGGAGCAGATCACGAGCCGAGTTTTTGCGCGCAGCCGGCTGAAATATTTTCGCACCACGACGCTCTGCGCGCGCCCATCGACGATCGAAGCGATGTCGAGATGATCGCCGGCCATGACCACGACGTCGAAATCGGCGGCCATCTCCAGCACCCAGTCGAACTGGGGCAGCGAATAATGGAGGTCGGCTACGAGGAGGAGACGCATTGGTCGGGGCCTGACCGTGTCGATGCCGATGGTGCGAATTGCTCCGGCGTTCGGCCCTGGTGATAGCACGAACCCGCCCGTCGGGATCAACGCCCGCGCCGGCGAGAATTTGCGCTGTGGTCGAGCTCATCCAAGGCCTGTGACGGAACAAGTGCTTAGGCGGCCGTTCCCACCCCTGGCAGTCCCGGCAACGATGACAATTTTGTAACGAAACCCGCGGTCAGCGGCCGGGAGCAATATTCCGACACAAATCTCTTCCGCCGGAAACATCGCGGCAATGCTCCGACACGGAAGCGACAAAAACAGGTCCTATTTTTTGGATGTCAGCTGCTGACGTCCGAAGCAAAGCCTGACCCGGGCGCGGGACCGCCGGCCTAGCGCCGCCATCCTTCGCAACAAATCTCACCGGCACAGACACATGTCGGCGCAGACACATTCGGACACGCCGAAACCAACCAGGGCCACGATCCGGCCTTAGCAAGGTTGGCTCAACCAGTGAGGATGCTCTAAAACATGCACTATCCCTTGAAGATTGCTTCGATCCTCGTTGTGGCCGTTCTGGCTCTGACGAGCTTGACCCTGCTGACCACGGCATGGGGCGACACCCCCGGCAAAAATCCGATGCGCACCGCATGGGCCGGGCATGAGCGTGGCCATCACGGCCGGATGCCGAGATGCAACCGCCCTGGCCCCGATCGCGCCGCCATGCCGCATGGACCCGGGTGGCGCGGCCCAGACCGTCTGGCGGCGAAACTGAGCGCGATGGAAACCGAGATCGGCATCCGCGCCAATCAGCTCGACGCCTGGCGCGATTTCACCGACGCCCTGCTCGCCACGATGAAGCGGCCGTCGCACCCGATGCGGA
>JBAUEK010000080.1:0-14033 GCA_049678565.1 Methyloceanibacter sp. | reverse complement strand
TGCGTCACCGCCTTGCCGTCGCCAAACTCCTCGAACAGTCCGCGCATGATCGGCTCGAGCGTGTCGAACACGTCATCTTGGGTGACGAAGCTCATCTCCAGGTCGAGCTGGTAAAATTCGCCGGGCGAGCGGTCGGCGCGGGCGTCCTCGTCACGGAAGCAGGGCGCGATTTGGAAGTAGCGGTCGAAGCCCGCCATCATGATCAGCTGCTTGAACTGCTGCGGCGCCTGCGGCAACGCATAGAACTTTCCCGGATGCACCCGCGACGGCACCAGATAATCGCGCGCGCCTTCCGGCGACGACGCGGTGAGAATCGGGGTCTGGAATTCGAAGAAGCCCGCCTCGCGCATGCGGTGGCGCATCGACCAGATGATCGCCTGCCGCTTCATGATATTGCGGTGCAGGCTGTCGCGCCTGAGATCGAGGAAGCGGTATTTGAGCCTGGTCTCCTCCGGGTAGTCGGGCTCGCCAAACACCGGCAGCGGCAGCTCCTTCGCCTCCGACAGCACCTCGATGGCTGCGACCCTGACTTCGATTCCTCCGGTGGGCAGGTTGGGATTGATCGTCTCCGCCGTGCGGGCGACCACCTCTCCGTCAATGCGCACCACCCATTCGGGCTTCAGCCTCTCAGCCTCGGCAAACGCCGGAGAATCCGGATCGGTCACGCATTGGGTGATGCCGTAATGATCCCTGAGGTCGATGAAGAGGAGCCCGCCATGGTCGCGCACGCGGTGCACCCAGCCGGAGAGCCTGACGGTCTTGCCGACGTCCTCTTTGCGCAATTCGCCGCAAGTTTCGGTGCGATAGGGGTGCATGGGCCGGGGGACAAAGATGGATTACGGAAGTCGCGCGGAACAGCGCATGGGAGGCACCCATCTGTCAAGGCAGGCGCAAGGCGCGGAACAAAGCGCGTCCATCGGCGTTCCATCGACAACGGCAAGATGAGGGAGATTGGCCATGCTCAGGATCGCCGAAACCGTTCCGGTCCGAACGCGCCTGCCCGGCGCAGTATGGGTCGTTGCAGCCGTGGTGACGCTTTGTTCGCTGATGTCGACGCTCACGCATCACCATACCCCAGCGAGCCTGGAGCATGCTATCGAGCAGGTTAAGGATCAAATCCGGGCGAGAGTTTAAGCGCGGCTCGATTGCCGTATTGACGTAATCACCTCGCCGCGTAAGGGTGGCGCGTCTTGAACCCAGCATACGAATCCACCCCGCTCTGCGGCATTCCGTCCGAATGACAGGGCGTCCCTGATACTATCGGCCTCTTGGCCTTGGCCTGCGGGCTGAGCTATACGGCAGCCCATGCGTCTCATATCGCGTACCGACGAACTGGCCGAGGCTTGCGCCCGGCTTGGGGCCGCCCCCTTTGTGGCGGTCGATACCGAGTTCATGCGGGAGCAGACCTTCTGGCCGAAGCTCTGCCTGATCCAAATGGCGGCCGACGGCACCGAGGTGCTGGTCGACAGCCTCGCGCCCGACCTCGACCTCACCCCCTTCTTCGACCTGATGCAGAACGACCAGGTGCTGAAGGTCTTTCATTCGGCGCGACAAGACGTTGAGATTGTTCATCATTTAGCGCGAGTAATTCCGCATCCGATCTTCGACACCCAGGTCGCGGCCATGGTCTGCGGCTTTGGCGAGGCGGTGAGCTACTCCATGCTGGTCAAGCGGATGCTGAACTTCAATCTCGACAAGACCTCGCGCTTCACCGATTGGAGCCGGAGACCTCTGTCCGACCGGCAACTCACTTACGCGCTTGGCGACGTCGTGCATCTCCGCAACCTCTATCCCAAGCTCAGGGCCCAGCTCGACAAGTCCGAGCGCGTCAGCTGGCTCAGCGAAGAAATGGCGGTGCTCACCGACCCCGCCACCTATGAGCTCCACCCCGAACATGCCTGGAAGCGCCTGAAAATGCGCATCAAGACGCCGAAGGCGTTGGCCGTGCTCATGGAACTTGCCGCATGGCGCGAGCGCGAGGCGCAATCCCAGGATGTGCCCCGATCGCGCATCCTCAAGGACGAGGCGCTATATGACATTGCCAGTCAGGCGCCCCGGACAGCCGAGGATTTGGGTTCGCTCCGCACCTTGCACAACGGCTTTGCCCGCTCCGCCCGCGGCCGCGCCGTGCTCGAGGCGGTGTCCAAGGGCCTGGAGCGCGATCCGAAGACGGTGCCACCGATCCAGCGTGGCGAGCCCATGCCGCCGGAGGCTCAAGCGGTGGTCGATCTGCTGCGGGTGCTGCTCAAAGCCACGGCGGGACGGAATGGCGTGGCGCCGAAGTTGATCGCCACCAGCGACGAACTCGAAGAGATCGCGCGCTCCGGCGACATCGACGTTCCGGTGTTGCGGGGCTGGCGCAGGAGGCTGTTCGGCGACGATGCCTTGGCGCTGAAGCGGGGCGAGCTTGCGCTCATCATCAGCGAAGGCGAGGTCGCGGTGCTACCGGCCGATCCGGTAAAGACCGAAACTAAACGCCAGACTTGACGAGAAGTGAGACGGCAGCAGCGGCGCCAGCAGCGCGCCTATTTGTGCCGTTCGATCCGCAGCTTGACCGTGGCGCGCACATCCTCTGGCAGGTCGTCCAAAACTTCGAGGATGGTTTTCAGTTCGACCCGGAGACCGTGGATCTGGTCGATCAGACTGAGCAGGACAGGCACCTGCTCCTCGTCGAAGCCGAGCTTGTCCTCTAGGTCCCGGATCAGCGCCGCTCGCGCCATGTCGGCTTCGGTAAAAGCCTCCTCGGCCTTGGCCACGGGTCTGATCCAGCCCTGCCGCACCCACACGCGCAGCCGCGTCACCGTGAGGTGCTGGATCTTGGCAACGATGTCGCGCTCGCTCAGCATCAGGCCTGCTCTCTAAGCTTTCGCCGCGGATCGTAGCCGTGCTTGTCGCGCCACTCTTCCGCGAGCTTCTTCAGGTCCTCGTCAATTCGCTCCGGCAGGACCACCGTGAGCTTGACCAGCTGATCGCCCTGCTTACCGCCTTTACCCTTGATGCCGCGCCCCTTGAGCCTCAGCGTCTTGCCGGTGCTCGATCCGGGTGGGACGGTGGCGAACACTCTACCGCCGATTGTAGGCACCTCGATTTTGCCGCCGAGAACCGCCTCGTCGATGGTGATGGGCACCTCGACCACGATGTCGTCGCCCTCGCGCGCGAACACGGGATGTGGGCTGACCAGAATTTCCACCAGCGCGTCACCAGGCCCGCCGCCGTCCCGGCCCGGCCTGCCTTTGCCTTTGAGCCGCATCACCTGGCCTTCCGCCACGCCGGCGGGGATGGTCACATCGAGGGTGCCGCCGTCGGGCAAGGTGATGCGCTTCTTCGCGCCATTGACCGCCTCGAGGAAGTCGACATCGAGCCGATATTGCGCGTCTGCGCCGCGCGTGGAGAAGCGGCGGCCGCCACCACGCGCGGCTCCCGCCTCTTTCCCGAACAAATCGCCGAACAGATCGGAGAAGGAGCCCAGATCCTCATAGCCCGCGGTCGAGCGATAGCGCGCCGCGTCCTCTCCGCCCGCATATTCGCGATAGTAGCGCTGCTGCGGCCGCTCCTGACCACTACCATCGATCTCGCCGAGATCGAAACGCCGCCGCTTCTCGACGTCCCCGAGGATGTCATAGGCCGCGGTGATCTGTTTGAACTTGTCCTCGGCGGCCTTATCACCCGGATTGAGATCGGGGTGCAGCTTCTTGGCGAGCTTGCGATACGCCTTGGCGACGTCGCCGGCGCTGGCGTTGCGCGCCACGCCGAGAACTGAGTAAAGATCATCTGCCATTTGTTCGCTTACGGCTGTGCCCCTCGGCAGGGCTGATTGACGCCAAAGGCTGGTAACAGTCCTCATAGCATAATGATTTGGGAAAGGCGGCCTCGTCCAGCACGTTGGTGTCAGCTTGCCGCCAATTGAAAGGATGGCCCGACGCGAATTTCGCCGTCCCGCTCGAGCAGATTCGCCAGAGCCTTGAATCTGCGGTCGACGCGCTCGCCTTCGAGATTGGAATAGGGCTCCGGCAAAGTCCAGACGAGCCGGTTGCCCTCATAAGCGATCGGCGTGTTGGTGAGCACACCCGGCATCGCGGCGGACACCATATGCGCCGCACGGAACGCCGCGCCGAGAATGCGCGCCCGCTTCAGCATGTCCTTGTCGACGAAGCCGACCAGGCTTTGGCTGATCTCGTCTTTGATCGTGCCCTCGTTGCGATAATAGACGGTGAGCGCCAGAAACGCGCGGCCGGGATGGTCGACGCCGACGAAATTGCCATGGGCCACGAGGTTCAAGCACTGAACGCCCCGATAATCCGGGTGGCCATGCCAGCCAATGTCGGACAGGAGACAGGCCGCATGGCGAAGTCGCCTTTGCTCCGGCGTCTCGGTCGGGCCCGGCGCCCGAAACAAGGCGTCGGTCCAGGTGCAGAGCTCCTGCGCACTGAGAATCGAGCGTGAGCGGCGCCGCGCCAGGTCGTCGCAGGCCGCCAGCAGCGGGTCTTTCCGCTTCTCCTCCTCGCTCAGAAGGCCGTAGAGCAACCCCTCGCGGATGCCGAAGACGGAAATCACCACCGCGCTCGGACGGACCTGCCGCAGCAGCCGTTCGAGCACCAAGGCCCCATAGGGAATGGTTTCTCGCCGGGCGCCTGAAATGTCGCGGATGCCGGCAAGCGAGCCTTGCGATTGCTGATCGAGCAGCGCCGAGAATCTGAGGGCGTCGGCGGTCTCGATCCGGTAATTGTGCATGATGTTGAGCGGGTAGTTGGTCTGAATCATGTGCAGCCGCGCGAGCGCCCGCCAGGTCCCGCCGATGGCGTAGAAGTCGCGGCCCGCGCCCTGCTCCAGCCAGTCCACCTTGGCCAGCTCGGTATCGACAATCTCGCGGGCACGCTTGAGATTGCCACCGGAGGCATCGATCAGCCGCAGGCCGCCGAGCGGCAGCGTCGCGGCCTCGCCCGGCTTGCCTTTGCGCACGTCGATCAGTTCGAGGCTGCCGCCACCGAGGTCGCCGACGAAGCCGTCCGCGTCGTGAATGCCGGCGATCACCCCGAGAGCCGCGAGCTCAGCCTCCTCGGGGCCGGTAAGCACCCTGATCGGGAGATCGAGGATGCGCTCGGCCTGGGCGATGAAGTCCGAACCATTCTCGGCTTCGCGCGCAGCGGCCGTGGCGACGGCTTCGACCCGGGTCACGCCCATCTGGTCGATCAGCGCGCGGAAGCGGCGAAGGGCTCGAAGCGCGCGGGCAACCGCGTCGGCCCCAAGCCGGCCGGTCGTGGCGAGCGAGCGGCCTAAGCCGCACAAGACCTTCTCGTTGAAGAGGGGCGTGGGCGCGCGGGTGGCGCCCTCATACACCACGAGACGGACCGAGTTCGACCCGATATCGACGACGGCAACTGGAAGAAGCTCGTGTCTTCGGGCCATGACGTAGCTTGCCGAACTTCAGCCGGACTCGACCAGCCGCGCGAAACGCGGCGGCATGTCTTCTTTCAGCGAAGCGCCACGCCCGGACAGGCTGGGATTGGTCATGAAGTAGTCCTGCGCGCTGAACGGCTCCTGCCCATCAACGGGCCCGATACGCTGTGAGCTGCCATCGGGCCTGACGCGCCAACTCTGCATATTGTCCTTGAGATTCGCCACCATGATCTGGTCGAGAATCTGCTCATGCACCGTTGGGTTCTTGATCGGAACCATGGCCTCCACACGACGATCGAGGTTGCGCGGCATCATGTCGGCGGAGCTGATATAAACGGTTGCGTTGCGACTCGGCAACCCATGCCCCGCACCAAAGCAGTAGATGCGGGAATGCTCGAGGAAGCGCCCCACGATGCTCTTTACGTGGATGTTCTCGGAAAGATGAGGCACGCCCGGCCTGAGGCAACAGATGCCACGCACCACGAGATCGATCTCCACGCCCGCCTGACTTGCATCGTAAAGTGCGTCGATGATCTCGACATCGACGAGTGAATTCATCTTCATCCAGATCGCCGCCGGACGCCCGGCCTTGGCGTGGTACATCTCCTCGCGGATGTGATCGAGGATGCGCGCCTTGATCCCGTGCGGCGAGACCGCCATGGCCTCGAGCTCCGCCGGCTCGGCATAGCCGGTGACGAAGTTGAAGATACGGGAAACGTCATGGCCGACGGTGCGGTCGGCGGTGAAGAAGGAGATGTCCGTGTAGATCTTGGCCGTGACCGGGTGGTAGTTGCCCGTGCCCACATGGCAATAGGTGACGAGATCACCGCCCTCGCGCCGCACGATAAGGCTCAGCTTGGCGTGGGTCTTGAGCTCGAGGAAACCGTAGACCACCTGCACGCCCGCGCTTTCCAGGTCGCGCGCCCATTTGATGTTGGCCTCTTCGTCGAAGCGGGCCTTGAGCTCCACGACCGCGGTGACCGACTTGCCGGCCTCCACCGCGTCCTTCAAGGCCTCGATGATGGGCGAGGTCTTGCTCGTGCGGTAGAGCGTCCATTTGATCGCCACCACGTCCGGATCGGCCGTGGCCTGCTTCAGGAATTGCAGCACCACGTCGAACGACTCGTAAGGGTGATGCACGACGATGTCCTTGGCGCGGATGGCGGCAAAACAGTCGCCGCTGTGCTCGCGGATGCGCTCCGGAAAGCGGCTGATGTTAGGTTGGAACTTGAGATCGGGCCGGTCGGCGACGATAAGCTGGTTGATATCGGTGAGCCCGATCAGCCCCTTCTGCACGAAGCTTTCGCCCTCGGAAACCTTGAGCTCCTTCATCACGAAGTGCTGCAGACGCGCCGGCATCGAGGCCTCGATCTCAAGTCTGATCACCGAGCCCCTGCGCCTGCGCTTGAGCGCGGATTCGAACAACCGCACCAGATCTTCGGCCTCTTCCTGCACCTCGATGTCGCTGTCTCGCAGCACGCGGAACGCGCCCTGGCTTCTCACCCGATAGCCCGGGAACAGGCGCGACACGAAGATCCCGACCACGGATTCGAGCCGGATGAATCTGATCGCGTCGTGACCTTCGCCGTCCGAAGGCAGCCGGATGAAGCGGCTCAACTGCGAGGGGATCGGCATCAGCGCGTTCATGGTGCGGAGCGACCCCTCGCGCACGAGTTCAAGCCCAAGCGTGAAGCCGAAATTGGGGATGAAGGGGAACGGATGGGCCGGGTCGACCGCGATCGGCGTGAGCACGGGGAAAATTTGGCTGAGGAAATGCTGCTCCAGCCAGCCGAGCTCCTTGTCCGAGAGCTGATCGGCCTGCGCCACGTGGATGCCCGCTTCGGCCAGCAGGCCCTTGAGGAGCACCCAGCTTTCCTGCTGCTCATCGGTCAGCTCGGCCACGAACCGCTTGATCCGCTCAAGCTGCTCGGCCGGGGTCAGTCCGTCCTGGCTCGGCGTATCGATGCCGGCGACGACCTGGCCGCGCAGGCCCGCCACGCGCACCATATAGAATTCGTCGAGGTTGGACGCCGAGATGGAAAGGAAGCGCAGGCGCTCGAGCAGCGGATGCCGCTCGTTCTCGGCTTCCTCCAACACCCGCCGATTGAAATGCAGCCAGGACAGCTCCCGGTTGAAGAACCGGCTCGGACCGTAGGCGGCAATGCCGACGCTGCCGTCGACCGGCTGCACCTGATCTGATAACGTCATGAAAAACCTCGTGAAACTTATGTTTCCCGGCCGCTGAAACGGGGCGGTAGCGAGCATAGCTCAACAATTGTATCACTTGGGTTACGGCCAAGGCCAATGTGTGCCCGGCTAATCGGCCTCATCCTCCGCGCCAAGTACCTCCGCCACGAGCTGACGGCTGATCCTGCGCCCCGAAGCAAGCGCGGCCCGGTCGATCGAAGCCACGGCGATCGCCGCCGCGGCCAGAGAGCGTTCGACGTGGAGCGAAAGAAAATCGAGCACCTTCGGATCGATGGCGAGCTGCCGGTCGGCGAAGTGCTTGAGCATCACCGTCTTCAACAGGGTATCGTCGGGCGCGCCGATGCACTCGGTCGGCAAGGCATTGAGCCTCGACCTCAGATCCGGAAGCGAACAGTCGAAGCGGGCCGGCGCCTCGCGAGCTGAGAGCAGCACGAAGAGACGCTTCTCGTTTGCGAGATTGAGCAGGTGAAACAGCGCCTTCTCGTCATAGCCAGCGCGATCGATATCCTCGACGATGAGAGTCGCGCCCTCCCTCACCGCGTCCAGCGAGGTCATGTCGAGGGTGTCGGGCGAAAGGACCTCGGCGCCGGACAAGGCCTGCCACACAAGGGCAAGATGCGTCTTGCCACTCGCCGGCGGCCCGATCAGGAGATGCACATTGCCGTGCCAAGCCGGCCAGGAATCGATCAGCCGCACCGCGCCCAGATTGCATTCGCTGACCAGGAAATCTTCCGCGCCGAAGGCCGCGCGGTGGGGCAAGTCGAGAATGAGCTGCTCGACCGTCACGAAGCCCTGACCCGGGACTGGTCCGGGCGCTTCAGCGGGACGGACTTGGCAGGGCGCGAAGGCCGCGGCGCAGGCGTGGGCTCATAGCTCGCCATATGCGTGAGCCAGGTCCAGAAATAGGCCGCGGCGGAGACGATGGTGAGCGTGCCGGTCACGGGAACGAGAACCAAGACGAGCTTCTCCAGCCCGAGCCCCAAGCCGAGTTCGGCCAGCACGAGCCCCGCCAGCACGATCTGGGCGAGCGTGTTGGCTTTGCTTACAAGCAGCGGATGGATCGGAACCGGCCGCGACAGCACCCATGACAACAGGAAGGCGCCGATGATGAGAATGTCGCGACTGACGACCGCGATCACCAGCCAAGCCGGCAGATGATTGGCGAAACCGAGGGTGACGTAGATGCTGACCAGGAGCAATTTGTCGGCGATCGGGTCAAGATAGGCGCCGAGCTCGGTGCGCCAATCGAAGCGCTTGGCGAGATAGCCGTCGGCCGCGTCGGAAACCCCGGCGAGCAGGAACAGGATGAAGGCGCCACGCATCTCATGGGTGACGATCAGCCACACAACCAGCGGCACGAGCACGATCCGCGCCAGCGTCAGCGTGTTGGGTATATTCACTCGTCACACTCCTGGCCCGGTCCGACCCGGGGTCCGACTCAAGTGCTTAGGCCAAAATAGGTATCAGATTTATGACCCGCTTCGTAGCCCCGGCTCAACGGGCGCGGACGACAAAGCCCTCCGCCCTGTTTTCAAAGGCAAAACCATAATCTCCGAGCACCTTTTGCAGCAGGCCGAGCGAGCCGGCAAAATTGAACCCAACAGAGGCCATCCGCGGCGACAGCGAATTGATCTCGAGCCCCTGGACGCCTGGAACCTGCGTCAGTCGGGCGCGAATGTCCTGCCATTCCTTGAGCCCCGAGAATGGCACCATGGCCACGACGCTCCGCGCCGGTTCTCCCTGGGATGCCGCGCCGGCAGGAACGCCTTCCTCGTAGCGGACTGGCTCGACCGGCGTGCCGGAGGACCGCGTCGCCTTCCAGCGGTTCTCCAGGATGGCATAAGCGAGCGCCGCCGCGTCGCCGGTGGTCACCTTGGCGCCCCGGGCATCGAACTGCTCGGCGCGTCCGTAGTTGATGCGCCCCACGCTGTCGGCACCGGCAAGACGCGTCACGAACTGGCCACCGTCGACCTGCTGCCCGACCGCAATGACAAGCGGCGCGCTGCCATAAGTTCCCTGCAGCGAGGCATAGGCCCCGACGTCGCCGGCGAGGACCGCCCTCACCGCCCCCGCGTCGAGATCGGACCTTGCCCGGACGATATTGGCGGGGGTCAGACTGTGGGTCAGGTCGAGGTCGAGCCACGCCTGCCGCCAATTCTCATTGCCGCCAGCCTTGACCTTATCCCCCTCCATCACCAGCGGCAGCACCGAGATCATCGGCGCGCGCTCGTCGCTGATGGGAACCCCAAGGTTCGCAAGGAACTGCCGCACCGCTTGCTGGTTCAAGATGATGTCGAGCGAGGCGATGTAGCGCGTGGTGGAATATTGCTCCTTCCGGATGGAGAGACCGCTCACCATGCCTTCGACTTGTTGCGGGTCGAGTGCCGGCAGTTGCGCATGTGCGTTGAAGGGGGTGACGCGCCGCAACACAATATTGACGGCGCGTTGCTCCGCTTCGGCCATGGCCTCGGCCTTGGCCGCGACGGCGCTCTTGGCGGTGACGTCGACCGCGATCTTGGAAACGGCATAGGGGCTTTCACCCGCGGCATTGGCGGCTTCGGTGACGAGCCCGACCACAAGCAGGCAGGCGGCCAAACCAACCGCGCGCAGACGCGATCGTCGCTGCGATACACCGGACTTAACCATGCGCCACCGAGCCAATTTCGCTCATCCAGACCTTGCTACCCTGCCACCGCCATTTCACCAGAGGCCGGTAAACTGCGCAAATGTGACGGCGGCAGGGCCGCCATCGCAAGCTTTGCGCCGCCAGCGGCCTTGACGGGTGCCCCCTTATTGATATGCCAACGCTCTTGAACCCGCATCTCGATCCCGAACGGCCAGGTTGCCCATAAAATCCAGCGACAAGGCCCCTTTGACGTATCGCGATGCCGGCGTCGATATCGACGCAGGTACCGCTTTGGTCAAGGCGATCGGCCCGCTTGCCGCGAAGACGGCCCGCGCGGGGCTGCTTGGGGGCATTGGCGGCTTCGGTGGCTTGTTCGATCTCAAGGCCTGCGGCTTCAAGGACCCTCTCCTCGTCGCCGCGACCGACGGCGTCGGCACCAAGCTCAAACTCGCCATCGAGACCGGCAACCATGACGGCATCGGCATCGACCTCGTCGCCATGAACGTCAACGACATCGTCGTGCAGGGGGCGGAGCCCTTGTTCTTTCTCGACTATTTTGCCTGCGGCAAGCTCGACGTGGCCGTGGCCACGCGGGTGGTCGGAGGCGTTGCGGCGGGGTGCAGCAAGGCTGGGTGCGCGCTTGTCGGGGGCGAGACCGCCGAGATGCCCGGGCTCTACGCCGCCGGTGACTACGACCTCGCCGGCTTTGCCGTCGGCGCGGTTGAACGGAACCAACTCCTGCCGCGGGGCGACCTCGAAGCCGGCGACGTCATCCTGGCGCTGCCATCCTCCGGCATTCACGCCAACGGCTTCTCCCTCGTGCGGCGCGTGGTGGAACGATCGGGCCTCGGCTGGGACGACCCAGCACCCTTCGGGCCGGACCGGGCGTTGGGCCAGGCGCTGCTGACACCGACACGCATCTATGTCCGCCAGATGCTTGAAACGATTCGCACAACCGGCAACGTCAAGGCGCTCGCCCATATCACCGGCGGCGGCCTGACTGAGAACATCCCGCGGGTGCTTCCAGACGCCCTCGCGGCCGAGATCGACTTGGGTTCGTTCGATCTTCCGCCCGTGTTCCACTGGCTTCAGACGCAGGCGGCGCTGGACGATGCGGAAATGCTCCGGACCTTCAATTGCGGTATCGGCATGGTCGCCATCGTGCCGGGCGCGCAGGCCGACGCGGTTGCCGCGAGCCTCGGCGCATCGGGCGACGCCCCCTGGCGCCTTGGTCGCCTCGTGCGGCGCGAGAAGGCGCCAGCCGTGCGCTATCTCGGCCGCCTGGCGCGTGTGGCCCGATGACCAGAAAGCGCATCGGCATCCTCATCTCCGGCCGCGGCTCCAATCTTCAGGCGCTGATCGACGCCTGCAAGGACCGCCGCTACCCGGCGGAGATCGTGCTCGTCATCTCCAACGTGCCTGGCGCCTACGGCCTCACCCGCGCCGAAGCTGCCGGCATTCCGGCCCTCACCATCAACCATAAGAACTTCCCGTCACGGGAGGAGTTCGACGCCGCCGTCGACGCAGCGCTGAGAGAGGCCCGGATCGAGCTTCTGTGCAATGCCGGCTTCATGCGGCTACACACCCCGGGCTTCGTCGAGGGCTGGCGCAACCGCCACCTCAATATCCACCCCTCGCTGCTGCCGGCCTTCAGGGGCCTCGACACCCATGCCCGCGTCATCGACGCCGGCGCCAAGATCAGCGGCTGCACCGTGCATTTCGTCCGCGCCGAGATGGATGACGGCCCGATCGTGGCGCAAGCGGCGGTTCCGGTGCTTAGCGACGACACTGCCGACAGCCTGGCCGCAAGGGTGCTTGGAGCCGAGCATCGCCTTTATCCTCATGCCCTTGCGCTGGTTGCTTCAGGCGCAGTCTCCGTCACTGGCGAGCGGGTTTTGGGGCTTGCCGACCCACGCGACCAGGGGCCGCTGTTTTCGCCTCCACTCGCCTAAGGGCTTTCGTGCGCGAACTTGACGGGGATCATTAACGGCCTCGCCAACATGTTCTAGACGTGGCGGCTGGTCGCACGACAAGATGCAGTCAAGATTTGGCGCCAATGATGGACAATGACGAACCCCGAGTGCTACAGACAAAGGTCAATTCGAGGCATTCCGCCGCCCAATCCGGCGGGTCTCTCCCAACATTGTGCGGCCGCGCCGATATCAGACGGCCGCCAGCCTCGTCTCTTATAGGATCAGGGGGAAAATGGCCGATATGAACGTCGCCTATTCTCCAGAGCATGGGCTCGGCGACGAGCAGAGCATTTGGTTCAAGCTCACACCGCTGCTCGCCCAAGAGAACCCGATGCAGGTTCTCATGGCGCTTAGCGAGAAATATGGGGGCGTCATCCCCATCAATCTCAAAAACCAGCGCATCATCCTGTTGAGCGAGCCGGCGCATGCCGAGCGCGTTCTGGTGACGAACGCCGACAATTACACCAAATATTTCGAAGGGCTTCGGCCCATCTTCGGCAAGAGCATGATCACGATCGACGGCGCGCTCTGGCAGAAGATCCGTAGGCCCCAGCAAGCGGCCTTCCACCCCAATATGTTCGAGGTGTATTTCCCCTATCTGATGGCGGCCATCGACTCCAAGATGGCGCGCTGGAAAAAGTTCGCCGAGACTGGCGAGACCATCGAGATGGTGGAGGAAACCTGGACGCTCGCCGCCGACATGGTGTGCAAGGCGCTATTCGACCGCGAGATGCCGTTCAACCCGCATTTCGTCTTCGGCCAGGTGAAGACCTACACCGACGTGATCAACCACAAATCCATTCGCCTCAAGAAGGTGAGCGGCGAACTGGTCGAGATCACGCAGGAGGACGCCGCCAAGGCCATGCAGGTCTGGGGCTCGATCCCCGACACGGTCATGGGCGCCAACATCCTCGAGCATCGCGACAACACGCTGCTCAAGATGATCGAGGCGGCTGAAGCCGATCCGAACTTCCCGGAATTCGATCACCAGCAGGTGATCGACGAAATGAAGCAATATCTCTGGGCCGGCACCGAGACCACGGCCCTGACGCTCGCCTGGTCGCTCTATCTGCTGTCGCAGCACCCGGAGGCGCTTGAGCGCATCCGGGCCGAGGCCCATGCCGTTTGCGGCACGAACGACCCGGAGTGGAACCAGGTGCAGAGCCTCTCCTATACGCGCATGGTGATCCAGGAGACCATGCGGCTGTTCCCGCCGATCTGGGCCCTGATCCGCATCGCCGCCGGCGACGACGAGATCGGCGGCCATAAGATCAAGGCCGGCGACAAGGTGGTGATGCTCACCTATATCGCCCATCACAGTCCGAAATATTGGGACGAGCCGGAGAAGTTCGATCCCGAGCGCTTCGCCCCGGAGCGGGCGAAGAAGCGAGTGAAATACAGCTATCTGCCCTTCGCCGCCGGCAAGCGGGCCTGCATCGGCGGCGCCCTGTCGCAGATCGAGAACACGCTGGCGCTGGTGCAGCTCTTGCGGCGCTTCACCCCCGAATATGCCGGGCCGGTGCCGGCGAAGATCCACGCCACGGTTACGCTCTGCCCCAAGGGCGGCCTCCCCTTCCGCATCCGCGAGCTGAGCTAGGCCGTATACTCATAAAAAGGCATCAGTTGAACCATTGCGGGGTGTTCGCTTTGCCCCCGATAGCGCAGGTGAAGCGAGCCCCCCACAAAGAGTCCGCTAAGTGCCGATTTTGTTGATTTAGTCGGGGCTTGATCGGGGCGTGGTGGCGTGATTCCGTTCTCCTTGTGATTTGCAGGAGGGCGGATGGATGATGGGGACGCAGGCGGCACCGGAGCGGCTGTTTTACGACTTC
>JBAUEK010000079.1:0-3444 GCA_049678565.1 Methyloceanibacter sp. | reverse complement strand
GAGGACGTAACAGACCAGGGTAAGGATGTGCTGGCGAGGATCCGCTCGAGCGGCGCTCTGCAGCCGGCAACGCTTCGCGTCGGTGCTGGAGGGACGACGACGGTCGACCTCGCCGAGGGCGAAGATGGCGTGTCACCCGGTCAGGCTTGCGTGTTCTACGCCGCGGACGGGCGAGGCGAGCGCCTCCTCGGAGGCGGCTGGATCCGATCCGCGGACGGGGCCAAGGTCATGGCTGAGGGCGGCGCGCGCGCGGGCGCGGCGGCCGGGCGACGAGAGACTTTGATGGCTGGGCCACGGTAGCTGGCCTGGGGGTGCGAAAGCTCCCCGAAGTGAGACAGGGGCGCGCCCGTAGCGGGCTTGGAGTGAGCGAGGGTCGGTTGGGTCAGAACGTTTCCATGTTAGACGCGGCATCCGTGCGCGACGCGTATCGGCGTTGGGCTCCGGTCTACGACTTCACCTTCGGCACGGTGGCCGAGGCAGGGCGCAAGCACGCAGTCAGGATCATCAACCGACGCAAGGGTCGTGTGCTCGAAGTCGGCGTTGGCACCGGCCTGTCGCTGCCTTGCTATGGGAAGCACCTCACGGTCACCGGCATCGATCTGTCGCCGGAGATGCTGGACAAGGCGAGGTCGCGGGTCGACCGGGCCGAACTCGACAACGTCGCCGGACTGTATGAGATGGACGCGGGCGCGCTCGCCTTCTCGGATGAGAGCTTCGACACCGTGGTCGCCATGTATGTACTGACCGTGGTGCCTGACGCTGACAAGGTGATGCGGGAGCTTGAGCGCGTCTGCGCCGCCGGCGGCGAGGTGATCCTCGTCAATCATTTCAGCCAGGAACACGGCATCCGTGGTTTTTTCGAGCGAAGGCTCGCGCCGCTGGCCAACGCGATCGGCTGGCACGCGGTATTCGACCTCGATCAGGTGCTTGTCTGCGAGGATCTGCATCTGGCCGAGCGGAAGTCGCTCTGGCCGTTCGGCCTCTTCACCATGCTGCGTTTCGTCAAGCAGCCGGGCTACGGCATCGCGCGTCAGCGGGCCAGCGGTGCCGCGTCCCTTACCGGTGCCAAAGCGCTCGTGGCAGGCGGGCTCGATAGACCGCAGCCCATCAGGGCGAGATTGAAACGGCCGGTGGGGCGGGCACTCGTGCTAGGCCGCCGTTTGCTTGACACCCGCTATTGGCGCTCCTTATATCGCCGACTTTCCAGCCAAATGGCGGAGTAGCTCAGCTGGTTAGAGCAGCGGAATCATAATCCGCGTGTCGGGGGTTCGAGTCCCTCCTCCGCTACCAATCGAATCGTTGGCGCACTAAGTGCACTAAGTGTTGTCATCTGTTTCGCCGTGGCGTCAGTTCCTTCCCAAGGCAAACTTTTTCTTAGATCCCCGGAATGGCTCTCTGGGTGATTCCCATCCTTCTGTGGATCCAAAATCTGAGACCTTCGTTGTACCATGCTCACAAAACTATCTTAACAGGAAAGTAACTTTATTCCTCAAATGCCCCGAATAGCGCTCTCGTGGCATTAAATTCCTCGGGGGTTCGCGGGACTGGCGCAGCGTTTCCCACGGTGACATTCCTCCCATCGTCGCCTAAGCGTTGCTTGAGTCACGCGGACGTGGTGGAACAGGTAGACACACAGGACTTAAAATCCTGAGGGGGAGACCCCGTGCGGGTTCGAGTCCCGCCGTCCGCACCAATGCTCTTTATTGGCAGGAAATGAACGAAGGGATTGTGAGCAGAAACTAGACGAGAATTCGATGAGCGCGCCGGACATGATGGTGGCGAAGTCATTGAGGCAACCGACGGAATCTTGGCACCGGCGTTGTCGGTGAGATCGACATCCGCTTGGTATAGGCGAAAGCCAAGGAACACGTCCATCTCGGCGTGCTCGATCCGCTGCACAACGCCGAAGCCCCATATGGTGGCCTCACTCTGTGATACGAGGCAGGCCTTCCCTGGAAGGCAGACCTCCTCTTCATCGAATCCCGCCAACCCCGCCACAACTTCGCCATCCGCGTTACGCCCAAGGAAATTCCGCCACTTTCCGTATTCGGCATAAAATGCGGTGTGGCCAGTGCTGAACATATTCACCAGCCCGCTCGCCCCCGGCGACCGTCAGGTTTAGGCCGGTGGCCTCGTGCAAGACGGACAGGGAGCCAGCGACCGCGCGGTTATTAGGAAGGTCCTCGTCCCCATTCATCCCGTGATATGAAATCGCCGCCGCGAGCTCAAAGCCCTTAATCAGTGGAGGTGGGAGGGCCCTGACTTCGTCGGGTTCGAGATCCTCGACTCTAGTCTAGCCACTCACTTCTTCGGCAGAATTGGCATTTCTCCGAACGGGCGATTGATAACGAGGAGCGCCTCGGGCACGGTGAACACGCGGTTGCGGGCGTAGCCGGTTCGCTCTTTGAGCACACCCGCTTCGAGGAGCTGTTTGATGCCCTGCGAAGCCGCCGGAATACTGACGTTCAGGAGTGTGGCAAGGCGCCTTGTCGTGATGACAGGATAATGCGGCAGCACGTCGAGCGCCCTGAGGCCCGCAGATCCTTTGCGGAATTTGCGGCGGTTTTGCCAGACAGCTTCGAGCTTCGCGAGGGCATCCCGCGTGACGATAAGTTCATCCACGGTGCCGACAATGGCTTCTGAAATGAAGCCAACAGCTTCTTGCCACTCAAGGCGTTGCTGCGCGGCCTTGAGTGTCGCGTAGTAGCGCCCTTTGTGAGCCTCGATATACGGCGAAAGATACAAAGGGATCTGCCCTTCCGCGGCCATCATCAGCGGCAGCAGCAATCGCCCGACACGACCGTTGCCGTCCCTGAACGGGTGAACCGCTTCAAAATGTGCGTGAGCGATCGCCATCCGCGTGATCGGGCTTTGCGTCGTCGCCTGCATGCTGTCGCATCGCATGTAGCGCATGGAATCTTCCAGCGTCGCCGCGACATCTTCCGGGGGAGCCGGATTGTATGTTGAATAGGCAATGTCGGCGCCGCCGATCCAGACAGCCCGGCTTCGCAGTTCGCCCGGAACGTCCCGATAGGTTTTGTCACCGCGCATGACGAGCCGGTGCAGCTCCTTCACCAGTTCCGCCGTGAACATCGCGTGGCCTTCGGCGCGCGCGCACGGGACCAGCGCATCGAGCGCAAGCGCATAATCGCGCACCTGCACGGCAGCATCGGTTGCTTCCGCATCCGCTCCCTCTTCTACCGACAGCAGCTCGTCGAGCGTGCTGTTCGTGCCCTCTATCGAAGAGCTGCTTACAGCCTCGCGTCTTGGCAGGATGCGGCTGACCAGATACGGATTGGCAAGCTCGCGAGCCAATATCTCTACGCGCGTCAGCGCCGCCGCCGCATCGCTATGCTGTTTGAGCACGGCAGCAACGGAAATGCCGTCCTCGGGCGGGGGCAACGGCACAACGCCGTAATGAGCCTCGAAAGGGGCCGGCAGCCG
>JBAUEK010000078.1:0-1623 GCA_049678565.1 Methyloceanibacter sp. | reverse complement strand
ACGCCGGAGAGCACCGCCTCCATGAAGCGTCGCCGCTCATCCAGGGTGCTATTGGCGCCGACCAGCGCGTCGCGTTGGGTCTTGAGCTCCGAGGTCATGGTGTTGAACGTGTCGCCAAGCACGGCGAGATCGCCGTCCGCCGGGCGGGTGTGGACCTCGACCCCGAGATCGCCTCGAGAGATCCGCTGCGCCGCGCCCATCAGCTGCCGGATCGGCGCCACGAGGCGACTGGCGAACCACATGCCGATCCAGATGGCGGACAGGAGCAAAGTCAAGGCTATGGCCACATACATGAGCCCGAAGGCCACCTGCACGCCGGTGCGCCGCTGCTCGAGCAGCTGGTATTCGGCGGCGTTGGCGCGGGTCTCGCGCAATTGTTGCAGCACGCGCGCGTTTACCGGCCGGATGACATAGAGATAGGTATCGCTGAAGTTTTCGAGCGCCTTGATGGCGCCGACCAGCGCCGTCTGCCCGGGTGCGATCACGATTGCCTGGCCGTCCTTGGCCAGGTCCATGGCCGGCTTTGGCGGCGCCTGATAGGGAACGTCCTTGAGCGTGGCCGCGGTCGCGAGGATCTTCCCCTCACCGTCGATAAGATAGGCGATGGGGAGAGCCCGGATCGAGGCCTGCGCGGCGAGGAAGTTGCCGAAGGCTTGGGGCCGCGACTTCACCAGATTGACGGCCTCGTCGATGTCCTTGGCCATGCCGAGGGTGTCGGCGCGGATCACTTGGCCATGCTCTTGGACATAGGCCGTGGCCACCTCGGTCGAGTTCTGGATGATCGACTTGGTCCGGACGGAGAACCAATGGTCGAGGCCGCGGTCGAGCGAGACGCTGGCAAACACGGCGAGCAGAATCGCCGGCACCACCGCGATCACGCTGAACAGGCTGACGATACGGACATGGAGTTGCGAGCCCGCCGCCTGCCGCCGCCGCGCAAGCCAAAGGCCGGTCACCTGCCAGGCGATGATCATCACCATGGCGAGCACCAGCACGAGGTTGATGAGCAGCATGCTCACCACGACGAGGTGGGTCGGCACGATGGGGGTTAGGCCGGTCAGGATGACGTAGGTCGCAAGGCCCGAGCCGAGCGACAGCATCATGGTGATGAGGCCGAGCGTGAAGGGCAACCGGCGTCCGGGGCGAGCCCGGCCCCGGGCCGAGCCCGCGAGCAAGGCCGGGTCCGCCTCGTGGGACCCACCGTCGCGGGGAAGGTCCTCGCTTCGGCGGGATCGCCAAAACGCCAAGCCTTCCAACGCTGTTCGCCACGAATTCAGGAAACTACCCAACCCCTCTCCCTCGCTCGCCCAGCCGTCCACAATGAGGGAAGTCAGCCTAGTCTAACGCTGATGCAATAAGATCACAATGTGGCGCTGTGGAGACAAGTCACTTTGTGGCGCTTCCGCATCACAGCGGTGGCCAAGCTAGATTCCTCAGTTGGAATTTGGGCGTTAGAGGCCCGGCGTTCGAATGACCTTGACGCCGAGATCGCGGATTTTCTTGCGCAGGGTGTTGCGATTAAGGCCAAGCAGGTCCGCCGCGCGGATCTGGTTGCCTCGCGTCGCGGCGAGCGCCGCCGTGATCAGGGGTAGCTCGATCTTGCGCAGCACGCGGGTGTAGAGC
>JBAUEK010000077.1:0-5728 GCA_049678565.1 Methyloceanibacter sp. | reverse complement strand
TGAAGGTGCCGGCGGTCAGCCGGCGAGATGGTGATGGAAATCCCCGTGCGCATGCGCCAGACTCGCACGCCGCACACCGGCCGGGAATCCCCCTCGGGATTCCAGCGTTAGATTTTATCCACTAGGTGTTGGCCTCGTCTGGCAGGAATGGGAGCCGATGTCCGCCTCGACTGCTCGAACAGCCTTCGCCGTGGCCATTTTGCTGATGCTGGTGTCGCCGGCGGTTCATGCGGCGGAACTTGAGTGCTCCGACACCCCGGTGGCGGCGCGTGGCCTCGGATTCTCCCCCTCGCCCGAGCTATCGACCGACGCGGCCAAGGCGGCATGGCTTGAAAAGGCGCTTGCCATCTATAGCGACGCGACGTTCGAAACGGCCAAGGATCCCCAGATGATGTGCGTCAATCAAGGGCTCTACAGCAATTGCAAGCTCTCCGCCGTGCCCTGCGGCTCGACGCCCGCCGCTGCCAAGGAAGAATAGCGCAATCGATCCGCTCTAGGACGATCGCTTTGCGTTGAAGCGCCGCGTGCTTGGTGATCTGGCCGAGCACCGGCGCTGTTAGTTTCCATGATTTCCGACGGCGGGCGACAGAGTGCCGCGTCACGCCAGCCACCGATTCTCATTCCTTCGGCGACATGACCCACGACCCCGCGACTGGGAGGGCATCAAGCAGGCTTATGTCCACGGCGACTGGTCGTTGCAGCGGATCGCCGAGGCCTTGGGCACCAGCGAATATATGATCCGCACGCGTGCCAAGAAGGATGGCTGGACCCGGCGTGTCGGCACCAAGCCGCTACCTCGGGCATTTTCGAGCGGGCGTTTCCCTGGCTCCGTCCCTCGCTTCACGTCCGTTCACCGAGCGTTAACCAGAGCCTTAGAAGACTAGTCGCCATCGCTTTGAAGCCAAGGGGCAAGGCGGCCCCGAGGGCTCGCGTTGAAGAGGGCAGTCCGGCCCCCCATATGCTTAACGGGGTTGATGGAGGCCTGCGATGACGGCAAGTACCGGTTGGTCGCTGCAACGCGGCATGTACCAGACGCTGGCGAGTTCCACCGAGCTTGGCGCGCTTCTCGGCGGCACGCGAATTTATCACGATTCGCCGCAAGCCGCGACCTATCCCTTTATCTCGCTCGGCGAGAGCATGCTGCGCGACTGGAGCACGGGCACCGAAGATGGCGCCGAGCACCTCTTGACCCTGCATGTGTGGTCGCGGGCCGGCGGCAAGAAGCAGGTGCATGACATCATCGAGGCGATCAAGTCTGCCTTGCACGACCAGCCGCTGATGCTCATGGACCATGAGCTCGTCAATCTGCGTCACGAATTCTCGGAAGCTCGGCCGGACCCCGATGGCGACACCTATCACGGCATTGTGCGCTATCGCGCCGTGACGGAGCCGGCGCAAGCCGCGGCCGCCTAAGCGTCCACCTTCTAGTTTAGAACTCGTCGTCCCGGCCGGGATTTTCCCCGGCCATGACATTTGCGCGTGCAGAGGGGTCGCCTGCCGGCCCCTGGCTGCGCTATAGGAGGCTCGTCGCGACCTCACGCGGAGATCACGGGAGCCTCGATGCCGGTCTGGACCAAACTCACGGAGCTGTTCGCGCGCGTCACCGACAACCAGTCGAGCGTCACGAATTTGCGCGAGGAAGAATTGCGGTTAGCGGCGGCGGCGCTACTCGTACACGCCGCGGTCATCGATGGGCAGTTCGACACCGAGGAGCGCAATCAGCTCGGTGCCCTGTTGCAAACGCGCTTCGATCTTGACGATGGCGAAGCGCGCCGGCTGATAAGAGAAGCGGAGATTCGTGAGCGCGAGGCCGTCGATCTTTACCGCTTCACCAGCGTTCTTTGCAGCGAGCTCGACCAGGACGGCCGCAAGCGCATCGTCGAGATGCTGTGGGAGATGGCGATGGCCGATGGGGTGGTGCACGAATTCGAATCGAACCTCGTCTGGCGCGCGGCCGAACTGCTCGGGGTCTCCACCCGGGACCGCGTGCTGCTGAGGAAGGCGGTGGCAAGCCGCGCCGGCTGCGATTTGGATACTTAGATTCTGTAGATGCCGGCCCGCTCGCCGAGCTCGAACATGCCTTCTGCGGGGATGACGTGCTCGCGGTTGCAGAGCGCCGCGGGATGCATCGCGGCGAAAGATGCGATTCACACGATCAGTGCGAGCTTCGCAGTGGCTCCGATCTCCCGCGGCGGCAAGAATCACGGCAACAGCATGAATTGATGTGATCTTTTAGGTCACTGCTTCCTTCGCAGGAACAGGGAAGCTGAGGATGTCGGCGGCAACCTCCGGATATTTCGCCGCGAGCTCGTCGGAATTGCCGAGCTCGACGTCCTGTGTCGGCACCACGCCTGGCCATTCGGTGCTGCCGCCCAGGAACCATGGGCGGGCGCCGATGATGCGCGCGGTGTGGAAGGTGTTGCCCGGGATGAACAGCTGCACGGTTTGACCCGCGCGCAGATCCGGGCCGACGGTGGCGCGGGAGTGGGTGCCGTCGACATGCAGCATCAGCACCTCGATCGGATCGCCGAGATAATAGTGATAGAGCTGATCGTTCTTGATGCGATGGAGCTTAACCGGCGCTTCCGGGGTCATCATGAAGTAAAGCGCGGAGCCGAGCGGCCGCCCATTGGTGAAGGGCGCCGGCAGACCGCCTGGCGCGATCTTGAGCGCGCTCAAATAGGTCTTGCGGACGAAGCCGCAAGTCTGGTTCGGCTCGAGCTTGAGCAGGGCGCGGACCTCGTCGGCGGTCAATGGGTCAGACATGGCTTCTCCCGCTTGAGCTGGTGACGCTGCCCTGAATGCTAGGCCCGCCATGGCGGCGAGCGTAGCCCCCTCCGACAAAATTGCATCACGTCCCTCTTCAGCGCGGCGTCCTTCTCGACAGGAATGAGGTTGCGGCGGGCCGCCGCGAGCGGCGGCTTGGAGCCGGTCACGTCACCCCAGTCGCGCGTATAGCCGGGCATCGCTTCAGGTTCGGGGTCAAGCAGCTCGCGCCACAGCCTGCGGATCAACCCAAGACAATCGCACCCGACCCCCCTCCCGGCCAGCCATCTTCGGCGGACTCGGTCTTGCCGCTCTCGGCGCCAAGGTTAACGCGGCGGAGGGGAGCGCCCCCACCGGCCAAGCCCAGCAAAGCGAAATAAGGCCCACCATGCCGCCCGTTCATGCGAGGTTCATTCAAATTCCGGTAACAAGCATTGAATGACGAGGAGCGGAACGGCAGCCATGCGGCGGGTTATCAACAGAGCGGGCATGGCAATTTTCGCCGGTCTACTGCTGATGGCTACCGGACAAGCGGCCGAGCCGAATTGCGTGCCCTGGAAATCGGCGGCCCCGGTGATCGCGAAGAACTCTTTGCTTCCGGCCAGCGTCATCTACCAGATGGTGCAATCACGCACCGGCGGCCAGATCATTCATGCGAGCCTTTGCGATGCAGGCGGCCGGTTTTTCTATAAGCTCGTCGTGCTTGGCGCCAAGGGCGACGTGACCAATGTCAGCGTTGACGCTCTGACCGGGCAGCCTTAGGACGAATTCGGCGCTCGGGCGCCTCTAGGAGGGTAGGCGGTTGCGGCTTCTCATCGTGGAGGACGATCCAGACCTCAATCGGCAGCTCGTCTCCGCGCTGAGCGATGCCGGCTATGCCGTCGACACGGCCTTCGACGGAGAGGAGGGGCACTTCCTCGGCGACACCGAGCCCTACGACGCTATCGTGCTGGATCTCGGGCTGCCCAAGATGGATGGGTTGAGCGTGCTCGAGCAATGGCGGCGCGACGACCGCAAGATGCCGGTTCTGATCCTCACCGCGCGCGAGCGCTGGAGCGACAAGGTCGCCGGCATGGATGCCGGCGCCGACGACTATGTCGCCAAGCCCTTCCACATGGAGGAGGTGCTGGCGCGCTTGCGCGCACTCCTGCGCCGCTCCGCCGGTCACGCGCGGAACGAGCTCGAATGCGGCCCGCTTCGCCTCGACACCAAATCGGCACGAGTCACGGTCGATGGTCAGGCAGTGAAGCTCACCTCGCACGAATATCGCGTGCTCGCCTATCTCATGCTGCACCAGGCGCGTGTCGTCTCCCGGACAGAGCTTATCGAGCATCTTTACGAGCAGAATTTCGACCGCGACTCCAACACGGTCGAGGTGTTCATCGGACGCCTGCGCAAGAAGCTCCCAATAGACGTGATCAAGACCGTCCGTGGGCTCGGCTATCGCCTCGCGGACAAGAGCGATGAGGCCTAGCTCTCTCGCCTTTCGCCTCTTCGCTTCCGCCGCGGTGTGGACGCTGATCGTCGTCCCCGTGGCCGCCTTCCTCCTCCTCTCCCTGTATCGCCAAGCCGTCGAGCGCAGTTTCGATGCCCGGCTCAACGTCTATCTGACCAGCCTGATCGCCTCGACCACGGCAGAGGCCGCGGGCGCGCCGAAAGAGCCGGCCAATCTCGGCGATCCCATCTTCACCCTTCCGTTCTCGGGCTGGTATTGGCAGATCAAGGCCCTCGACGGCGCCGCCCGCCCGGCCTTCATCTCCGACTCGCTGCTCGATCAGCAACTGACGCTTCCAAGCCAAAGCGGGGCGGCCGCCGACCAGAGCCTGACGCGGCGCGCCTACGCGCCCGGGCCGGACGCGCAAAGCCTACGCGTGGTCGAGCGCGAAATCAGGCCGGCGGGGCCAGGCTCGGCGCCCTATTCCTATGCGGTCGCGGGCGATGCCGGCGAGATAGAGCGGGATCTTGGCGAGTTCAGGATGATGCTGATCACCGCCTTGGCCGTGCTTGGGCTGGGGCTCGTGCTGGCGACATTGTTCCAGGTGCGGTTCGGTCTCGCCCCCTTGCGCGCCATTCGTCACGACCTGGCGGCGATCCGTTCCGGCGAGGCGGAGAGTCTCGAAGGCGCGCTTCCGGATGAGATCAGGCCGCTTCAGCAGGAGCTCAACGCCCTGATCCAGTCCAACAAGGAAATCGTGGACCGGGCGCGGACCCATGTCGGCAATCTCGCGCATGCGCTGAAGACACCGCTCAGCGTCATCACCAACGAAGCTCGCGAGAGGGACGGGCCGCTTGCCGGCAAGGTGATCGAGCAGGCCGAGCTCATGCGCACCCAAATCACCCACCATCTCGACCGGGCGAGGGTCGCCGCCCGCTCCGGTGCCATCGGCGACACCACGGAGGTCGAGGCCGTGCTCAAGGCCCTGAAGCGAGCGCTCGATCGCATCTATGACGCAAGGGGGCTTGAGCTCGACGTGAGTTCAAGCCTGGGGCTGAGATTCCAAGGCGAGAAACAGGATTTCGAGGAGATGGTCGGCAACCTGCTCGATAATGCCTGCAAATGGGCGCGGTCGAGAGTGCTCGTCAGCGCCGAGCGGAGCGCCGGGACCGCCAGCTTCACGGTGCTCGTGGATGACGATGGGCCGGGGCTGACGGCAGAGGAGCGCGCCAGGGCAGTGAAGCGGGGGCAGCGGCTGGACGAGACCAAGCCCGGGTCGGGTCTTGGGCTTTCGATCGTGGCGGATCTTGCTCATCTTTATAAGGGCCGCTTCGAGCTCGAATCCTCGCCGCAAGGGGGCGTGCGCGCCAGGCTTGAGCTCCCGGCTGCCTCTCGCGACGCCTAGTGGATAAAATCTAACGCTGGAATCCCGAGGGGGATTCCCGGCCGGTGTGCGGCGTGCGAGTCTGGCGCATGCGCACGGGGATTTCCATCACCATCTCGCCGGCTGACCGCCGGCACCTTCAG
>JBAUEK010000076.1:0-4772 GCA_049678565.1 Methyloceanibacter sp. | reverse complement strand
CCGGGACTTGCGTTTCAAAGCTTTGGAGGGTCACGTAAACACTGGCGTCTATCGCGGCGGCCGACGTTGCCTCGCTGTTGTCAGGTGCGCCAGAGGAAGCAATCGCAACGAGGACCAGCCACATTGCCATTCCACGAACGCCACGCATATCCATCTCTCAAGTCGGGTGCCTCGGACTTAACTTAATTATCATTTTGCGAGCGCGAGGAACACTCCCCCAGCGGCTGATCTTGCGCGCATTTGATTGCCATTAGGGCCGACTGATCCTATGGCGACGGCATGCGAGCCTCAAACGTGTCATCGCACGCGGCTCCCGTCAGGACGTGGCCCAGCATAGAAACCTGAGTCCCCAAAGGCGCTAAAGGGTACAAGCACTCCGTCTGGAATTATGGCGCGCTCGCTTAGGGCAGCCGCAACCAGGACAGCCGTCGCCACCAGGGCAATCTTTCTTCGTCCTGCGCCATCGGCTTCGATTTCGCCATCGGCTTCAATTTCGCTGTCGGCTTCGGCTTGACCGCGCGGGGTGCTACCGCTGCGGGTTCAGGCGCCCCGGCCTGGTGCGATGCGGCAGCGATCGGTGACGGGCTTGCCATCAGCATCATGCTGGCGATGTTCTGGCCGGAGAGCGGCAGAGGCTCCGGCTTTGCCACCGGCGTGACGAGGATGAGGCCTGGGGCATTCTGCGCGGGCGTGGGCTTCGTCTCTGGCCGCAGCATGGAAAGCTTCGCCTGGGCCACCACGGCTGGCAATGCGGACTGGATTCCCTTGGGGACCACGGACACCCTCGGCTCCATCGCCACGGCGCCCATGACTGCGCCGACCGTCCAAGCAACGAGGAGGGTCAAAGCGAGGCTCGATGTAACAACGCGATGCACCACGAAAACACGTCCTAGCAAGGTGTGCGCCGACGGCGACAAAGTGCCGGTCCGCGTTACGCCTCAAGCTAAAAAGCGACGACAACCAAAACGAGTGCCGTACAGAGAGTCGCCGCGATAAGGCCGCGAGGCTGCGAGGCGAGGCCGCAGGCCAGCGAATCAAAGCAGGAGACTTTTAAGAAATTCTGAAACAAGGGAGGCGGCCGGATCGGCGGCTCGCGTTCCGCGGCGCGCGGCTAAGCCCGTGCCAGTCGCTGCCTGAGGCTGCGCCCCTCGATGTGGTCGCTTTGGAGTTGAGAGGCCGTCATCGAGAGGGGCCGCTCACCAACGTTGTACGGGTAGCCGCACCGTGGGTTCGACTCCACCCTCTCCTCGAGTTACCCTGAAGGGCAGTACTACTGAAAGCTGCCGAGGAGATTGAGGATCAGCTGATTGGGCAGCGGTTGAGAGTCAGCATCGACCGCCGACGGTCACAAGCGGTGGCGTGGCCTCCGGGCTCATGGATCCCCTGCTGTCTGACTGCTCACAGGTTGTTGGAGAGAGCCTCATGAAACGCATCTCGAGGATGATCATGGCTTCGATGGTCGTTCTGAGTCTAGCAGGTCCATTGATGGCGCCAGCGTTCGCTGCCGCCCCTCCAACGACTCAAGCAGAGTGCGAAAAGGCGGGCATGAGATGGAAAGAGAAGGCGAGTAAGTGCCGGTCGATGCCGGGGCGGTCTCTCTCAACGGCTCAAAAAATCGTGGGCCTGTTGGGGCTAATGTGTGCACTCATCCTTCTGTTCCAAATTTGGACAGGGAGATTGGAGAGAGCTGACTAGGTGGGGACCTATTCAAATTCGCTGACAGATGATGGCGGCGAGTGCGAGTCCTGAGAGGTCGTTTTAGGCGTGGTGATCATATAGGGTTGCGATGCATCGCCGTTTTTTTTCAACGTGCAGAACATGCGCTCGATGACATTGGAATGGCGGGTGTGGCGACTATCCGCCAGCAGGTGGCTACTGACCATTCACGGGACCGCGTGGCCGTTCGCCGTAGTCGAGGCATGTCTCGTCGGATGCGCGAGCAATCCACCAATTCGCGAGAGCCGGATCGGCGAAGGCGAGAAAAAGAAAAAGAAATCAATAAAAGCCTACGTGGCATGAGATGTCTTAGACGAGCGCGCAGGCGCGCGCCCTGGGCGTCATCTCAATGTAGCGACTGCAACGATCTGATGCGGCATGGTTGCGCTCGTATCCTTGCCTGGCCAAACACCCTCAACCCGGCGTGTCGCTCCTGCACCTGAAACACGCACTTTAGAGAAGCCTAAGGCGCTAAATTTCCTTGCGATCAAAGCATTGTCAGCTAACTGCTCGACCGGCTTTAGGGCGAGAGTTGCCCGGTATCTCTTTCCTTGCTCGACCGTAAATTCGCCGGCGAAGCTCGCGCTGACGAAACTGGCGGCGATAGCGAAGGCCGTCAGGGCTTTCGGAAGAACTGTTTTGTTAGTCATACAAATGCCCTCTTGCTTCGGCTCCTGGAGCCGGCAGCGCGCACGGATCGAAGTCGAGTTTGGGTAAATTCTAGGTCGCCTTGTGGAAACCTTCCATGCCGCGTGTCACCTGCACCTTGATTGGCGCTGTCACATCAGCGGTCACCTTGGTCGATAGCGTGCGCATTTCCTCAGATTGGGTTGCAAGTTCACCGAGCTGCTTGCGCCAGTAGGCTGCCTGCATTTCCATGATCTCAGCGAGGCTTTTTGCCCCGGCCAATCTCTCGGCAAGACCGAAGCTGGAATTGATATTGCGGCGAGCGATGTCGATGGCTTTTCGGTTAAGCGCCACAGTGCCCTGACCAGCCGCGACGACGATTCTCTCCCAACTCTCTAGGACAGCTCCGAGAGAGTGCTCATAAAGCTCGCGCGTCTGAGCCACCCTTTGCTCGGCGGGCGCGCGCATCGACCCCGGCATTTGCGCAACGCGAGCAAATTCCTCCAACTGAGCGGCGGTCTTACGAGTTGTACCGCGCACTCTCTCGGCGGCAGTCTTGGGGGCGGTTTTGCGAAGTGTACCGCTTGCCTTTCCGGCGGTAAGTTTGGCAGCGGTTTTGCGATGTGTACCGCGCACTCTCTCGGCGGCAGTCTTGGGGGCGGTTTTGCGATGTGTACCGCTTGCCTTTCCGGCGGTAAGTTTGGCAGCGGTTTTGCGATGTGTACCGCGCGCCTTCCCGGCGGTAAGTTTGGAAGCGGCTTTGCGATGTGTACCGCTCGCCTTCCCGGCGGTAGCTGTGGAAGCGGACTTGGTCATGGCACCACCTTTAGATGTTAGATAGAGAATTTCAGCGCGACGGCTATGCATGTTCAAATTGTCATTGTGCAGTGCACAATGCAGGGCAATGTGGCCTTTTTGAGCCCGGTCTACGCTACCAGCACGTCCCTCGCTCAGTTCAACGCGACAGAAACCTTCTTCGTTCCCACGATCGCGCCATGGGCCTGCTCTTCCTCGTGGTCCGGCCCTAGGGATATGCCGGTGCGGTCTCGAAGAAGAAGCGTAGCGATAAGTGCGATCACGGTGACGATCGCGAGGTAGATCGCAACCGACGTGGTCGAGCCGGTTGTCTGCACGAGAGCGGTCGCGATCGTCGGCGCGAACGCGCCGCCGAGGATGGCACCGCTCGCGTACGAGATCGAGATACCCGAGTATCGGATCGACGCGGGAAACATCTCTGAGAAGAACGCCGCCTGCGGGCCATACGTGAGACCGTTGCCGATCGTGAACAGGGCAAGGCCGAGGAATAGGAGCCAGATGTTTCCGGTATTCACGAGCGGGAAGAGCGCAAACACTGTAGCGAGCTGGCAGATCCACCCGGTGATATAGGTCTTCTTCCGGCCGATCCGGTCTGACAGCGCGCCAGCGAATAGCGTCAGAAAAAGCCAGATCACGGCAGAGCCGCTCACGGCGAGCAGTACTGGCGTGCGCTCAAGACCGACCGGTCCTTCCGGATTGGTCGCGTAGTTCTGAATGTAGCCACCGGTGGTCATGTAGCCCGCCGCGTTGTTACCAGCGAACGTGAGAGCCGCCAGTAACACGAGCAACCAGTGCTTACGGAAGAGAGCGACGATCGGGAACTCCGCCTGCTGCTTGCGTTCAGCGATCTCCTCGAAGACCGGGCTTTCGCTCACACTCCGCCGCACGAAGTACCCGACGCCGATCAGCACGATACTGAGAAGGAAGGGAATCCTCCATCCCCAGATCTCGAACTGTTCGCCCGGCGCGATGACGGCCATGAGCGCCAGGATGCCCGACGCGAGCAACAAGCCGAGTGGAACCCCGATCTGCGGGTAGGCGCCGAAACGTCCGCGCTTATCCGCCGGCGCGTGCTCGACGGCCATCAGTACGGCACCGCCCCACTCACCACCGGTCGCGACTCCCTGAAGGATGCGGAGGAGGACCAACAGGATTGGTGCGACGATGCCGATCTGATTGTAGGTCGGAAGCGCGCCGATCAGCGTCGTCGCGACGCCCATCAGGATGAGCGTCGCGATCAACATCGGCCGACGGCCGATCCGGTCGCCGAAGTGGCCAGCGAGGAACGCTCCGAGTGGCCGGAAGAGGAAGCTGACCCCGACCGACCCGAACGACAGCAGGATCGCGATCTGAGCACCCGCTGGTTCGAAGAAGAGATTGGCGAACACCAAGCCGGCCGCGCTTGCGTAGAGGAAAAAGTCGTACCACTCGACCGTCGTTCCAATGATCGTCGCGAAGGCGACCCGTCGAAGGTCTTTCGGCATGCTTTGTCCTTCGGCGATGGACACGTAGGACCGTCGCGGGAGTGGTTCGAATTGATCTTGGCGTAGTCTCCGGAGTGTTCAACCTCGAATCATCCGGCGTTGAAGCGCCGGACACCTTGTCCCGTGCGC
>JBAUEK010000075.1:0-2388 GCA_049678565.1 Methyloceanibacter sp. | reverse complement strand
GCTCAAGCCCAGGCCGCGCCACCGGCACCGCCGGCAGCGCCACCGCCGGCTCAAGCCCAGGCCGCGCCTCCAGCCGACGCGGCGGCGCCCATGAATGTTCCTGGGGTCGCGACGATCAAGGTGATCCCGGAATAGGGCTCGGCGGTATGCACGACGGCGCCATTTAGCATCGCCGGATCTGTCCGACGCCAAGGTCGTGCACCGGCACGCCATGCACAATGGCGATGGCTGCCAGCCCGCTTGGGGCGGACTCTCCGGCTAGTTCAAATAAGTGAAAGAAAATTTGGCTCCCCGGGCCGGACTCGAACCAGCGACCCAGCGGTTAACAGCCGCTTGCTCTACCAACTGAGCTACCGGGGAGCAGAGCGCGCTTGTCTGGCGCAGCTGGTAGGGTCATAGCAAATGCTAAAGGAGCATGCCAGCGCTTTACCGCCCCCCGGCCGGAGAACCGGCGCAAGGTTGTGCGGTTCCCGATCCATCCCTATGTGGTGACGGCCCGCCCCAAGGTCGCCATGGCCAAGAAAATCAACTTCGCCAATCGCCAATTCCATCTGCCGGAGTCGAAGCCAATCCGTCTCGGCATCGGCATTCTCCTGGTGGCCGGAGGTCTCGTCGGCTTCTTGCCGGTGGTGGGCTTCTGGATGATCCCCCTCGGCCTGCTCGTGCTCTCGGTGGACATCCCCGTCGTCAGGCGCTGGCGGCGCCGTCTCGCGGTGTGGTGGCATCGCGACCGCAAGGATGAAGATGGGGTCAAGGCGCCGACGGGGGACGCCGCGGGCGGCAAGGCGGAATGAGCGTGCGGTAAAGATGCTAGGCAAGCCGTGGCGAATGGCTCCATAGTACAACCAAGCGAGGTTAGGTCCAAAATAGGGGAGCAGAAATGATCCGCCAACCACAGCTGATCGCGGGCGCCGCGATTGGCATCATTGCCGCCATTCTCACTTTCGCTGTGCCGGCGGAGGCCGGAACGTGTCACCGGTGGCCGGCAAGGGGCGCGCCGCCGACCCCGCCACGGCGACCACGCGCGCGCAGATCGAACTCACGCGCAAGGCCGCCCGCTTAGGCGGCAAGATCACGCAAAGGTCGACCGATTGCAAAAAGGGTCCCCCCGGGGGCTTCGTGTGCAAGATGACGGCGGTGGTCTGCCCGCGAAGCTCGTAGCGGGCGGGAGTAGCCGCAGCCGGCAGGTAAAACCGCCGCGAAGGACCGGTGCGGAAGTGGCACGCAACGAACGGTGGGCTCGTCCGTCAGCCGGGGTCGCGTAACATCAAATATTCAACGATGGCCCCGGCCACGTCGCGAGAATTTCCCACCAGCGGGTGGTGATGGGCGGCGAAACCCGGATCGTCGTTCAGTTCGAGAAAATGATGGTTTGATGCCGTCGCCGCCACCGATGCATCCGCGATCACAACGTCGGCGCCACAGAGGGTCAGGCCGGGAAAACGTTGGACGGCCTGTTCCACGATAGCGATATAGGAGGGATGTACCGTATCCGTGGCGTCGATCGTGTCGGCGCCTTGATGCAGATTGGATGTTCGGCCGAGCCATACGATCTCTCCTGCTCGCGGAATCGTACTCATTGCCATCCCTTTCTCCACCAACATCCGTTCCTCTGGTTGCTTGACCCTGATCCGCCGGCGCGAAGGCGTGTCCGCACTCGTCCGGTTCTTGAGTTGCACCAGGTCCGCAATGGAGTGAACTCCATCGCCCTCGACATTGGCAGGCAACCCGTAGCGAATTGCGATCACGCGCCCGGCGAGGCAAAAGAAGCGATAGACCGTCCCCTCTACGGTTTCCTCGATCAGAACACGCTCATAATGTTTGGCGACGAGCTTGAAGGCGGAGCGGAATGAGGGAAGGTCGCGCAACCCCACGTGAACTTTGTGACCCTTCCTGCCGTTCGCGGGCTTCACGCACACGCCTCTTGCAGCCGTTGCGGCAAGGGCCGCGAAATAGCCGCAGGCTTCGTCCGTCGAGTCGCGATGGAAGGCCAAACCTTCGGGGACGCTGAAACCGTGTCCGCGTAGAACGGAGTTGGTCAGGTCCTTTTGCGCCAGCAGCGGCCCGATGGCTCCGTTGACGGAGGGTCCCACCGATCCGTCGGTGTTACCGACGAGCAATGAGCCGTGTGAAAAATAATGGGCAACGCCGTTCACCCTAAACACGAGATATTTCCGGTGGGGCATGGAGCCGATCGGAGTTTGGTGTCGGTGCAGATACTCATAACTGATACCGCGCGCCTCCAGCGCTTTCGCGAAGCAGGTGCCGTAGCGAGAGTGGTTGGAATTAGGGTGGCGTAGTCTCCGGGGTGTTCAACCTCGAATCATCCGGCGTTAGAGCGTCGGACTGGAGACCACGCCATGACAAGCATTACCACGAAGCCTGATT
>JBAUEK010000074.1:0-4117 GCA_049678565.1 Methyloceanibacter sp. | reverse complement strand
TTCGAGGCCTTGGCCGTCGAGTGCCCCGCATAGGTGCGGAACATCCAAGGCTTGTCCTTCTTATGCGACGTGCCGGTCATGATTTGATCTTACTCGGTTGCTTGGTGTATCGGCATCGAAGCACGCTGGAGGCGCCTGGGCAACTATACCTAACACTGACGCTAAGAGGCGGGCACACGGGCGTGCCGTCCCGCAATCCTTGGCCTATCGGCCCAGTTGGTCGAGGTCTTGTTCCCGGCGCTCCCGAGACGTTCCCTCTACCGGTTTGCCGATTGGCTACTTACCTTAAATTGTAGGCGCTTCCCGCCGAGGAAAGGCCCTCCCTTGGAGCTTCCGATCGACGTCCTGACCGCAATCTGGCTGGGCATTCCCCTGTGGGTGTGGTGCGGCTTCATTATCTTCATCGTCGGACTCTTGGCGCTCGACCTCGGCTTATTCCACCGGACATCACACGAGGTGGGTCTTACCGAATCGCTGAAGATGGCGGCATTCTATGTCGCAATCGCCATTGCTTTCGGCGCTCTGGTTTGGTGGCTCTACTACACGCATCCGCCGGCATACTCCCTCGACCCCGGAATCAAGTACGCAGTCAGCAATTCCGGACGAGCGTGGACGGCGCTTCAGCTTTACTACACGGGCTATATCGTCGAATACACGCTCGCGATAGATAATGTATTCGTTATAGGCTTAGTGTTTACATATTTTTCCGTGCCTCGTGCCTATCAGCATCGCGTGTTGTTTTGGGGTATCCTCGGCGTCATTGTCCTTCGTGGCATTATGATTGGAGTTGGCGCGGTACTGGTCTCGGAGTTCTACTGGGTACTCTATGTATTTGCGGTGTTTCTTATCTTCACCGGGGTGAAGATGCTAAGGCCCGCCGATGGCGAGATGAGCATCGGCGACAACCCCGCGGTTCGGTTCATGCGCCGGCATTTTCGTGTGACCGATGCGTTCCACGGCTCCCGCTTTTTTGTGAAGTTACGCGATGCCAAGACCGGGAAGGTCTCTAACTACGCTACGCCGCTACTCCTCGCGCTGGTGACTGTCGAGATTGTCGATGTGGTCTTTGCCGTCGACTCGGTCCCGGCAATCTTTGCGATCACGCAGGAGCCGTTCATCGTCTTCACCTCAAACATCTTCGCGATAATAGGTTTGCGCACGCTCTATTTCACTCTGGCGGCGATAGTGCACCGATTCCACTATCTCAAATATGCGCTGGCGCTCGTCCTGATTTTCATCGGCGCGAAGATATTCCTTGGCGACTTCGTGTTCGAGGGTAAGGTGCCAGCCGCGCTCAGTCTCGTCGTGACACTCGGCCTGATCCTGAGCGGCGTCCTCTATTCGCTTTGGAAGACGCGCGGAGGCATCAGCGAGAGCGTTGTAACCTTGAAGGATTGAGCCATGCTCGCGTGCGACATCATGACGAGCCCGGCGGTCACAGTCGCACCAGATGCGACGGTGGCGGATGTGGCCCGCACAATGGCGGAGAGGGGCGTGAGCGGGTTGCCCGTGGTCGATGCATCGGGCCGGCTTGTCGGAATGGTCAC
Source organism: Methyloceanibacter sp. (assembly GCA_049678565.1). Classification (GTDB taxonomy): domain Bacteria; phylum Pseudomonadota; class Alphaproteobacteria; order Rhizobiales; family Methyloligellaceae; genus Methyloceanibacter. Next base: position 2,570 of record JBAUEK010000074.1, on the reverse strand, counting down.
AGAGGGCGATCTCTTGCGCCGCAAGGAACTCGGCTCGGAGATGCGACGGTCGTGGTGGGTGCGGCTGTTCCGCGACGATAAGAGCCTTGCCGGCGAGTTTGCCAGAGCGCACGGGCGCTTCGTGCGCGGGGTGATGACGCGCAATGTTGTGTGCGTCCGCGACGATACGCCCGTAGGCCGAGTAGCGGAGCTCCTCTCGACGCTTGACGTCAAGCGCTTGCCGGTCCTCAAGGACGGCGCGATCGTCGGCGTCGTGGCTCGACGTGACGTGATAAGGGCTCTTGCGAAACTCGCCGAGGCAGAGCCGCAACCGCATACAGCCAGCGACGATGAGATTGCGCGCTGTCTCCTGCGCAGCATCGACCGAGCGCCTTTTGTCGCCGCTGTCCAGGTTCAGCTGACAGTGACGGACGGTGTGGTGGAGGTTGCCGGCTCAGTCTCGTCCGAGAGCCAGCGGCAGGCTGTACTCGCGATGATCGAGGAGACGCCCGGCGTCCATCGGGCGATTGATCGCCTGACCGTGGGAGGGTGGTCGTTGCCTTCGAGTGCCTGAGTTTACGCGGGCGATGGCGTCTACCAAAGCGTCAACGATCCGAACTATGTGACGATCTGGTGTGACTTCGATTCGCTCGAAGCCGCCGAAAAATTCATAAGTTACGGATGCCCTCAAAGCGGCGATGGAAAGACTGGGCGTCGGCAAGGACCCCCGAAATCTGGTTTTCGCGAAAAGCGGCCTAATTTGCCGAGAAGCCGCTGATTCTTAACAGCCACACCGACGATTCCGCCATGCAGCGGCCTACCTGGCAGCGACTTTTGGCGTCACTTCCAATCGTGAATTCGTCACAATTGGCTCTGGGCATGGCGCTTCCTTTTTGCTAACGCTCCTGGCTTCGATCGGCTTTGTCGCCGTCGCGGGTTCCTCTTAAGGCTTTCGCACTGCTGTTTGTGGCATTTGCGCCTTCAGTATCCGGGCGCAAAGATGTTGCAGTCGCGAGATGAATAGCCCAAAATTGACGCAGTGCAAAACAGCCCGGGCGACAGGACTTGGGGGACGAAGAACGGATGAACGAGATGTCATTGTCAGCAGTGGCCCCGCAGCAGGGCACGCCGAAAGATCTTTACCAGATCGGAGAGATCCCGCCGCTCGGCCATGTGCCGAAGAACATGTATGCCTGGACCATTCGGCGAGAGCGGGAGGGTCCGCCCGAGACCGCCATGCAGGTCGAGGTGGTGCCCACTTGGGAACTCGACAGCCACGACGTGCTGGTTTTGGTGATGGCTGCGGGTGTCAACTACAACGGCGTCTGGGCCTCGCTCGGCACGCCAGTCTCCATGTTCGATGTCCACAAGCAGCCGTATCACATCGCCGGCTCCGATGCGTCCGGCATCGTCTGGGCCGTGGGCTCCAAGGTGAAGCGGTGGAAGGTCGGCGACGAGGTCGTCATTCACTGCAACCAGGACGATGGCGACGACGAGGAGTGTAACGGCGGCGACCCGATGTTCTCGACCTCGCAGCGCATCTGGGGCTACGAGACGCCAGACGGCTCCTTCGCCCAGTTCGCCCGCGTGCAGGACCGGCAGCTGCTCGAGCGGCCGAAGCACCTGACCTGGGAGGAGGCCGCCTGCTACACGCTGACGCTCGCCACCTCCTACCGCATGCTGTTCGGACACCGCCCGCACACGCTGAAGCCCGGCCACAACGTGCTGGTGTGGGGCGCATCGGGCGGTCTCGGTTCGATGGCGATCCAGCTCTGCGCCACCGCCGGCGCCAATGCCATCGGCGTCGTCTCCGAGGACGACAAACGCGAATATGTCATGTCGCTCGGGGCCAAGGGCGTCATCAACCGCAAGGAATTCAACTGCTGGGGCCAGATGCCGACGGTCGGCACCCCCGAATATGACGCCTGGAATAAAGAGGTGCGCAAATTCGGCAAGGCCATCTGGGAGATCACCGGCAAGGGCGTGAATGTCGATAGCGTGTTCGAGCATCCGGGCGAGGCCACCTTCCCGGTGTCGTGCTTCATCGTCAAGCGCGGCGGCATGGTCGTGTTCTGTGCCGGCACCACCGGCTACAATCTCACCATGGACGCCCGTTATGTTTGGATGCATCAAAAGCGTATCCAAGGCTCCCATTTCGCCCATCTCTTGCAGGCGAGCCAGGCCAACAAGCTCGTGGTCGAGCGTCGCATCGACCCATGCATGAGCGAGGTATTCCCCTGGGAGCAGATCCCGAAGGCGCATATGCGCATGTGGAAGAACCAGCATCGCCCGGGCAACATGGCGGTGCTTGTCAGCGCGCCCTGCACGGGGCTTCGCACCTTCGAGGACGTGATCGAGGCGAGCAAGGACATGCACGGCGGCTAGTCGCTTGTCGATGGTGCAATGAGAGAGCTTGAGCGCATCCGATGAACTCGGAGCAGCGATAGGCTGATGCTCTACGACACGGCCCTGTTACGAACCTTCGTCGCCATCTGCGACGCCGGCAGCTTCACCAAGGCGGCGCGTGAGGTGAATCTCACCCAATCGGCCGTCAGTCTTCACGTCAAACGTCTTGAGGAGCAGGTCGGTTC
>JBAUEK010000073.1:0-2346 GCA_049678565.1 Methyloceanibacter sp. | reverse complement strand
AAGGCGCTCTATTCGCAGCGCCTGGTCGAATGGCATTTCTGGATCGCGACGCTCGGCATCGTTCTCTACATCACCGCAATGTGGGTGTCGGGCATCCTGCAGGGGCTGATGTGGCGGGCCTACGATTCCCTCGGCTTCCTCGAATATTCCTTCGTGGAGACGGTCGAAGCGATGCATCCCTTCTACATCATTCGCGCGACCGGCGGCCTGCTGTTCGTCATCGGCGCGGTGCTCATGACCTACAATATCTGGCGGACCATTCGCGGTGACGAGCCGGTCGATGCGGCCGAGCAGCCGCGCATCGCCGCTGCCCCCGAATTTCGCCCCGCACCGGCGGCTTAAGGGGAGAGAACCATGAACTGGTCGTCGCATCAGGTTCTGGAGAAGAGTTCGATTCTCCTTGTGATCGGTATTCTCATCACCGTCGCCATCGGCGGGATCGTCGAGATCGCGCCGCTATTTTGGCTCCGCTCGACCATCGAGAAGGTCGAGGGCATGAGGCCCTATACCCCGCTCGAGCTCGCCGGCCGCGACATCTACGTCCGTGAGGGCTGCTATCTCTGCCACAGCCAGATGGTGCGTTCGCTCCGCGATGAGGTCGAGCGCTATGGCCATTACAGCCTCGCGGCCGAAAGCATGTACGATCATCCCTTCCAATGGGGATCGAAGCGGACCGGCCCGGATATCGCCCGCGTCGGCGGCAAATATTCCGATGAGTGGCATGCGGTCCACATGCAGAAGCCGCGCGCCATCGTGCCGGAGTCGATCATGCCCGGCTATCCGTTCCTGGCGGACCGCGAGCTTGACTATGCCGACATCGCCGAGCGTCTGAGGGCCAACCAGATCGTTGGCGTCCCCTATACCAACGAGATGATCGAGAACGCCAAAGCCGACCTCGAGCGGCAGCTCGACCCCGCGGCCGAGGGGGTGAAGGAATTCCTCAGCCGCTATCCCAAGGCCCAGGTCCGGCAGTTCGATGGCGACCCAGGTAAAGTGTCCGAGCTCGACGCCGTAATCGCCTATCTGCAAATGCTCGGCACTCTTGTCGACTTCGCCAAATTCGATGCGGCAGGACCAAATCTGAGGTGATGCGCCATGGACTATGAGTCAGTCGCCAATATTACCCAGGTTGGGGCGCTTCTGTTCTTCGTCGCTCTGTTCATCGGCGTGCTCGTTTACGCGTTCTGGCCCGGCAACAAGAAGCGCTTCGAGGAGGATGCCAGGATTCCGCTGCAGAAAGACCCCGATCAAGACGACACGGAAGAATGAAGACGATGACCAAGCGCGGATCCGATAAACCGGCGAAGTCTGAGACGACCGGGCACGAATGGGACGGCATCACCGAGCTGAACAAGCCTTTGCCGAAATGGTGGCTATGGACCTTCTATGCCACCGTGGTCTGGGCGATCGGCTATTGGCTGTTGATGCCGTCTTGGCCTCTCGTCTCCAGCTACACCAAGGGCATGCTCGGCTATAGCCAACGCGAGGTCGTGGCCGGGGAAGTGGCACAGGCGAAGGAGGCCAAATCTGCGTTCCGCGACAAGATCGCGGCAAGCGATCTCAGCGCCATCAACGCCGATCCGGAGCTGCTGCGTTTTGCCCTGGCGGGCGGCGAGGCGGCGTTCGGCGACAATTGCGCCCCGTGTCACGGCCGAGGCGCGCAAGGCGCCGTGGGTTATCCCAATCTCCGCGACGATTCCTGGCTGTGGGGGGACGGCACGCTCGACGCCATTCACAAGACCATCCAGCACGGCATCCGCGCCGACGACCCGGATACGCAGACCAATCAGATGCCAGCCTTCGGCCGCAGCGGAGTCCTGCCGGAGCCCAAGATCAATGACGTCGCGGAATATGTTCTGGCGCTGTCCGGCCGCTCGCTCGACCCGGGCGCGGCGGAGCGGGGGGCGAAAGTCTACGCCGAGACCTGCGCGGTCTGCCACGGCGCCGAAGGCAAGGGGAATGCCACGCTTGGCGTTCCCGACCTCACCGACGAGCTCTGGCTCTATGCCGGCGACAAGGTGACGGTGATGGAGAGCATCCGCAACGGTCGCGCTGGGGTGATGCCCGCCTGGAACACCCGTCTCGATCCAGAGACGATCAAGGAGCTCGCCATCTACGTCCACTCGCTCGGTGGCGGCCAATAGCCGTAAGGCTAACATGCTGATGACCGAGACAGACCTCATTCGCGCCGGGAGCGCGAGCTCCGACGCAAAGGGCGCGCCAACCACTCGGCTGGAACAGGCGCCTCAGGGCGACGATGAGGGGAACCTCTACGTTTCCCGCGTCAAAATTTATCCCAAACGCGCACATGGAAAGTTTCGCACCGCCAAATGGATCGTGATGGCG
>JBAUEK010000072.1:0-6682 GCA_049678565.1 Methyloceanibacter sp. | reverse complement strand
AGCTATTACGGTCCCGTGGTCAATCCCTGGCAGCGCCAGGGCTCCAACGCGAAGCTTGTGCCCGGCGGATCGTCGGGAGGATCGTCGGCGGCGGTCGCGGCGCGGCTTTGCATGGGCGCCACCGCGACCGATACCGGCGGCTCGATCCGCCAGCCCGCCGCCGTCACCGGTACGGTCGGGATGAAGCCGACCTATGGCCGCTGCTCGCGCTGGGGCATCGTTGCCTTCGCCTCGTCGCTGGACCAGGCGGGGCCGATCACGCGCACGGTCGAGGACGCCGCGATCCTGCTCAAGGCCATGGCGAGCCACGATCCGAAGGACACCACCAGCGTCGACGTGCCGGTGCCGGACTACGAGGCGGCGCTGAAGCAGGGAGTGAAAGGCCTCACCATCGGCATTCCCAAAGAATACCGGGTCGACGGCATGGCGGCGGAGATCGATGCGCTGTGGCAGCAGGGGGTGAAGTGGCTGGAAGAGGCGGGCGCCAAGATCGTGCCGGTCAGCCTGCCGCACACCAAATATGCGCTGCCCTCTTATTACATCCTGGCGCCGGCCGAGGCCTCTTCCAACCTCGCCCGCTATGACGGCGTCCGCTACGGTCTGCGCGAGCCGGGCAAGGACGTGCTCTCGCTCTATGAGAACACGCGGGCCGCGGGCTTTGGCGAGGAGGTGAAGCGGCGCATTCTGATCGGCACCTATGTTCTGTCGGCTGGCTATTACGACGCCTATTATCTCAAGGCGCAGAAGGTGCGCAGCCTGATTAAGCGCGATTTCGACCAGGCCTTCGGGCAAGTCGATGTGATCTTGACGCCGACGACGCCGTCTCCGGCCTTCGCCATCGGCGAGAAGTCTGGCGATCCGGTGCAGATGTATTTGAACGACATTTTCACGGTGACGGTGAACATGGCCGGACTTCCGGGTATCTCGGTGCCCGCCGGCCTCTCCTCCGAAGGCACGCCGCTTGGGCTCCAGCTGATCGGCCGGCCCTTCGACGAGGAGACCCTGTTCCGGACGGCGCGCGCGATCGAGGAGGCCGCAGGACCAATGGCGAAGCCGGTCGATTGGTGGAGCAACGCGGCATGAGTGAAGCTGAGGTCAAGGCAAGGAGCGACGACCGGATCCTGGTTTCCTCGGGCAGCCCCTATGAGCCCGTAATCGGCTTCTCCCGTGCGGTGCGCGTAGGCAATATCGTCGCCGTGGGCGGCACCACCGCGGGAAGCGGCGGCAAGCCGGTGGCGGTCGGCGATCCGGCGGCGCAGACAAAAGTGATCCTAGAGATCATCGCCAAGGCGTTGAGTGACGCCGGCGCTAGGCTTGAGGACGTGATCCGCACGCGGATCTATCTCACCGATATCGCCCATTGGGAGGCGGTCGGCCGCGTGCACGGCGAGATGTTCGGTTCGATCAGGCCGGCGGCAAGCATTCTACAGGTGACGGGCTTCATCAATCCCGACTGGCTCGTCGAGATCGAGGCGGACGCTGTTGTCCGGTCCATGGGAGGCTAGTCATATGGCGCCGCGCCGGGCTGATGAGTGCAACGACATGGATGCGGTGAGGGCGGAGATCGACCGCATCGACAAGGCCCTCGTCGATCTCATCGGCGAGCGCTTCACCTTTGTCGATCGCGCCTGGCAGTTGAAGCAGTCGCCGGCGGAGGCGCGCGTCCCCTGGCGCATCCAGCAGGTGATCGAGAGGGTTCGCGCGCGCGCAGCCGAGCGGGGCCTGCCGCCTGAGCTGGTTGAAGCCTTATGGCGGCAGATGATCGGCTGGTTCATCCAATATGAGGAGGAGAAGCTGCGCGATAACGGTGACGACAGGTGAGCGGGCTTTAGCCATGGACGCCAAGACCGAAAAATCCAATCTGATCGAAGGCGCGACCGGCCCCTGGGAGGTGGTGATCGGCATGGAGGTGCATGCCCAGGTCACCTCCAGATCGAAGCTGTTCTCCGGCGCCTCGACTGAATTCGGCGGCGAGCCCAATTCCCATGTGAGCCTCGTCGATGCGGCGATGCCCGGTATGCTGCCGGTCATCAACGAGGAGTGCATCGCGCAAGCCATCCGCACCGGGCTCGGGCTCAAGGCCAAGATCAATCTCAATTCGGTGTTCGACCGGAAGAACTATTTCTATCCCGACCTGCCCCAGGGCTATCAGATCTCGCAATATAAGAACCCGGTGGTGGGCGAGGGCGAGGTCATCGTCGACCTGCTGAGCGGGGAGCGGGTCATCGTCGGCATCGAGCGGCTGCATCTTGAGCAGGACGCGGGCAAGAGCCTGCACGACCAGCACCCCAAATATTCCTATGTCGACCTCAATCGTTCTGGCGTGGCGCTGATGGAGATCGTGTCGAAGCCTGACCTCCGCTCGTCCGAGCAGGCAAAAGCCTATCTGAGCAAGATCAGGACTATCCTGCGCTATCTCGGCACCTGCGACGGCAATATGGACGAGGGCAGTTTGCGCGCCGACATCAATGTCTCGGTGCGCAAGCCCGATGCGCCCCTCGGCACCCGCTGCGAGATCAAGAATGTCAACTCGATCCGCTTCATCGGCCAGGCCATCGAGCATGAGGCGCGGCGGCAGATCGAAATTCTTGAAGATGGCGGGGCGATCAAACAGGAGACGCGGCTGTTCGACGCCAAAACCGGCGAGACGCGGTCCATGCGCTCGAAGGAGGAGGCGCATGATTACCGTTATTTTCCCGACCCCGATCTGCTGCCGCTCGAGCTTACCCAGGACTATGTGGACCAGCTGGCGAAGGGGCTGATCGAGCTTCCCGATGAAAAACGGGCGCGCTTCATCGAGGCGTTCGGGCTCTCACCTTACGATGCCGATGTGCTCGTGTCGGAGCGCGAGGCGGCGGATTATTTCGAGGCGGTGGCCCGCGGTCGCGATGCCAAGCAAGCTGCGAACTGGGTGATCAACGAGCTGTTCGGGCGTCTCAACAAGGAAGGCAAAAGCATTGCCGAGAGTCCCGTGTCGGCGGATCAGCTTGGCGCCGTTCTCGATCTGATCGAGGACGACACCATCTCCGGCAAGATCGCCAAGGATGTGTTCGAGATCGTGTTCACCGAAGGCGGCGATCCGTGCCAGATCGTCGAGGCGAGGGGCCTCGTCCAGGTCACCGATCTGGGCGCGATCGAGACGATCGTGGACGGCATCATCGCCGCCAATCCGGACAAGGTCGAACAGGTCAAGGCGAAGCCGACGATGCTTGGCTGGTTCGTCGGCCAGGTGATGAAGGCGATGGGCGGCAAGGCAAGCCCGCAGGCGGTCAACGAGCTGCTGAAGGCCAAACTCGGGATCGAGTAGGCGGGCTTCGGCGTTCTCTTGATAGCTTCGTAGTGGGTAGGGGGAAGAATTGACTCACGCGATCCGCGTTCATGGCTATGGCGGGCCCGAGGTCCTTAAATGGGACCAGGTGGAGGTGGGAGAGCCTGGCCCGGGAGAGGTGCGCATTCGCCAAACCGCGGTGGGCCTCAACTACATCGATGTTTATCACCGCACCGGCCTCTATCCGCAGCCTTCCGTCCCCTTCACCCTCGGCATGGAAGGGGCGGGCGTGGTGACCGCGGTGGGTGAAGGCATCAAGGACCTCAAGATCGGGCGCCGCGTCGCCTATGCGAGCGAGATTGGCGCCTATGCCGAGGAGCGCCTGCTTCCGGCTGACCGGGCCGTCAGACTGCCGGCGGGGATCGACGACCAGGTGGCGGCCTCGATCATGCTCAAGGGTCTGACCGCGCAATATCTCCTGCGCCGGACCTATAAAGTCGGGCCGGAGACGACCCTCCTGTTTCATGCCGCCGCGGGCGGCGTTGGGCTGATCGCCTGCCAATGGGCCGCGTCTCTCGGGGCCACGGTGATCGGCACGGTGGGCTCGGCCGGTAAGGCGCTCATCGCGCGGGCGCATGGCTGCAGCCACGTCATCAATTACCGGGAGGAGGACTTCGTCACCATGGTCATGGCCTACACCGAGGGCCAAGGCGTCGACGTGGTCTATGATTCGATCGGCAAGGATACCTTCCCCGCCTCGCTCGATTGCCTGAAACCGCTCGGGACGTGGGTGAGCTTCGGCCAGGCCTCCGGCCCGGTGCCGGAGTTCAAGATCTCGCTGCTGGCGCAGAAGGGCTCGCTTTATGCGACCAGGCCTTCGCTTGGCGACTATACCGCCACGCGCAAGGACCTCGTTGCCGCCGCGAACGAGCTGTTCGAAGTGGTGATGAGCGGCAAGGTGAGGATCTCGGTCAACCAGACCTATCCGTTGGCGGAAGCTGCCCGTGCCCACCGGGATCTCGAAGCGCGCCTCACCACCGGATCGACGGTGCTGCTGCCGGCCACAAATCCAGCCACCTAGCCACTCACCGGCGGTCGCCCGCTTTTTGCTAAAAATGTTTTTGGTTAGCGGCCCGTGACCGGCATTGGTCAAGGAATTCTTGCCAGCGGTCGAGATTAACCATTGGCCCGCGCAAACGCGTATGCGCGTAAATCAATGTTACCTCGCCATTTATCTATGGTCAGTTTGCGTTAAGCACGCCCGTTCAGACGTTGTTGAAGGTGTCCGCCAAGAATACCCCCATCGAAGTTCAACAAGCCGTCGGGACGCAAAACAGAAGAAGCGGTCCTTAGTCGGGAAGATGCAACGGGGGAGTGTAGAATGGCGCGGATGGATATGTCGACGGACGTGGTGGCGCTCGGAACGCAGACGGCGACGCCGGATGCACTGTTCGAACTGGGATTGCTCTATTCGACGGGCCGGGAGGTCGAACCCGATCTCGTCGTGGCGCATAAATGGCTCAACCTCGCGGCCATGCGGGGCAATGGCTCGGCGCTGACCCTGCGCCGGGAACTCGCCCTGGAGATGTCCGCGAGCCAGATCGCGGCGGCGCAGAAGCTCGCCCGCGAGTGGATCGCCACGCAGTGGCACGCGGTCGAGAGACACGCCACGCATTAGCAAGCACAAGGCGAGAAGCGGCCGGCTTACTCGGCGTCGCTGCCGCAGTTCCGGAACAGCGAGCGCATGCAGCGATAGGTGTTGCGGGTGAAGCTGCCGACGCGGTTCCTGCGCTCGGGCGGGGGGGTCGCGCTTTCGAGCGGGATGCCCGCGGATTGGAGACTCGGTTCCGTCACCGCGCTCAAGGGCAGGGGGGGCGAGGATTGGGCCGGGAGTTCCGGCAACGGATCCTGCGGTAGCGTGGTGCTTTGCGGTGGTGGGGACTGTTCCTCGTCTTCCCCGCCGCCGAGCGAGGCGCGAAGATTGCGGATGCCTCGGCGCGAAACCCCGACCAGGCTCTTGGACGGCTCGTCGTCCTGGCGGAATTTCTTGTTCTCGCGGGCCATCTGGTCCCTAAGCTTCTTCACGCGAGGATCTTGGGCCAAGTCCGAAGGGATGCTCGGCACATCATAGCTAAAGGTCTTTTCGGCCCCATTGCAGCCGGCGAGGTCATCGCGGGCCGAGCAGGAGGCGTGGCCTCCCTCTTTCGCCGTGCGCACGACGCAATAAAGCTTCAAGGCGTCGCTCTGGCTGCCAAGATCGCCATTGACCCGGCAGCGATAGGTCTCGTCGGGCCCCTTGCAGGTGACACAGAAAGCCGCGTCCTCGGCGCGCGCGTCGGGCACGGCCGAGGCAAATAGGCCCGCCAAGAGGCCGGTTCCTACCGATGCGATGATAGAGGCATGAGCACGCATGGCGCAGGACAGCTCCCCTGTGGCATTGAACCTAGCACGTCGAGGGCGCATGGCGGGCCACATCCGGGCTAGCTTGCAGGCCAAAAATGGCGGGAAAGCGAATAGAGCGCCCAACTCGGCGGGCAGTCTGGCCAGCGGCCATGGCTCGAGAAGAGTAGCCCCGCCTAAGGCAAGGGCGTAGCCTCGCGGCTCTTGTTGACCCAAGCAGCGCGGGTCGATAGGTCTTTTTCGCGCGGAGACGTGGCCGAGAGGCTGAAGGCGGCGGTTTGCTAAACCGTTATACGGTCAAAAGCCGTATCGAGGGTTCGAATCCCTCCGTCTCCGCCATTTATCCCAAAAATACGCGCTATTTCAGTATGTTATTTTGCAGATGCATTTCTGCTCACGTAATTACACACGGTAACGGGAGGTAAGCCACTGGCAGTTGGGGGCTTTCCTGGTTACGGAAGCGTACCATCTACCACCCATGTTCTTCATTCTGTGGCTAGTCTGCTCGCGCTGGGCATTGTCAGAGTAATTGGGTGTGAGCTGGCTGATCGGAGGTCGTCAAGACTCTCACGCTGCGAGTTGACGCCATTCCGCGAGTGCGGCAGCGCGGTTCTGTTTGAAGGTGTCGCGGCGGTTGAGGTGACGGTCGTGGTTGAAGTGGTTGTGGATTGATGCGTGGTCGGCTGCAAATTTCTGTAGGGTCCTTACGGCCCTGAACCTCTGCATCGCTCGTTCTCGTCGTCGGAACGGCTGGTGGGAATTCTCAGCCCGATTGTTGAGCCACCGGCCGCACTCCTGATCGGCAGCATTGCCGATTACTCTCATCGCCGATCGGTACGACCGTAGCCGGTCGGTTACAATTGATCGCGGTCGGCCGTAACGCTTCATCGTGCGCTTCAGGAATTTCAGCGCAGCCCTGCGATCCCGCCGCTTCGTCACGAAGACCTCAAGCACCTCACCTTCGTGATCTACCGCACGCCAGAGATAATGCGTCTCTCCATTGATCCTGACGAA
>JBAUEK010000071.1:0-2993 GCA_049678565.1 Methyloceanibacter sp. | reverse complement strand
ACCATCGGCCCGCAATCGGCCACGTCCACCCAATAGGTGTCGAGGCGCGGGTTGTCCTCCGTCTCGGGGTCGAAGCGGTAGACGCGATATTCGCGGAAGCGCCCCTTCTCCGCGTCCGCGGGCGGTGAGTTCCACGCCTTGCCTGGCTTGACCTTGGAGTTCTGGGGAAGCGTGAATTGGACCATTGCGTCGCCTCAGCCGCCGGCGCATTTCGTCGGCGTGGTGGTCATGAACATGCCCGCCTCGGTCAGTTCAGCCACCGTAAGATTCTGCATGAATTCCTTCTGAGCCGGCTTGTCCTTGGTCACCACCGCGGCGATGAAGGCCTGCTGGCTGTCCTTCAGCTTGCTTGCGTGCTCGCGCAGGCAAGCGCAGCCGCCGGCGGGCAGCTTCAGGCGCACGCCGCATTCGCGTTCGATCGTGGCCAGATCGTCCGGCGAGGCGAAGGCCGGACCTGACGCGAACGTGAAGGCCGAAGCCGTCAGCAGCAAAAGCAAGGTCGAGCGGGTCATAGGCATTCTCTCCCTGGTCCTCGTGCAAGCGGGCTCAATATACCCGCTCCTTGGGCTCGATATAGGCGATCTCGTTGGAGAGCGTGTAGCTGTGCACCGGGCGATAGCCGAGCCGGACCATGCGCTTGGCATAATCGGCCCAGGACAGAGTGTGCTTCATCCAATTGACGTCGTCGCGCTTGGGGAAATCCTCGCGCGCATTCGCGCCGCGGCTCTCCTCCCGGGCCAGCGCGCCGGCCACGGTGACCGCCGCCTGAGAGATGAGATTGTCGAATTCGAGCGTCTCGATCAGATCGCTGTTCCAGATCAGCGAGCGGTCGCTGACCTTGATGTCGTCGCTTTGCTTCCACACCTCGATGATCTTGCGCAGGCCTTCCTCCAGCACGTCCTTGGTGCGGAACACGGCGCAATCGGACTGCATGGTCTTCTGCATCTCGAGCCGCAGCGCCGCGGTTGGCGTGCCGCCGTCGGCGGTGCGGAAGCGGTCGAGGCGCGCGATCGCCTCCTCCCCGGCGCCCTTCGGCAATTCCGGCATCGACCCCTGCTCCTTGATGATCTCGGCACAGCGCGCCGCCGCCGCGCGGCCGAACACGACGAGATCGATCAGCGAGTTCGAGCCGAGCCGGTTCGCGCCGTGCACCGAGGCGCAGGCCGCCTCGCCCACGGCAAACAGGCCGGGCACGACCGCGTCGGGGTCGCCGTCGCGCGGACAGACCACCTCACCATGCAGATTGGTGGGGATGCCGCCCATATTGTAATGCGCGGTCGGGATCACCGGGATCGGCGCGCGCGTGAGATCGACGCCGGCAAAAATGCGCGCGGACTCGGTGATGCCGGGGAGCCGCTCGGCCAGCATGTCCTCGTCGAGATGGCTCAGATGCAGATGCATGTGGTCCTTGTCCGGACCCGTGCCGCGCCCTTCCCTGATCTCGATGGTCATGGCGCGGGAGACCACGTCGCGAGAGGCCAAATCCTTGGCCGAGGGCGCGTAACGCTCCATGAAACGCTCGCCTTCCGAATTGGTGAGGAAGCCGCCCTCGCCGCGCGCGCCCTCCGTAATCAGCACCCCGGCGCCATAGACGCCGGTCGGGTGGAACTGCACGAACTCCATGTCCTGCAGCGGCAGGCCGGCGCGGAGCACCATGGCGTTGCCGTCGCCGGTGCAGATGTGGGCGGAGGTGCAGGAGAAATAGGTTCGGCCATAGCCCCCGGTCGCTAGAATCACTTGGTGAGCGCGAAACCGGTGCAGACTGCCGTCCTGCATGGACAAGGCCATGACACCCCGGCAACTTCCCTCGTCGTCCATGATCAGATCGATGGCGAAATATTCGATGAAGAACTCGGCCGAATGCCGCAGCGCCTGGCCGTACATGGTGTGCAGCATGGCGTGGCCGGTGCGGTCGGCGGCGGCGCAGGTGCGCAAGGCCTGGCCCTTGCCGAAATTGGTGGTCATGCCGCCGAAGGCCCGCTGCAGGATCTTGCCCTCATCCGTGCGCGAGAAGGGCACGCCCCAATGCTCGAGCTCGTAGACGGCTTCCGGCGCGCTCTTGCAGAGATATTCGATGGCGTCCTGGTCGCCCAGCCAGTCCGACCCCTTCACCGTGTCGTACATGTGCCAGCGCCAATCGTCCTCGCCCATATTGCCGAGCGCCGCGGCGATGCCGCCTTGCGCCGCCACGGTGTGTGAGCGGGTGGGGAACACTTTGCTGATGCAGGCAGTGCGCAAGCCGGCCTCGCTGGCGCCGACCACGGCACGGAGGCCCGCGCCGCCGGCGCCGATCACCACCACGTCGAAACTGTGATCGACGATCGGATAGGTGCGGCCGTTGACCATGACGGCGTTGTGGGGCGGGGTATTTTGCGGCGTGGCGTCTTGAGGCATCGGCGGCTAGTTTCCGAGACTGATTTTCACGAGCGCGAATGTCGAGGCGAGGGCAATGCCCGCGGCGAAGAAGGTGGCGAGCAGCAGCGCCGCGATTTTTGCCCCCTCGCCCTGCACATAGTCCTCGATGATCTCCTTCAGCCCGATGCGCATATGGATCGAGGCCGAGGTCACGAGCGCGAGCATGGCGAGCGCCACGAGCGGCTGGGCGAGGTATGCCCTGACCGTCCCGTAATCGGCGCCGATATGGCTGACGATCGACAGGATCAGGAACATCACCAGCGGCACATTGGCGATCGCGGTCACGCGCTGGCGCCAAAAGGTCTCCGTGCCGCGCCGGGCCGAGCCCGACCCACGCACCTTGGCCAGAGGCGTGGCCATGGCTAGGCGCCCCCCTTGAGCCAAAAGCCCGCCAGCCACAACAGCACGGTGAGCACGGTCGAGCCGATGATCGTGCCCCAGGCGAACACTTCGATGCTGACGAGGTCCAAGCCCCGGCCGGTGTCCCAGATCAGATGGCGGATGCCGCCGAGCATATGGTGGATCAGGGCCCAGCTGAACATGAACAGCAGGAAGCGGCCGAGGATGCTGCCGAAGAA
>JBAUEK010000070.1:0-15657 GCA_049678565.1 Methyloceanibacter sp. | reverse complement strand
CGAGCCGCTTGTCGAGATCGTAGAACCCCATCTGCCCCATGACCCGTCCCCGCCTGCCTCATCGTGCGGGATCACCGAATCTGATTTGCGCGGGGCTGGCCAGCGGGTATTGTTCGAGGTGCCCTTAAGTCGCGTTGGCGGCTTGAAGCCGAAAACCTGTTTCTCCGTCATCAGCTCAGCATCGCTTTGCGGCGGGCCCCGCCTCGTCTTCGGCTGCGCGGCAGTGACCGGGCGCTGCTGATGTGGATGACTCGGCTCTGGCCGAGCCTGCTGGGTGCTGCTCAGGTGGTTCAGCCGGAGACCATCCTTCGATGGCATCGCGCCGGTTTCAAAGCTTTCTGGCGCTGGAAATCCAGAAACAGGGCAGGGCGGCCGAAGATCGATCGTGAGCTACGCGATCTCATCCAGCGGATGAGCACTTACATGTATGACTGGAATATGCTGCCCCTCGGCCAAGCGCTGTGGCTGAAGGAACTCGAGACCTACGTAGAGTTCCCGCCGATGCAGAGCCCGGAAAGCTACAATTTGGATCAGGTCATCAAGCAGATCCAAGACATGAAAACGGTCAGTCACGCAGGTGAGTAGGGCCCGGTAGCACTTGCAACGGAGCGGGCGGCTCGAAAAGGCCACCCGCGGCCGTGGGAGTGTAAGCGAGGCAACTCTCGGGGGTGCTGGATTGCCCGGTAAAGCCGGGCGCACCAATAGCCCTCCGCCGATCAGCGGAGGGCCTCTCTGTTGTTAGGATTTCTCCTTACCCTTGGAGCGATTTGTAGTAGTCGTTGGCCTTAGACATATTGGCCTTATGATCCGTCATGAAGCTGGCCATGGCATCGCTGCTCGAGAAACAATATGTTTTGCCTTGGAGCGTCGCACTGACAGAGCAATCAGTTTTCACCTGTTGGCCTTGGGAGAGGCCATATGTGCACATGTTGTCGTACTCGCCAGCCATAACCGCCGTGGCCATGCCAAGCAAAAGAGCCCCTGCAACCGCGGATTTGATGAAGGTTCCAACCATGATCTTCTCCTCATGTGCTATGGGCTTCTGGGGCCTTCAGTATGCAACAGTTCGGGCAACTTGGCCACGTTAGCGGCAATGCGCCGGGCTTCGTCAAAGGTCCGCACTGCTGACCTTCTTACCCTCCAACACTCGACCGGAGATTGCTTGAGGCGCTGATTTCGCTTGTCTTTTCTTGATCGCGCCACAAGCTGCCGGATCAGATCTCCGCTTTGGGCCAGAAGCCGGCATTGAGCGGTAAACGTTGCCCTACGCCAACTCGATGTACCGGGGGGCTTGGAGGTGATGTCCTAGACCACGCGGTTGAGGCCGCGCACGTCGTTGAGACACATCTCACTGCCCCTTGCAAATCGGCGTCGGCCGCGGCGGCGGTGCCGGATGATCCTTCTTGTATTGAACCAGGATCGGCTCGAGCGTTTCCTTCGGCCAAAATCTCGGCGAGCCGATTTCCTTCAAGCAGGAGGCGTTCCAATAGAGCCCGGCGCGCGACGGCGACCGGCCGGCCTTCACCGCTTGCGCGATCGCCGCGATATCGCGCGATGCAGGATAGATGTAGAGCGTCGTCGGCCCGTCCTTCACCAACGCGAAGATTTTCGCCGAGTCCGACGGCGTCCAGCTGGTGCAGCCGTTGCTGCGGCCGGCGCTATAATTCACCAGCGTTCCAAACGGCACGTAACCCTTGTCGTCCGCGTAGGGGCTGTCCGGAGCTTTGCGCAGACACACGCCCCGCAACAACACGGCCGGATGCCCGCCGATGGCGCGCGCTCGCGCGTTGGCGGTGTCGCCTTCGCCTTCGAACTGGAGGAAGGAGCGTGTCAAGGCCACGCTCTTTCCCGAGACGCGATAATAGCCTTTGAACGACGGTCTGGTCTCGGCCGTCACATAGTCGCCGCCGGTCGTCAGCTTGGAATCCTCCGCATTGCTGAAGTTCTTGGCGCACCGAATTCCGTTGGCGAAATTCGCGATGCCTTTCAGATTGCGGCCGTTGCCGTGTCCCGACGATGTCGCGCGAAACGTCCGGTCGGCCTCGCAGATGACGTAGAACCGGCGCCCAAATCCGGCCGGGCGCGTGGCGTCCATGGCGAAGTAGCAAGGATTGTTGACCGCGCCTTCGCTTAACTTCTGCAGGTAGAGCGCCCGCGCCCTCTGCAACACCACTGGCGAGATTTGACCGTCGCCGTCGCCGACATGGGCCCGCAGCCACGCTGGAACGCCCGATGGCTGGTCCGCGGCAAAGGATCGGAGCGAGCCCGGCAAGGCGGCGACGACGACCAGGCTGACGGCAGTCAGAAGCAGAGAGAGTACCCGCACCGGATCAAGTCTCCTGTCGCTATGCCCCCAAAGCTCACCTACTCCCACTCGATGGTGCCGGGGGGCTTTGAGGTGATGTCGTAGACCACGCGGTTGATGCCGCGCACCTCGTTGATGATGCGCCGCGCCGCGGCCCCGAGAAAATCGTGGGAGAAATCGAAATAGTCGGCGGTCATGCCGTCGGTCGAAGTGACGGCGCGCAGCGCGCAGACGAAATCGTAGGTGCGCGCGTCGCCCATGACGCCGACGGTGCGCACCGGGAGCAGCACGGCGAAGGCCTGCCAGATGGTGTCGTAGAGCCCGGCCTTCCTGATCTCGTCGAGATAGATGGCGTCGGCCTGGCGCAGGATCGCGAGCTTGTCCTCGCTTACCTCGCCGGGAATGCGGATTGCGAGTCCCGGCCCCGGAAACGGGTGACGGTTGACGAAGGCCGGCGGCAGCCCAAGCTCACGGCCAAGGGCGCGCGCCTCGTCCTTGAACAGCTCGCGCAAGGGCTCGATCAGCTTGAGCCGCATGCGCTCGGGCAAGCCACCGACATTGTGGTGCGACTTGATGGTCACCGATGGGCCGCCGGTGAAGGAGACGCTCTCGATCACGTCGGGATAGAGCGTACCCTGGGCGAGGAAATCGACGGAGCCCACTTTCTCCGCCTCCTCCTCGAAAATCTCCACGAACAGGCGGCCGATGGTCTTGCGCTTCTGTTCGGGATCGCTCACGCCCTTCAGCCCGGCGAGGAAACGCGCGCCGGCATCGACCGCGACCAGCGGGATGTTGTAAGCCCCGCGGAAGAGCTCGACCACCTCGCGCGCCTCGTTCTCGCGCAAGAGGCCATGATCGACGAAGATGCAGGTGAGCTGATCGCCGATGGCCTCGTGGATCAGCAGCGCCGCGACGGCGGAGTCGACCCCACCCGAGAGCCCGCAAATGACGCGGCCACCTTTGACCTGCGACCTGATGCGCGCGATTTCGGTGTCGCGGAACTGCGCCATGCTCCAATCGCCCGGACACCCTGCGATCGACCGCACGAAATTCGCGATGAGGGCGGCACCGTCGGGCGTGTGCACCACTTCAGGGTGGAACTGGACGCCATAGAGCTTGCGCTCGTCGTCGGCGATGGCGGCGAATGGCGCGCCCTTGGACACCGCCACGGCGCGGAAGCCGGGCGGCAGTCTGGTCACGCGGTCACCATGGCTCATCCACACCGGCGCGCGCGCGCCGAGGGGCCACACGCCCTGGAACAGCGGCGTGTCACTGACGATCTCGATCTCGGCGCGGCCGAATTCGCGCGTGGTCCCGGCCTCGACCTGGCCGCCGAGCCCGGCCACCATAGCCTGCTCGCCATAGCAGATGCCGAGCACCGGCACGCCGGCCTCGAGCACGGCTTTCGGCGCTTGCGGGGTGCCGGCCTCATGCACGGATGCCGGGCCGCCGGAGAGGATAATCGCCTTGGGGAGCACGGGCGAAAGCGCGGCCTCGGCCTTGTCGAAGGGCACGATCTCGGAATAGACGCCGGCCTCCCGCACCCGCCGCGCGATCAGCTGGGTATATTGGGCGCCGAAATCGACGATCAGGACTTTGTCGGGATGCTCCGTCATGGCGCTGGTTACCGGATGGCGCCCGAGTCGGCAATGGGATGTCCCGGTGCGGTGGAAAAGCCCCCTCAAAGGAGCGCTCTACTTTTATACCTCCCCCCCTTGTGGGGAGGTCCGACGACGCTATGGCGGCGTCGGGGTGGGGGACGAGTGCTCACCCCACCCGGCGTTCCCGGCCAAAGCCGAGCTCGCCACCCTCCCCATCAGGGGGAGGGATAAAGGAGACATCGCCGCCGGTCGTCATTCCGGCGGACGCCGGAATCCAGCCCCGCGCTGCGGAGAAAGAAAGACTGGACCCCGGCTTACGCCGGGGTGACGCTGATGTTGAGGACGGGGCGACGGGACTGTTCATGAGCGGGGGTGAAGAGGAGACCGCCGAGGATTGGCTGCGGCGCCAGATCGAGGCCTATCACGTCTCGGCTCTGGCCTATGCCGCGGTCAAGCTCGGCCTGCCTGACAGGATGGGCACGCGCGCCTGGACCGCCGATGCGTTGGCGGCGGAGACGGGCCTGTCGCCACCGCATCTCTTCCGCTTCCTGCGCGGCCTTGCCAGCCTCGGCCTTTGCGCCGAGGGCCCCGCCGGCAGTTTCACCCTGACCAGTCTGGGACAGGCACTGCAATCGGGCTCGCCCTCCCGTCTGGCTGAGAAGGTCGCCATCGTGACCGAGCAATATTGGGGGCCCTGGGCCAACCTCCCGCACAGCCTGCAAACCGGCGCGCCCGCCTTCGAGCACGTCTTCGGCACCGATGTGTGGGCGTGGCGAAACGAGAACTTCGGTGCCGGCGATGGCTTCGCCGCCTATCTCGCGGGCGAGACCTTCGCTCAAGGGGGAGCCATCGTCGAGGCGTTGGACCTGACCGGGGTGGGGACGGTCGCCGATGTGGGCGGCGGCCGAGGCGGCCTGCTCGCCGCACTCCTGCAGGCCCATCCCGGCATCAGCGGCATCCTGTTCGACCTGCCCGAGACGCTGATCGGCGCCAAGAAATTTCTGCGGTCGCATGGCGTGGCCGAGCGCGTGACCCTGGTCGGGGGCGACTTCCTGGCCGAGGTGCCGGTCGAGGCTGACCTCTATCTGTTGAAGGCCGTGCTCCAGCATTGGGACGATGCCGCCGCCCGCACCATTCTGGAGAGCTGCCGGGAGGCCATGAAGCCGCAGGCCAGGCTCGTCATCATCGAGGCTCTGCTGCCCGAGCAGGCGGCAGCGGACGATGCGGCGGTAATGCTCGACCTGCACATGATGGTCGTCACCGGCGGCCGGGTGCGCAGCCTGGCGGCATTCGAGGCGCTGCTGTCCCAGGCAGGGCTGTCGGTCTCGCGCGTCGTAACCACGAGCTTGGGACTGACGCTGATCGAAGCGGTCCCCGTCTGACGGTGTCATTCCGGCGCAAGCCGGAATCCAGCGACACTAGCTCGTAGGCTTCGGTTCTGGATCCCGGCTTTCGCCGGGATGGCGCGGCTGTGGCTGGCCCAAACCGGCGACCTCCTTCACGTAGATGATTTTGCCGTCGCCGGGGCCGTAGAAGTCTGGCAGCTGCGCATCCTCCTGAAAGCCCATGCGCTGATAGAAGCCGCGCGTGGGCGCATAGCGGTCGGAGGAGGAGGTATCGACATAGATCCGCTTGGCCCCGGCCTTGCGCATGGCGGCCTCGGCGCGGGCGAAGACCTGGGGGCCTAAACCCTTCCTCTGCTCCTCCGGCGCAACGGCAATCCAGTACAGATCGAACGACCCTTGCGTCCCCCCGATCGGCCCGTAACAGCCATAGGCCACGAGGCCGCTGCCGCGCTCGGCCAGCACGAAATGGTAGCCGGAGCGTAGGCCCTTGGCCAGGCGCTCGGTCACAAGCTCGCCCGCGATCTCGACCTCGGCCGCGTTGAAGAAGCCGGTCGCGGTGACGAGCGCGCGCACCCGCCCGACATCGTCGGCCATCGCCGCGCTGCGCCATTCGAGCGCGTCGCGCGAGGGCAACCGCGGCGGCGCCCCGAGCGCAAGCGATGGCACCATCTTGCGCGCGGCCGAGTGACCGGCGACGAGGCCGACGAAGAAATTGCGGGCGTTGATGCCGAGCGTGCGCACGCGGTAGCCGCCTTCCTGCACCACCAGGGTCGAGTAGCCCTGCTCGCCGATCATGCGCCCGAGCTGCTCGAAGTCGCGGGCCCGGTTGGACCACGTGCCGGTCGGATCGCCG
Organism: Methyloceanibacter sp.; assembly: GCA_049678565.1. Lineage (GTDB taxonomy): Bacteria > Pseudomonadota > Alphaproteobacteria > Rhizobiales > Methyloligellaceae > Methyloceanibacter. The sequence continues at coordinate 9,552 of JBAUEK010000070.1, read as the reverse complement.
CGCGCGGTGTCGAAGCCGAGCGACAGCACGAGAAAGGCCGGACTGAAGCGCCTGATGCGCCGTAACGACTCCGCCACGGCGTTGCGGTGCTGCTCCGGCGTGATGTGCTCGGCCAGCGGAATGTTCAGGTTGAAGCCCGCGCCCGGGCCGATCCCGGTCTCGTCGCGGAATCCGGTGAAATAGGGATAGGCGAAGCTCGGATGGCCGTGAATGGAGACCGTGAGCACGTCCGAGCGCGCGTAGAAGATCTCCTGTTGGCCATTGCCATGGTGATAGTCGATGTCGAGGATGGCGACGCGCCCATAGCGCGAGAGCAAATTCGCGGCGATCGCGGCGTTGTTGAAATAGCAGAAGCCGCCGAAATTGCGGGTCTCGGCGTGATGTCCCGGCGGCCTTACCAGCGCATAGGCCAGGTCCGAGCCTTCGAGCACCTTTTCCGCCGCGGTCAGCGCGCAATCCACGGCCGAGCGGGCGGCGAGATAGGCGTTGAGATTGAGCGGGGTGAAGGTGTCGATGCAGTAATAGCCGGCCAGCACCGTCTCATCCTTCGGCGGCCGCGCCGCGTTCCGCATCGGGAACACGTAGGGGTAGATGGACTTCTTGGGGCCGGCCATGAGGCAGGCCTTGCGAATGTAATCGACGAGCCTGCCGTCATGCACGGCGCGGATATGGCGGTCGGAAAAGCGCTTCGTCGGCAGCCGCTCGAACAGGCCCGAGGGGGTGAGCTCGGCCATGATCGAGCGGATGCGCACCGGCGCCTCGACGTAACCTCGCTCCTGCACGTGGTGAATGGTGTGGTCGTCATTCACCAGGAGCGCGATGCGCGGTTCGGTGCTCGCCCTGACCACGCCCTTCAGCGCCGCGGTGGGCTTGGTGTAGCGTGGCTCGCGCAACCGGACCGGATCGTCCTTGATCGAGTCCACCACCATCTTCACATAGGTCTCGGGCAGTCCATATTTCCGCTCGAGGATGGCACGCACGATCTTCCTGACGGCGTCCCGGCTCGGGAGATCGGTCGAGCCGAGCGGATCGAGTACGAGGTAAGGCGGGTCGGTCTGCCCCGGCTGCACCGGCGTCTCATAGGCGGTGTTGGCGATCGGCCGGGCACCGTAACGCTCATAGAATTTGAGGCGGCTCGCATTGCTTGCCCTGATCTCTTGATTGGGGCTGAGCGCCGGATCGTCCGGCAGGCATTCGAAATAGATTTGCGTGCCCAGCGCGCGCGCCTCCTCGCGCACCCGCTCATACAGCGTGGCGCCGATGCCCCTGCCCGTGCGGCCGAGCGCGGTCGAGATGATCTCCAGATAGGAGAAGCCGATGTCAGGCGCGTAAAGCAGAAGCGCCACACCGAGGGTCTGGTCCCGCGCATTCTCGGCCACGAACAGGCGCGAGACGAAGCGATGCTTCAACGGATTGGAGAGCTGGTCCGACATCTTGGCGATGTCGGCGTCCGGGATCAGCGGAAACTGCTCGCGCATGATCTTCTGCGCCGCCTCGATCGCGGCGCGGTTCGGCGCCGTGGTCGCGTCAGCGACTTTTCGGATGCGCAACATGTCAGGCCGTGGCTTTCAAGGCTCGCGGCGCGGCGTCGACGATTTGGCCGATCAGTTCGGGATAAGACAGTCCGGCTTCGCGCGCGGCGGCGGCAAACCCCGCATCGGGGCTGAGGCAGGGATTGACGTTCACTTCCAGAACCCAAGCTTGGCCCGCGGCGTCGACGCGGAAATCGACCCGGGCATAGCCGGCAAGCCCGAACAGATCCCAACAGGCGAGCGCGAGCTGCTTGAGCCTCGCGGCGAGTGCGGGCTCCTCCCGCTCAACCCCGAAGCGCCGCGGCGTGCCGGTATAGGCCTCGCTATCAGGCGTCCATTTGGCGTCATAGCCGACGATGCGCGGGCGCCCCTCGGCCCAGTCTTCGAACACGATCTCGGCCATCGGCAGCACGCGCGCGCCATGACGGCCTTCAAGCAGCGCCAGATTGAACTCGCGCCCGTCGACAAAGGCTTCGGCGAAATGCTCGGTGTCGAAGCGCGCGGTTCGTTCTGCGATGATGCGGGCGGCGCCCGCAGGTTTGACCACGGAGCTGTCGTCGAGGCCCAAGGAGCCATGCTCCCAGACCGGCTTGACGATGACGAGGCGGTCCGGATCAAGCCCACCGCCATCGACCGACCATGGCGGCGTCGGCAGGCCTTCGCGCGCGAGCTTCGACTTGGTCGCCAATTTGGACAGGGTCTCGAGCCAGGCGCCGGAGCGGGCGCCGGTATAGGGAAGCCCGGCCGCATCCAGCAGCGAAGGAACGCCGGGCGCGAGCCTGCCATCTCCCCTCACCGCGTCCACGAGGTTGAAAACGAGCATGGCATCGCGGCGCTTCAGCGCCAGGAAGTCCGTCACATCGAGGTCGACAGCCACGATGTCCGTGGCGAAGCCGAGCTCGGCCAGCGCCCCAGCCACGGCTTCAGCCGCCACCAGCGTGTCGATCTCGTCGGGACGTTCCTTGGTCGCCGCGTGCACGACGGGAATGAAGCCATGAGGCTTCAGGGCCATCAGGCGCGTCTCCGCCGCGGCTCCATGGCCGGCCGAACCAGACCGTAGCGCGCCAGCCCGGCATCGAGGATCTTGCCGATCAGCTCGACAAAGGTAATGCCGTTCTGCGCGGCGAGAATGGGAAGATCGGAATGCTGCGGGTGAAGTCCGGCAAGCGGGTTGGCTTCGAGGAAATAGGGCTCGCCCGCTTCATCCGACCTGAAGTCGATGCGGGCCGCGTCGCGGCACTCAAGCGCGTGGTAAGCGGAGAGCGCCCACTCGCCGGCAAGGCGCGCTTCGGCATCGTCGGCGCGGGCGTAGATGACCAGGTCCTCGCACAGCTCCTTGTTGTGGAGCGAATAGACATTGGCTTCGGCCTGCTCCTTCAGCAGGATCTCGCACACCCCGATCACGCTCGCATCGCTGCCATTGCCGACGATGCCGATGGTGAACTCCCGCCCCGGAAGATAAGGCTCGACCAGCACCGGCTGGCCGTAGCGGGCAATGAGCGTGGTCGCCGCGCCGGCAAGCTCCTGAGCATCGCGCACCAGGGAAGCCGCCTCGCAGCCCTTGCCGGTGCCTTCGGCCAACGGCTTGACGAAGGCCGGGTATCGATCCCAGCCGCGCAGCTCCCCCGCATCCGCATGCGCCACCGCGAAAGCGGTCGTCGGCACGCCGGCATCGCGGACCAGCCGTTTGGCCACGGCCTTGTCATGGCACGCGGCCGAGCTGAGCGGGTCCGAGAACAGATAGGGCTGGTCGAATAGCTCGCACAGCGCCGGCACCTGCGCCTCCCGCGACCGGCCCTTCACCCCTTCGGCGATGGAGAACACGAGATCGAAGCGCGTCCCCGCGACCAGCCGCGCCGCCAGCGCCTGGCCACGGCCAACCCGCTCGACCTCGCAGCCAAGCGCCTGCAAGGCACCGGCGAGCTGGTCGATGGTGTCGACATTGTCGAACTCGGCGATCTCCTCCTCGGAGAAGCCGAGGGCGCGATAATCGTCCCTGAGGTCGTAGACGAGGCCGATACGCATCACAGGCTTTCGCCGCGGGGGGCCCGATCGGTGCCGACGGTGCCCTCCGGGTCGGTGTAGCGATAGGTCTTGCCCTCGAAATTGCGCAAGATCAGATCGTCGCCATCGCGGCCTTCCACATAGTCCGGCAGCAGCGGGATTTTGCCGCCACCGCCCGGCGCGTCGATGACATAGGTCGGCACCGCATAGCCGGTGGTATGGCCGCGCAGGCCTTGCATGATCAAGAGCCCCTTATCGACGGAGGTACGGAAATGCGACGACCCGGAGATCGGGTCGCATTGGTAGAGATAATAAGGCCGCACGCGCCGCATCAGGAGCCCGTGATAGAGGCTCTTCAGCGTGTCGACGCTGTCGTTGATGTCCTTGAGCAGCACCGTCTGGCTCCCGAGCGGAATGCCGGCATCGGCGAGCCTCGCGCAAGCCTCCGAAACCTCCGGCGTCAGCTCGGCGGGGTGGGTGAAGTGGAGGCTCATCCATAGCGGATGATGCTTCTTGAGGACCCGGGTCAAGGAGCGCGTGACCCGCTGCGGCAGCACCACCGGCACCTTGGTGCCAAGCCTTACGAACTCGACATGTTTGATGGCCCGAAGCCGCCCGAGCAGATAGTCGAGCCGCTCGTCGGAGAGCGTCAGCGGATCGCCGCCAGAGATCAGGACGTCACGGATTTCCGCATGGTCGGCGATATAGTCGAGTGCATCTTCCCATTGCGGGCGGCTGAAGGAATAGTCGCCCCCAGGCTCGCCCACCATGCGCGAGCGGGTGCAGTAGCGGCAATAGGTCGAGCAGAATCCCGTTGCCAGGAACAGCACGCGGTCGGGGTAGCGGTGCACCAGACCCGGCACCGCGGTGTGGCCGTCTTCACCCAGCGGATCGTCCGCCTCGCCCGGCGCCTTCAGATATTCGGTGCCGACCGGGATATGCGTGCGCCGGAGCGGCTCGAACGAATCCTCGCGGCTCATCAGGCTGGCATAATAAGGCGTGATGCCGAGCGGCAATGAGCCCTGGTGGCGCGCGACCGCGTCGCGCTCGTCATCCGACAGCACGAAGATGCGCTCAAGCTCGGCCAGGGTGCGGATGCGCGCCCGGGCCTGCCAGCGCCAGTCGTTCCATTGGGCCGGGTCGATCTCGGGAAAGTAGCGCTTGCGGAAGGCGCGTGTCTGGGGTCCGACGGGGAAGCGCTCTGCGCGCGCCGTCAGAACGCCGAGACTTTGTACCGTCGCGGGGGAGAGAAGGTTGAGGGGATGATGTGGGTTGGGAAGAAGTTGATGTGCCGCCTGCGGGCGACTGGGAGGCTCTTCAGCCTCACTACGTAGCAAGCTCATGGGAAATGCTTCCCCTCCAAGCTTTCGAGGGATCGATGGTGGCGCCAACCGCCGACTCTCGTCCGTCAAAAGCGCGGAGTCATTTCATCGAGCTTAATGTCAATTTCAAGTGCTAATGGTGGCGCCGCCGATTTTTTTTGCCGGCGGTCGCGAGCGCACCCGGGAGAGGCCGCCGCGCGCTCAGCCAGACCGTTCCAGCGCCGCCACGAAGAACCCGTCGGTGCCGTGGCTTAGGGGTGTCATCAGCAGCGTCTCGGCCGAGCCGTCGGCGGAGGGTGGCGGCGACGCCTCCGGCAACGCCGCGTCCCAGAGCTGACGCCAGGGCGCGAGCTTGAACTCGGGAAAGCGGGCGATGAAGGCATCGATTCGGTCGCGGTTCTCCGACGGCAAGACCGAGCAGGTGATATAGACGAGCCGGCCTCCCGGCTTCACCAGAGGCGCCGCCAGGTCGAGCACGGCCTGCTGCTCGGCGAGCCTCGCCTCGAGCATCTGTGGGCCCAGCCGCCATTTGGCGTCAGGCCGCCGCCGCCACACGCCCGACCCGGTGCAAGGCGCATCGACGATGACGCGGTCCATCCGACCCTCGAGCTGCGCCAGCGCCTCCGCGTCTCCGGCCTGGAGCACCTGGACATTGCGGGCGCCGGCCCGCTTCAGGCGCTCGAAGATCGGCCGAAGCCGCATCCGGTCGGAATCATAGGCGTAGAGCTGACCGGTATTCGCCATGGCGGCCGCAAGCCCCAGGGTCTTGCCGCCGGCACCGGCGCAAAGGTCGAGAACTTGCTCTTTCGGCTGGGCCCCGGCGAGCAGGGTCGCGAGCTGGGACCCCAAATCCTGCACCTCGTACCAACCTTTGCCGTGGCCTGGCTCCGCCTCGACATGGGGGCTGCGACTGGGCCCTGACCCCGCGGCGATGCGAACGCCGAGGGGCGAATAAGCCGTGGGCTCGGCCTCGAACCGGCGAAGCCGGTTCAGAACCTTCTCCCGCGTCGCCTTTAAACCATTCACCCTGAGATCGACCGGCGCCCGTGTCGCCAGCGCCGCCCCCTCCGCCGCCGCGCCGTGGCCGAAGCCTCGCTCGAACAGGGGCGCGAGCCATTCGGGATAATCGCCCCGGATATGGGCCGGCGCGTCCGGCGCGATCTCGCGCTTGAGCCCTTCAAGCTCTGCCGGTGTCAGAGGCTCGGGCGCAAAGCGGCCGCCATCGGCCAAAGCGGCCACGCCGTCCGGGCCTAGCCCCCAGCTCGAAGCGAGCGTGCGGAGCGCGAGCGCGCGGGGACTGTCCTCGCCCATGACGAAGGCGGTCGAGGCGCGGGTGCGGAGCGCGTCGAAGACCAGATTGCCGATGGCCGCCCGGTCGCCCGAGCCGGCAAACCGGTGCGAGAGCCCCCAATCCTTCAAGGCGTCGGCCGCCGGGCGCTTGCGCGCCTCGATCTCGGTGAGGATCTCGATCGCGGCGCTCGCCCTCGCTCCCGGCGTCATCCGCTCGACGCGATGGTGAGGCGGGCGGCAACGATGATCCACATCAGGGCAAGGCCGATGGCGCCGACCAGAAAAATTGGAGACCGGTGGGCAATGCGGTTGGAGGTGACGTGGACGTAGGCGTGCGCGAAGCGCGATATGACGAACAGCCAGCTGAGGACGAAGAGGATGGAATCGGCGGTTTGGGTCAGCAGCGACAGCAGGATGAGCACATAGAAGAGGAGCGGCGTCTCGAGCTGGTTATGGAAGGCGTTGGCGATCTGGACGACCCGGGCGGGCCAGTTCGGCTCCCGCAGCGCCACCGAGTGGGCCGGAACCCGGCCGAGCCGCACCGCCCGCAAGCGCAGGATTTGCATCCAGAACAGAAGCACGAAGGTGAGCGCCACTTGCGCAAACACCGGCATCAACATGGCCTGCATCGACATGGAAGCCTCCCATGGGCCTGGGTGAAGGGTCGGCCAGCGCTGGCGGCCTCAGGCGCCCTTATACCCTTACTTCGGCGCCGTTCACTTCATGAATGGATGTTCAGTTGACGCGGGTCGCTTGCGTGGCTTTAAGGAGGACAAAACAAGCTTTCAAAGGCAGTGGAGGAATTAATGCATCTGTTCAAGCGTTCAGCCCTGGTCTCGCGCGCCGCTGTTCTGGTCGGCACGCTGGCCGTTCTGTCGGCCTCGGCCATCCCCCTTTCCGCCGAGGACGCCGATGCTCCGGCCGAATCGGCGAAGGCTCCGATTCTAGAGCCGGTCGAACCCGCCACGCCGCATGGCAAGACGACCGCCGGGAGTACCGAAGTAAATCCCTGCTTCACCGGCAACGGCTCGATCCAGGAGGTGCTGGACGCCTGCACCGCCTTCATCAACTCCGGTTCCACCGACACCGACCGTGTCGTCGCCGCGCATGGCAACCGGGCCATCGGCCTGTCGGCGACGCGCGATTACGCTGGCGCCGTGGCCGAGATGGACGAGGCGGTGCGTCTCGACCCCAAAGAGCCCAATCTCTATTTCATGCGCGCCGCGGCCTATCGGGCCAAGAAGGATTTCGCCAATGCCACCAAGGACGTGGACGAGGCCATTCGTCTCGACGCGGTCCGCGGCGATTTCTACATGCTGCGGGGGCTGATCTCCAGCGATCAGGGTGATTTCGACAGCGCCATCCGCGACCTCGACCAGAAGGTCAAGCTCGATCCCAAGTCGACGCCAGGCTATTCCAAGCGTGCCGATCTCTACCGGCAGAAGAAGGACTACGACAAGGCCTCCGCCGATTACAGCACGGTGATCAAGCTGGAGCCGGATTTGGCCAAGAACTACATCGATCGCGGCTGGATCTATGTGCTCCAGAACGACCTCGATCGAGCCATGGAAGACTTCACCGCGGCTCTCAAGCTGCAGGAGAACAATGCCTCGGCCCTCGTCGGCCGCGGCTTGGTCAAGAGCCGCAAAGGCAAGGCCACCGACGGCAGCGCCGACATCGCCTTGGCCGTGAAGCTGGAGCCGGGCATCATCGATGAGATCAAAAAGCTCGGGGTGGAGTAAGCGGGCGCCTAAGCGCCGCTACGTTTCCCGCGGATAGTTCGGCGATTCCCGCGTGATGGTCACGTCATGCACGTGACTCTCGCGAAGCGCGGCCGGCGAGATGCGGATGAATTCGGCGCGTTCGGCGAATTCGGGAAGATTACGGGCGCCGGTATAGCCCATCGAGGCGCGCAAGCCTCCGGTCAGCTGGTGCAGCACGCTCGCCAGCGGCCCCTTATAGGGCACCTGGCCCTCCACCCCTTCCGGCACGAGCTTCAGCGTGTCCTTGATGTCCTGCTGGAAATAGCGGTCGGCCGAGCCCCGCGCCATGGCGCCGACAGCGCCCATGCCGCGATAGGATTTATAGGAACGGCCCTGATAGAGATAGACCTCGCCCGGGCTCTCATCGGTGCCCGCAAGGAGGGAGCCGATCATCACGCAGTCGGCGCCGGCGGCAAGCGCCTTGGCCAAGTCGCCGGAATATTTGATGCCGCCGTCCGAGATCACCGGCACGTCGTGCTTCTTCGCCACCTCCACCGCCTCGAGCAGCGCCGTGAGCTGCGGCACGCCGACGCCGGCCACGATGCGAGTGGTGCAGATCGAGCCTGGGCCGATGCCGACCTTGACCGCATCGGCACCGGCATCGATCAGGGCCATGGTGCCCTCGCGCGTGGCCACATTGCCGGCGATGACCTGGACCGCGTTCGATTGCCGCTTGATCCGGCCGATGGCTTCGAGCACGCGGGCCTGATGGCCGTGGGCGGTATCGACCACGATCAGATCGGCGCCGGCGTCAATCAGCCGTTCCGTGCGGGCAAAGCCATCGTCGCCGACACCCGTGGCCGCGGCGACGCGCAAGCGCCCCTGCTCGTCCTTGCAGGCATTGGGGTTCAACCTCGCCTTCTCGATGTCCTTCACCGTGATCAGGCCGATGCAGTGATAGTCGTCGTCGACGACGAGAAGCTTCTCGATCCGGTGCGTGTGGAGAAGGCGCTTGGCTTCCTCCATGCCGACATTCTCTTTGACCGTGATCAGCCCCTCTTTGGTCATCAGCTCGTGGATCGGCTGGCCCGGATTGGTGGCGAAGCGGACGTCGCGATTGGTGAGGATGCCGACGAGCCTGCCGTCGCGTTCGCCGTTCCGTCCGGGCTCGACCACGGGAATGCCCGAGATGCGGTGATCGACCATCAGCTTCAAGGCGTCGGCAAGCGTCGCCTTGGGGCTGGTGGTCACCGGGTTCACCACCATGCCGGACTCGAACTTCTTCACTTGCGCCACTTGCGCCGCTTGGGCCTCGGGCGGGAGATTGCGGTGAACCACTCCAATTCCCCCGGCCTGCGCCATGGCGATGGCCAGATTGGCTTCGGTGACCGTATCCATGGCCGAGGACAGAATCGGGATGTGCACTTGGATGGTGCGGGTGACGCGCGAGCCGATATCGACCGCGCTCGGCATCACATCGGAAGCGGCGGGCCTGATGAGAACGTCGTCGAAGGTCAGCCCGACCTCGCCATTGTTGGAAAATTTGGTCTTGTCTTGAGACTGCCCCTGGGGCATCGGCCAACCTCATCGACGGGCGGGAGCTTGTTTTTCTATCCAGCCGGTTGGCGGCTTCCTTTAGCAGCTTGCCCCGCCTTTGGGAAGCTGAGCCTCACTCCCCCTCGCCATGGCGCCCGTCGCGGA
>JBAUEK010000069.1:0-2256 GCA_049678565.1 Methyloceanibacter sp. | reverse complement strand
TCGGGGTGAAGACCGCGGCGCTGCTCATCAGTGAATATGGCGATCTCGACACGCTGCTTCAGCGCGCCGGCGAGATCAAGCAGCCGAAGCGGCGCGAGAGCCTGATCGAATTCGCCGATCAGGCGCGGCTATCCCGCACCCTGGTGACGCTCGACGGCCAGGTTCCGTTGGAGGTCACGCTTGAGGCGACGATGGTGCGCCAGCCTGACCCTCCGGTTCTGCTCGGCTTTATGCGCAAGCTCGAATTCAGCACGCTGCTCCGGCGCTTCGCCGAGGGCTTGGGAGCCGAACTCGCCGAAGGCGAACAAAGCGCGGCGTCGAAGACGCCGGCGCGGGCCAAGAAATCCGATTACGATCATCCGCTGCGGCGCGCCCTCCCCGGCGACGCGCCGGCAAGCGCGCGGCAGGGATTGAGCGAAGGCTCGCCGGCGCAGCTGGCGATGGAACGGGCGAGCCTGCTCGCCAGCATCCCCTTCGACCGCAGCAATTACGAGACGGTGCTCGACATCGGCCGCCTGGCCGAATTGCTGGCGACGGCGCGCGGCCAGGGCTATGTCGCGCTCAGGGCCAAGCTCAGTTCGTCCGACCCGATGCAGGGTGATCTGGTCGGCGTGGCGCTGGCGCTTCGCCCCGGCAGCGCCGCCTATGTCCCCCTCGGCCATCGCGCCAGCGACGAGCTCGACCTTGGCGGCGGCGACCGGGTCCCGCAAATGCCGATGCGCGCCGCGCTCGATTTGCTCAAGCCGCTGCTTGAGGATTTGTCCGTGCTCAAGATCGCGCAGAACGCCAAATTCGACATGATCGTGCTGGCCCGCCACGGCATCGAGCTCCAGCCGATCGACGATCCCTGCCTCATGTCCTACGCCCTCGACGCGGGCCGCGCCGACCACCTCCCCGATCAGCTCGCGGCCAGCCTGCTCGGTCATACCTGCCTGACGCCGAAGGAGGTTCTGGGCACTGGCCGCGCCGCGGTGGGCCTCGACCGCGTCTCCGTCGATCGCGCCACCGAGTATGCCGGCGAAGAGGCGGATATCGGCTTGCGCCTCTGGCTCGTGCTCAAGCCACGGCTGATCGCGGAGCATGTCGACACCGTGTACGAGACCTTGGAGCGCCCGATCGCGCCGGTGCTCGCGGCGATGGAGCGGAGCGGGGTCAAGGTCGAGCGCGCCGCGCTCGCCATGCTGTCGGGAAAATTCGCCCAGACGCTGGCGCGCCTGGAGGACGAGATCAAGGAGCTTGCGGGCGAGGATTTCAATATAGGCTCGCCCAAGCAGCTCGGCGAGATCCTGTTCGACAAGATGAGCCTCCCCGGCGGCAGGCGCACCAAGACCGGCGCCTGGAGCACCGATGCGGCTGCGCTGGAGGAGTTGGTCGTGGCCGGCCACGAGCTACCGGCGAAGGTGCTTGAATGGCGGCTGCTGGCCAAGCTGAAAAGCACCTATACCGACGCGCTGCCGACCTACATTCATCCCGAGACGGGGCGCGTGCACACCTCCTATGCGCTGGCCGCCACCACCACCGGGCGGCTGTCGTCGCTCGAGCCCAATCTCCAGAACATCCCGGTGCGCACGCAAGAGGGCCGCGCCATTCGCAAGGCCTTCGTCACCGACAAGGGCAAGAAGCTGATCTCGGCCGATTACAGCCAGATTGAGCTCCGCGTGCTGGCGCACATGGCCGACACGCCGACCTTGCGCCAGGCCTTCGCCGACGGTCTCGACATTCACGCCATGACCGCGAGCGAGATGTTCGGCGTGGCGATCGAGGGCATGGACCCCGGCGTCAGGCGGCGGGCCAAGGCCATCAATTTCGGCATCGTCTACGGTATCTCGGCCGTCGGTCTCGCGGCCCAGCTCGGCATCTCACGCGGCGAGGCCGCCGCCTATATCAAGACCTATTTCGAGCGCTTCCCCGGCATCCGCGACTATATGGAGGCGACCAAGGCCGAGGCCCGCCGCCAGGGCTATGTGACCACCCTGTTCGGGCGGAAGGTCCACTACCCCGAGATCAACATCAAGAATCCGAGCTTGCGCGGCAATTTCGAGCGCGCCGCCATCAACGCCCCGATCCAGGGGAGCGCCGCCGACATCATCCGCCGCGCCATGATCCGTATGGTGCCGGCGCTTGCCGCGGCCGGGCTCTCGGCGCGGATGCTGCTCCAGGTGCATGACGAGCTGGTGTTCGAGGCGCCGGAGGAGGAGGTCGACAAGACCATGGAGGTGGCGCAAGCGGTGATGGAGGGCGCGCCGGAGCCGGTGC
>JBAUEK010000068.1:0-27437 GCA_049678565.1 Methyloceanibacter sp. | reverse complement strand
GGCGGCAAGGAGGTCATCGTCGTCTCCTCCGGCGCCATCGCCCTCGGCCGCAACGTGCTCAAGCTGCCCAAAGGCGCGCTCAAGCTCGAGGACAGTCAGGCCGCGGCCGCGGTGGGGCAGATCGATCTGGCGCATGCCTATGAGGATGCGTTCCGCGCGCAGGGCATCGTCGCGGCGCAAATTCTGCTCACGCTCGGCGACACGGAAGAGCGCCGGCGCTATCTGAATGCGCGGAGCACGATCACGACCCTGCTCAAGCTCGGCGCGGTGCCGGTGGTGAACGAGAACGACACCGTGGCCACGAGCGAGATCCGCTATGGCGACAATGACCGGCTCGCCGCACGCGTGGCCTCGATGAGGAGCGCCGATTGCCTGGTGCTGCTCTCCGATGTGGACGGCTTCTACACCGGGCCGCCCGGATCGAGTTCCGATGCCAAACGGTTGGACGAAGTCCACGACATCACGCCGGAGATCGAGGCCATGGCCGGCGACGTCGGCTCGGAACTGTCGCGAGGCGGCATGGTGACCAAGATCGAAGCGGCGAAGCTGGCTCTCGCCGGTGGCACCCATATGGCGATCGCCAGCGGCAAGGTGCTCAATCCCCTCGCCGCCCTCGCCGCTGGAGGCCCAAGCACCTGGTTCCTGGCCCGCTCCGATCCCGTCGCCGCGCGCAAGCGTTGGATCGTGAGCACGCTCGAGCCGAAGGGTTCCGTCGTCCTCGACCGCGGCGCGGCGGATGCGCTTGCGGGCGGCAAGAGCCTGTTGCCGGCCGGTGTCACGCGGGTCGAGGGCTCATTCGAGCGCGGCGATGCCGTGGTCATCAGGACTGGCGACGGCGCCGAGATCGGGCGTGGGCTCGCGGCCTACGATCACACCGACGCCAAGGCCATCATCGGCCGTAAGAGCAGTGAAATCGAAAACATTCTCGGCTACCGTGGACGCCCTGAACTGATCCACCGGGACGACATGGTGCTGCACCGGAAGGGTTGAGGCGTTACATGTCCATCTTCGCTGAAGACTCGCAGACGAGCATCGAGCCAATGATGCTCTATATGGGGCGTCTCGCGCGCGAGGCGGCGCGCGAACTCGCACTCGCTTCCACGGCGCAGAAGAACGCGGCGCTCGAGGCCATGGCCGCGAGGCTTGAAGCCCGCGCCGAGGCGGTGCTCGAAGCCAACCGCAACGACATCGAGGCGGCGCGCGGCAAGGGCCGCGACGAGGCCTTCATCGACCGGCTGATGCTGAACCCGGCGCGCGTGGCGGCGATGGCGCGGGGCTTGCGCGAGATCGCGGCGCTTCCGGATCCGGTGGGACAGGTGATCGCGTCCTGGACGCGGCCGAACGGCTTGCACATCTCGCGCCAGCGCGTGCCGCTCGGCGTGATCGGCATCGTCTATGAGTCAAGGCCGAATGTCACCGCGGACGCCGGCGGTCTCTGCCTAAAATCGGGCAACGCCGTTATTCTGCGGAGCGGCTCTGAGAGCTTCCTCACTTCGCTCGTGATCTGTAATTCGCTCACCGAAGGTCTCGCCGAGATCGGCCTGTCGCAAGCTGCAATCCAGCTTGTGCCGACCGTCGACCGCGCTGCCGTCGGCTTCATGCTTGGCGGGCTTGACGGCGCCATCGACGTGATCGTGCCGCGCGGCGGCAAGAGCCTCGTCGCGCGCGTGCAGGAAGAGGCGAGGGTGCCGGTATTCGCGCATCTCGAAGGCGTCTGCCACGTCTATGTGCATGCGCCGGCCGCACTCGACATGGCGAAGGCGATCGTGCTCAACGCCAAGATGCGCCGGACCGGCGTGTGCGGGGCGGCGGAGACGCTGCTCGTCGATCGCGCCGCCGCGCCCACGGAGTTGCAGCCGCTGGTGGCGATGCTGATCGACGCAGGCTGCGAGGTGCGTGGCGACGAGGAGACGCAAAGAGCCGATGCGCGCGTCAAGCCTGCGAGCGAAGAAGATTGGTCGAAGGAATATCTCGACGCCATCGTTGCGGTGAAGGTTGTCGGTGGACTGGATGAGGCGGTCCAGCATATCGCCCGCTACGGCTCGCAGCACACCGAGGCCATCGTCACCGACGACAAGGTTGCGGCGGAGCGCTTCCTCGCCCGCGTCGACAGCGCCATCGTGCTGCATAACGCCTCGACGCAATTCGCCGATGGCGGCGAGTTCGGCATGGGAGCCGAGATCGGCATCGCCACGGGGCGGTTCCATGCCCGCGGGCCGGTGGGATTGGAGCAGCTGACGACGTTCAAATATGTCGTGCATGGCTCCGGCCAGATCCGTCCTTGATCATCCCTCCCCTGGATGGGGAGGGTGGGCGCCAAAGCCAAGCTTTGGCGACCGGGTGGGGTGATTGCGAATGAATAAACCTGAAGCTTCTCCTGAAATCAGCCCCCACCCCAGAGACGCCAACAGGCGTCGCCGGACCTCCCCGCAAGGGGGAGGTATGGTTCGAACGGAAATGCCGCATGCTTAAGGGTGCGAGCCCCGCCGAGCATTTCAAACTGCCGATGGCGGCCGCCGGCATGCGCATCGGGCTGCTCGGCGGCTCGTTCAATCCGGCCCACGCCGCCCACCGGCAGATCAGCCTCATGGCCATGAAGCGGCTCGGGCTTGATCAGGTCTGGTGGCTGGTGAGCCCCGGCAATCCGCTCAAACACACATCAAGTGCGCCGGACCTTGCCACGCGGACCGATGCTGCGCGGAAGCTCGCGCGTCACCCGAGAATTGTCGTCACCGACTTCGAGGGCGCGCGCGGGACGGTCTATACGATCAACACGCTCCGGTTCCTCAAGCGGCGTCTGCCTTCGGTCAATTTCGTCTGGCTGATGGGCGCCGACAATCTCGCCTCATTCCATCGCTGGCGAGACTGGGCGGAGCTGTTCAGCCTGGTGCCGATCGCGGTGATGGACCGGCCTGGCTTCCGGCTGAAAGCGCGCGCGAGCAGGGCGGCGCAGCGCTTCGCCGCGGCGCAGATCGATGAATCGGATGCGCGCGGCCTCGCAACCATGACGCCTCCGGCCTGGGCCTTGCTCAGTTTGCCGCTCTCGCGTCTTTCCTCCACGGTTTTGCGGGGCGACGGAGCGGGCATGGCCAAGACACTGGCACCCAAGGCCGGGAAGGCGTCGAAGGCCGCGAAAAAAGAGGTCAAGCAGGTCAAGCAGGAGGCGAAGAAAGCGGGCAAGAAAAGCAAGAAGAAAGCCAAGCGACACTAGCTATTGAAAGTTGCGACCGACGCAGACTATGTTTAGGCCGAAGCGGCAACCAAAAGCGGGCCGATGCGTTTAGCAGTAGCAAAGGCTCGAAGCCGCTTCCGCAAGGTGCAATGAGAGAAGGACATCCACCACAACATGCGCTCACCCAGAGAGGGTGCCCATAGCGGTACGCCTCCCTCCGGCTTTGCGTCCTTTCGCGCCCAGCCGAACCGTTTGCTCAACGTCGTGCTCGACACTCTCGACGATGCCAAGGCCGAGGATGTTGTATGCATCGACCTCAAGGGCAAGACCTCGATCGGCGACCAGATGGTCGTGGCCTCGGGGCGTTCACAACGGCACGTCGCCGCCGTTGCCGATCATCTCAACCGGAAACTCAAGGAGGAAGGCTTTGGGCGCGCCCGCGTCGAAGGGCTCCCGCATTCCGACTGGGTTCTGATCGATGCGGGCGATGTCATAGTCCATATCTTCCGCCCGGAAGTCCGGGAGTTCTACAATCTGGAGAAGATGTGGTCGGCGGATCGCCCCATGGAGCGCATGGTGATCTGATCTTTCCCGCCGCGCTCAGGGCTGAAGCCCAAAGGATCGCGCTATGCGGCTCCTAATCGCCGCCGTCGGCAGGCTGAAACCGGGGCCGGAACGCGATCTCTTCGGTCATTACGTCACGCGTGCCGAGACCGCCGGGCGCAAGCTCAGGCTTACACCCCTCACCGTAGTCGAGGTCCCGGAGTCGCGGGGACCAACGCCCGCAGCCCGCATGGCCGCCGAAGGCATGGTCATGCTCGGCAAGGTTCCCGTCTCGCATAAGCTGATCGGTCTCGACCGCCAGGGCGAACAACTCAGCAGCGCCGATTTCGCCAAGCTCCTGGGCGAGTTCCGCGACCATGGGGCCATCGGCCTCGCTTTCCTGGTTGGCGGCGCCGAAGGATTGGCGCCGGAGGCGCTCGACCGCGTCGACAGGAGGCTCTCGCTCGGCCCGATGACACTGCCCCATGGGCTCGCCCGCATCGTTCTGGCCGAACAGATCTACCGCGCCATGACCATCCTCGCCGGTCACCCCTATCACCGCGCCTGAGATGGTGGCGAATGGTTAAGAATTGTTCAGCATATTTGCCTTGATTCTGCCTTATGGCTCCGCTTCGTTTGACCCTCGCTCGAGTCCCTTCTTTTTGGCTGGCGGCGGGAAGACAGGACGGGGGAAGAGCACGCCGTCAATGCGGATTGCGCCTATCCAACCATCCCCGGAGCACATATCCCGGCTACTCATGTCCGGTTTGCTGCTCGTGGGAATTTTTAGCGCCTTCCCCTTAGCTGTTGCGGCAGAGGACGACCTCTCCCGCGACGAGGCACGCAAGAGACTCGAGGAGACCTCGCACAAGCTGCAATCGAGCCGCGCCCAGGAGCAGGGGCTCGCCCAGGACGTGGCGGCCCTGGCGGAGGCGCGGGCCAAGCTCAACACCGAGCTGATCGAAGCAGGCAAGCGGGTCCAGGCGAGCGAGGCAAAACTGTCCGAGACGGAGGCGAAGCTCTCCGAGCTCACCGACCAAGTCGAGGTCATTCGCGCCTCCATCACGGAGCGGAAGGAAACCATCGTCAAGATGCTGAGCGCCATGCAGAGGATCGGCCGCACACCCCCGCCGGCGCTGGTCACGCGCCGGGACGACGCGCTCGCCGTGGTCCGCAGCGCCATGCTCTTGGCCCAGGTCTTTCCCGAGCTGAAATATCAGGCCGATAATCTGTCGCACGAACTCGACGGGCTCGTGAGCCTCGAAGGCGGCATTCGCGACCAGCGGGACGCCGAGAAGAGCGAGACCGACAAGCTCACGGCCGAGCAGGGCCGTATCGACCAGCTGCTTCAGGAGCGGAAGGCGAAGCTTGCCAGAAGCGAGGCCGATCTCGTCTCCACGCGGCTCGCGGCGGCGCAGCAGGCGGCGACGGTGACCGAGCTGAACGAACTGATCCAGCGCTTGGACGAGGGCATCGCCAAGGCCGAGGTGGCGCAATATGACGCGGAAGTCGCGGCCGAGCAGGCGCTGCGGGCGCGTGCGCAAAAACAGGCGCTCGCCACCCCCGGCAACGAGACATTGGTCGAAATCAAGCCGGATTCGACCAAGATCGCCTTTGCCAGTCCGGACCGCATGAAGCCGGCGCTGCCCTTCGAGACGGCGAAGGGCAATTTGCCCATGCCGGCGCAAGGCACGCGCCTCAAACGCTTCGGTCAGGCCGACGGCGTTGGTGGCAGGCTGAAGGGAATTTCCCTGCAAACCCGCGCCGAAGCGCGGATTATTGCGCCGGCCGATGGCTGGGTCGTCTATGCCGGGCAGTTCCGGTCCTATGGGCAACTCTTGATCATCAATGCGGGCGGAGGCTATCATGTTCTGCTTGCGGGCATGGACCGCATCGACGTGAGCCTCGGCCAGTTCGTTCTCGCTGGCGAGCCGATCGCGGTGATGGGCGCGTCGCCTCCGGCGAACCAGGGTAGCAACGACAATTTACGCCCCGTCCTCTATGTCGAGTTTCGAAAGGACGGCCGGCCAATAGACCCCGGTCCATGGTGGACCGAGGCTTCCGAGAAGGTGCAAGGGTAATGCGGAAATCCGAATACGCGCTGTGGACGCTTCTGGTGCTGGCGGTGCTCGCCGCCGGGTCGACGATGATGAGCCTGGCGCGCAGCCAGACGGCTACGGCCGCCAACTCGGAGATCTACCGGCAGCTCGATCTGTTCGGCGAGGTGCTTGAGCGTGTCCGCGCCGACTATGTCGAGAAGCCCGAAGACGCCAAGCTGATCGAATCCGCGATCAACGGCATGTTGATGGCCCTCGATCCGCATTCCGCCTATCTCAATCCGAAGCATTTCCGCGACATGCAGGTGCAGACGCGCGGCGAATTCGGCGGCCTCGGCATCGAGGTGACGATGGAGAACGGCGTGGTCAAGGTCGTCGCCCCCATCGACGACACGCCGGCGGCCAAGGCAGGCATCCAGAGTGGCGATCTCATTACCCATCTGGACAAAGAGCAGATCCTCGGCCTCACCTTGCAGGAAGCCGTCGAGAAGATGCGCGGACCGGTGAATTCCGGGATCACGCTGACCATCGTGCGCAAGGGCGCCGACGAGCCGATCGAGGTGAAGGTCGTTCGCGACGTGATCCACATCAATCCGGTCAAATACAGCGCCGAGGGCGATGTCGGCTATATCAAGGTCACCACCTTCAATGAGCAGACCACGGCCAATCTGCAGAGTGCGATCGAGGGTCTGAAGAAGGAGATCGGTCCGAAGCTCAAGGGCTTCGTCATCGACCTTCGCAACAATCCGGGCGGCTTGCTCGATCAGGCAATCTCGGTCTCCGATGCGTTTCTCGACAAGGGCGCCATCGTGCTGACCAAGGGCCGCAATCTCGAGGAGACGCAGCGGTCGAATGCGAGGCCCGGCGATCTCACCGATGGCCAGAAGCTGATCGTGCTGATCAATGGCGGCTCCGCCTCCGCCTCGGAGATCGTCGCCGGCGCGCTGCAGGACCATAACCGGGCAATCGTGCTCGGCACCCGGTCCTTTGGCAAAGGCTCGGTGCAGACCATCATTCCGCTTGGCTCCAACGGCGCGCTGAGGCTGACCACGGCGCGTTATTTCACGCCGTCTGGCCGCTCGATCCAGGCCAAGGGCATCGATCCGGAAGTGGTGGTCGAGGAAGAGCTTCCCGATGATCTGAAAGAGAAGGCCGCCGCGCAGAAGACGCGGGGCGAGGCCAATTTGCGTGGCCACCTCAAGGGCGAGGACGAGGAGGAGGTGCAAGAAGAGGAATCCGGCAGCTCGGCCTATGTAGCGCCGGACAAGGACAAGGATACCCAGCTCCAATACGCGCTTGACCTCTTGCGCGGTATCAAATCGGTCAATACGGAATCCAAGAAGAAGGCCGAGGCCAATTAGCGCGGCCGTCCTAGCCTAGGGTCACGCGGCTCACGACAGGCCGAACTGAAACAGCTTCGGTCCCGCTCGCAGGGACCTGGATGCGGGGGAGGTGCAGGCGAGATGAAGGCGCTGACCGTCACGGCTTCGATTGTGCTTACGGTTCTGGTGGCGGCCATTGCCTGGTTCGCCTCCTTCCCGGGGCCGGACACCGGCGGACCTTCGGCCACGGTTGCGGTGACGCCGGCCCCGCCAAAGCCCCCGCCGCCAGCGGCGGCGGCACCCGCTCAGGGCTCGCAATTCGACCTGCCGCCCGGCTTCGGCCTTGCCGGACCGCAGCCGCCGGGCCAGCAACAGCAACAACCCGCGCTACCACCGCCGCTGCCGCAATCGGCACCGGGTTCGCCCGAGGCGCCGCAGCAAACCGCCGCCGTCTCTCCTCCGGCTTTGCCCGAGCCGCCCGAGACCGAATCCGCGGCGATCACGCTCGTGAGCGTGCCAGTCGACGAGCTGGTCGAGGAATCGGTGTATGGGCCGCTGCCCAAAGTGGCCCAAGACGGCCGCAGGGCAATCGACGTCTATGCGCGCCCGTCGCGCTACACGGCCAAGGCCCCCGGTCAGCCGCCGCGCGTCGCGGTCCTGGTCAACGGCATGGGCCTCTCCGACGGCATCACGGCCGAGGCGATCAAGGGATTGCCACCGCCGATCAGCGTGGCTTACGGCGCCTATGGCCGCAATTTGCAGGATTGGGTGACGCAGGCGCGAGGCGACGGGCACGAGGTTCTGCTGCAAATCCCGCTCGAGCCTCCCGACTATCCTAAGACCGATCCCGGGCCGCATACGCTGCTCACGACCCTGCCGCCGGAAGAAAACATCAAGCGCCTGCAATGGCTGATGTCGCGCTTCACCGGCTATGTCGGCATCACCAATCACATGGGCGCCAAATTCGAGGCGACGAGCGATGCGCTGGTGCCGGTGATGGAGGAGCTCAAGGCGCGGGGATTACTGTTCCTCGATGACGGTACCGCGAGAACCGCCAAGTTGGAGACGGCTTCCGCGGCGGGTCAGATCCCGGACGAGTTGAAGGGCCCTGCGGCGGAGAAGGCGGCCCGGGCGCTGGGCCTCGATTTTGCCATCGCCGATATCCAGATCGACGCCGTGCCTGGCGACATCGCCAAGGCGCTCGCGCGTCTCGAGGCTCTGGCCATCCAACAGGGCTCCGCCATCGGCGTGGCCAGCGCCAAGCCCGACACGGTTAAACAGATCGCCGCCTGGGCCGAGCAGCTGCCGGGCAAAGGCATCGTTCTCATCCCCGTCAGTGCCGCCGTGCGCTCGCAGCGCCAAAGCTGACCCGTCAATGACAGCGAAATCCAGTTTGCCATACCGGCCTTGCGTCGGCGTGATGCTGGTCAACGCGGATGCGCATGTCTTTGTCGGCAGGCGCGCCGATCGGCCCGGAGCCGCCGAGGGTGTGGGCCAATGGTGGCAGATGCCGCAAGGCGGCCTGGATGAAGGGGAAGACCCCGAAGCCGGCGCGCGGAGAGAGCTGGAGGAGGAGACGGGGGTGAGGCGGGCGCGGTTCATCGCCAGGTCGCGGGATTGGTACTCCTACGACCTCCCTCCCGGTCTCGTGGGCACGATCTGGCAAGGACGCTATCGCGGCCAGAGGCAGCTTTGGTTCGCCGCGCGGTTCGAGGGAGATGAAAGCGAGATCGACCTCGGTCCCAAGCCCGGCCATGTGCGCGAATTCGATGCCTATCGCTGGGTGCCGCTCGATGTGCTGGCCACCCTTGTGGTGCCGTTCAAGCGGCATGTCTATGAAGGCGTGATCGGAGAGTTCGAGCCGCTCGTGCTCGCGGGCCGGGCCTAGGCCCCAGCATGCTCCCGCGTGGTGGCGGTCTTGCGCAGGCGCGCCATGCCGCGCCGATAGAGCAGCACGCTCGCCGGCAGGAGCAGCAGATCGCCGACGAGAGCGGCCATCAAGGTCAAGGCCGAGAGCTTGCCGAACACCCGCAGCGACGGCAGGTCCGACAGGATGGTGACGCCGAGGCCGAAGGCGAGGACGAGCGAGGTCAGCACCAATGCCGGGCCGATCAAGACCGTCGCCCGCTCGACCCCGATGGCGGGGTCTTCGCCGGGGCGGTCCTCGAGACGCAAGCGATTGAGATAGTGTA
This sequence comes from Methyloceanibacter sp., assembly GCA_049678565.1. GTDB lineage: Bacteria > Pseudomonadota > Alphaproteobacteria > Rhizobiales > Methyloligellaceae > Methyloceanibacter. The sequence goes on along the minus strand of JBAUEK010000068.1, from coordinate 18,151 downwards.
CCGTGGCGTTGAGCGAGAGGCCGAAGGACACGATAAGCGCCACGATGCTGGCAAATTGCAGACCCTCGCCGGAGGCTGCGAGCACGGCGCCGGCGGTGAACACCGGGAACAGAACCGGCAGGATGCTGACGAAGGTGACCATGATCGAGCGGAAGGCGAGGCCGAGAAAGATGCAAATGAAGGCGATCTCGTAAGTCAGCCCAGCATTGAGATTGCCGATCATGGTGGCGCTGTTGCGCGCGGCGATGGCCGAGAGGCCGGTGACCACCATCCGGTATTCCGGATGCGCTTCGCGGATGACGTCGAGCTGGCCGTCCAGCGTCTCGATCACGGGCAGAAGGGCGCCGACATCCACGTCCGGGATGCGGCCGGTGACGACGGCCGAATTGTCCTTCTCGTCGATGAAACGCTTGGTCAGATAGTCGGGCAGGATGTCGATATATTGCTTGAGCTTGTCCGGCGTGTCCTCGCCGGTCCAGGCGAGCCAGCGGCGCAAGGTCTCCACCGACCACACATTGCCGACGCCCGATTGCGTCTCAAGGCTTGAGTGAATGTCGCCGAGGACCGACAGCACCTCGGGATCGTAGAGGGACTTGCCTTGCGGCCAATCCACCATGACGTGGAGCGGGTTCGCGCCGGTGAGCTTCTCGTCGAGCTGGGCGCTTGCCGCGACCGCCTGCTCGCGGTCCGGGACCTGGTCGGCGAGGCGGTAGCGCGGCGGCAGGGTGGTATAGACCGCGCCGAGCGCGATCACCACGGCCAGCCCAAGCCCGGCCACGGTTTTGGCATGACGCACGCCGATCTCGGCGACCCGGCGGCAGACCCGTTTCAGCCAGTTCATGGCCCAGTCGTGGGACTGGAGACTGGCGACGAAGCGATGGGTATTGCGCCCGATCAGCGCCCGGGTCAGCAGCGGAACCAGCGTGATGCAGGCGATGAAGGCGATGAGGGTCGACAACGCGCCGGCAATCCCGAAGGTCCGGATCAGGGCCGAATCGGAGAACAGAAGGGCGATGAAGGACGCGGCCGCGGTGGCGCTCGCCAGCACGCAGGCCGGCCCCACGACCAGCAAAGCGTAGCGAATGGATTTGATGCGGCGGTCGCCTTCGACCAGCCGGTTGCGCATGGCGACGGTGAGCTGCATCGAATCGGAGAAACCGAGAACCATGATCAGTGGGATCATCACGTTCAGAAACAGATTCAGCTTGAAGCCGAGCCAGCCGAACATGCCGAGCGACCAGATGATGGCGACGACCGGGGGCAGCGCGGCGATGAGCATCAGCGAGAAGCGGCGGAAGAAGGCGTAGGCGACGATGGCGCCGAAGGCGAAGCCGAGGGCGTTGTAGAGATTGCGGTCGCGCTCCACCGCGTTCCTGATCTCGAGCTGCATCACCGGGGCGCCGGAGAGCTTCATGCCGAGCCCGGTTCCTTGCAGGAATTCCGCGGCGGTCTGATCGATCTGGGTCACGACCGCATTGAGGCCCTTATCGGCGACGACGGCCCGGTCGAGGGCAAGCAGGATCAAGGTCAGCGTGCCGTCGTCGGAGAGGAGCTTGCCGGAGATGATCTCGTTGTGGCGAACCTGGTCGATGAGTTGGTCGTAGGCCGCGCCGGTCGGGAGCTTGGCCGGAAAGACGGGCCCGGGGACTTTGCCCGGTTCTGGCGCTTCGCGCGCCGAGAACAGCGACACCAATCCATCCATGCCCTCGACGAATTGCAGCTCGGTGACGAGATCGCGAAGTGCGTCGATGGATTTCCGCGCCAGCAGCTGATCGCCGGTGACGACGATGAGCACGTCATATTCGCTGGAGGGGAAGCGCTCCGATAGCGTTTCGTAGTCGTGGAATTCGGCCGTATCGGTGCGGAACAGCTCCGACAGCGAGTCGTCGACGCGGAGCTTGTTGATGCCGAACAAGGCGGCAATGGTGACGGCAATGACGAGGGCGGCGGTGAGGGTGGAATAGCGCAGCGCAGTGAGGCCAAGCCGCTCGAGCCCGAAGCTCAAGGATCGCACCCGTTTCGGCTCGACTTTCCGCTGCATTCCCCTTCCCGCCGGGCATGACGCCCGGTCGGGGCCCTGTTGGCGTCCCCCGTCCCTTGTCGCAGGGGGGTTATAGCAAGGATGGGGCGGGCGCCCAAATCCCTGGTGTCGCAGGTGCTTAGGGCTGAGAAACCGCTAGAGGTTGAGCGCGAGCTGGACCTGGAGAAGGTGGTCGAGTTTGGTCTTGGCGCGATCGCGAAGGTCGTCGTCCTTGGCGTCGACCACGTCCTCTTCGGCGTCCTTGATCGCTTGCTTGAGGACGTCCGCCTCGAGTTCGACCAGGTCGATCGCGGTTTCGGCCAGCACGGTGAGGCCCGAGGGCCCGACCTCGGCGAAGCCGCCGCGCACGAAATAGCGCCTACGCTCCGTCCCGCCAAAGCTGATCTCAAGCAAACCCGGCTTGAGCCCGGTGAGCAGCGGCGCGTGATGGGCGAGCATGGTGAAGTCGCCCTCGGACCCTGGCACCAGAACCTGCTCGACCTCTTCCGACACGAGCAGCCGCTCCGGCGAGACCAGCTCGAATTTGAACGTGTCAGGCATGTTTAGGCGGCCTCGGCGGCGAGCTTCTCGGCCTTGGCGACCGCCTCTTCGATGGTGCCGACCATGTAGAAGGCCTGCTCCGGCAGGTGGTCGTATTCGCCATCGCACAAGCCTTTGAAGCCCTTGATGGTGTCGGCGAGGTCGACGAGCTTGCCCGGGGCTCCGGTGAACACCTCGGCGACGAAGAAGGGCTGCGACAGGAAGCGCTCGATTTTGCGGGCGCGGGCGACGGTAATCTTGTCCTCCTCGGAGAGTTCGTCCATGCCGAGAATGGCGATGATGTCCTGAAGGGCCTTGTAGCGTTGCAGGATTTCCTGCACGCGGCGGGCGACGGCGTAATGCTCCTCGCCGACGATGCGCGGATCGAGCATGCGCGAGGTGGAATCGAGTGGATCCACGGCGGGATAGATACCCTTCTCGGCGATGGACCGCGACAGCGTCGTCGTCGCGTCGAGATGGGCGAAGGAGGTGGCGGGCGCAGGATCGGTCAAATCGTCAGCCGGGACGTAGATCGCCTGCACCGAGGTAATCGAGCCCTTGTTCGTCGTGGTGATGCGCTCTTGCAGCGCGCCCATGTCGGTGGCGAGCGTCGGCTGGTAGCCCACCGCCGAGGGGATGCGGCCGAGCAGCGCCGACAATTCGGAGCCGGCCTGGGTAAAGCGGAAGATGTTGTCGACGAAGAACAGCACGTCCTGGCCCTGGTCGCGGAAATATTCGGCCACGGTCAGGCCGGAGAGACCGACGCGGGCGCGGGCGCCCGGCGGCTCGTTCATCTGGCCATAGACCAGCGCGCATTTGGAACCGGCGGCGGAACCATCCTTGCGTGGGTCCTTGTTCACGCCGGACTCGATCATCTCGTGATAGAGGTCGTTGCCCTCGCGGGTGCGCTCGCCAACGCCGGCGAACACCGAATAGCCGCCATGAGCCTTGGCCACGTTGTTGATCAGCTCCATGATCAGCACCGTCTTGCCGACGCCGGCGCCGCCGAACAGGCCGATCTTGCCACCCTTGGCGTAAGGGGCGAGGAGATCGACCACCTTGATGCCGGTGACCAGGATCTCGGCCTCGGTCGACTGATCCACGTAAGAAGGCGCCGGGGCATGAATCGGCCGCCTCTCCGCGGTCTCGATCGGGCCGGCCTCGTCAACGGCCTCGCCCACGACATTCATGATGCGGCCGAGGGTCGCCTCGCCGACCGGGACGGCGATCGGCTCGCCGGTATCGACAACCTCCTGGCCGCGCACCAAGCCTTCAGTGGAGTCCATGGCGACGGTGCGAACGGTGTTCTCGCCGAGATGCTGGGCGACCTCGAGCACGAGCCGGCTGCCGTGATTGTCGGTCACCAGCGCGTTCAGGATCTCAGGCAGGTTCTCGCCGAACTGCACGTCGACCACGGCGCCCATGACTTGGCGCACATGGCCCTTGGCGCCTTTGCCTTCGGCCATTTTCTTCGCTTGCTTCTTGGTCTCCGCGACCACGGGGGATGCTTTTGCCATTCCTGGATTCCTTACATCTCGCGAAACTATAGCGCCTCGGCGCCGGAAATGATCTCGATCAGCTCCTTGGTGATCATGGCCTGGCGCGAGCGGTTATATTTCATGGTCAGACGATCGATCATGTCGCCGGCGTTACGGGTGGCGCTGTCCATGGCGCTCATGCGCGCGCCTTGCTCGGAGGCCGCGTTCTCGAGCAGCGCCCTGAGGATTTGGGTGGCGATGTTGAGCGGCAGGAGGTCGGTCAGAATTTCGCTCTCGCCCGGCTCGTACTCGTAGACGGCGCCGCCGAGGGCGGCTTCGGCCTTCGGCGCTTCGTCCGGGATTTCCGCCGGAATGAGCTGTAACGCCGTCGGGATCTGGCTCATCACCGATTTGAAGCGCGAGAAGAACAGCGTCGCCACGTCGAACTCGCCGGCGGTGAACAGGCCCAGCACCGTCTCGGCGATCCTCTCGGCATCGACGAAGCCGAGCTGTTTGACCCCGCGAAGGTCGATAACCTCGACGATGCGCGAGGCGTATTGGCGCTTGAGCTGGTCGAAGCCTTTCTTGCCGACGCAGAGGAACTTGACCTCCTTGCCCTCGCGCAGCAGCCGGTTGGCGTGCTCGCGCGCGAGCCTGACGATGGAGGAGTTGAAGCCGCCGCAAAGCCCACGCTCGGCGGTGCAGACGACGAGGAGATGAGACTTGTCCTGGCCGGTGCCGACCATGAGCAGCGGCCCGCCTTCGCGGCCGGAAAGCGCCGTGGCGAGATTGGCGAGTACCGCTTCCATGCGCTCCGCATAGGGCCGCGCGGCCTCGGCCGCGCTCTGCGCCCGCCTGAGCTTCGCCGCGGCCACCATTTGCATGGCCTTGGTGATCTTCTGCGTCGCCTTGACCGAGGCGATGCGATTGCGGAGGTCTTTCAGCGATGCCATGGCTTAAGTCTCACGCGAAGGCCTTGGAGAATTTGGCGACCGCTTCTTTCAGCTTGTCGCCGGTCTCCTTGGTGATTTCCTTCTTGTCGCGGATCGAGTCGAGCACGTCCTTGTGTTCGGTGCGCATGTAGCGCAGCAGCTCGCTCTCGAAGCGCCGCACCTCCTTGACCGCGATCGGATCGAGATAGCCGTTGACGCCGGCATAGATGACCACGACCTGTTCCTCGACTTCCATCGGCGAGAATTGCGGCTGCTTCAGCAGCTCGGTCAGGCGGGCGCCGCGGTTCAAAAGGCGCTGGGTGGTGGCGTCGAGGTCGGAGCCGAACTGGGCGAAGGCCGCCATCTCGCGATACTGCGCAAGCTCGCCCTTGATCTTGCCGGCGACCTGCTTCATCGCCTTGACCTGGGCGGCGGAGCCCACGCGCGAGACCGAGAGGCCCACGTTCACCGCGGGGCGAATACCCTGATAGAACAGGTCGGTCTCGAGAAAAATCTGGCCGTCGGTGATCGAGATCACGTTGGTTGGGATATAGGCCGACACGTCGTTGGCCTGGGTTTCGATCACGGGTAGCGCCGTCAGTGAGCCAGAGCCATTGTCCTTGTTCAGCTTCGCCGCGCGCTCGAGCAGGCGCGAATGCAGATAGAACACGTCACCCGGATAGGCCTCGCGTCCAGGCGGCCGGCGGAGCAGCAGCGACATCTGGCGATAGGCCACGGCCTGCTTCGACAGATCGTCATAGAAGATGACGGCGGCCATGCCGTTGTCGCGGAAGAACTCGCCCATGGCGCAGCCGGAGAAGGGCGCCAGGAACTGCATCGGCGCGGGGTCGGAGGCGGTGGCGGCGACGACGATGGAATAATCCATGGCGCCGTTGTCTTCGAGCACCTTGACGAATTGGGCCACGGTCGAGCGCTTCTGACCGATGGCGACGTAGATGCAATAGAGCTTCGCCTTCTCGTCGCCGCTGGCATTGACCGATTTCTGATTGAGGATGGTGTCGAGGATGATGGCGGTCTTGCCGGTCTGGCGGTCGCCGATGATCAGTTCGCGCTGGCCGCGGCCGATGGGGATCAGCGCGTCGATGGCCTTGAGCCCCGTCTGCATCGGCTCATGCACCGACTGGCGCGGGATGATGCCTGGCGCCTTGACGTCGACGCGGCGCTTTTCGTCCGACACGATCGGGCCCTTGCCGTCGATCGGGTTGCCGAGAGCATCGACCACGCGGCCGAGCAGGCCCTTGCCGACCGGCACCTCGACGATGGCGCCGGTGCGCTTGACCACGTCGCCTTCCTTGATGTGGCGGTCTTCGCCGAAGATCACGACGCCGACATTGTCCACCTCGAGGTTCAGCGCCATGCCGCGGGTGCCGTCGGCGAACTCGACCATCTCGCCCGCCTGGACGTTGTCGAGCCCGTAGATGCGGGCGATGCCGTCGCCGACCGACAGCACCTGGCCGATTTCGGAGACTTCCGCCTCCTGGCCAAAATTCTTGATTTGCTCTTTGAGGATCGCGGAGATCTCGGCGGCCCTGATATCCATCAGCCAACCTCTTTCATGACAGCTTTGAGACTATTGAGCTTGGTACGCAGCGAATTGTCGATCATGCGGCTGCCGATCTTGACGATCAGGCCGCCGAGAAGCGTCGGGTCCACCCTCTGCTCGATCTGGACGTCCTTGTGCAGCGCGGCATTGAGCGCGGTTTGCAGGGCGCGGATCTGGCCCTCTTCCAGCGCCTCGGCCGAGATTACCTCGGCGCTCGTCTGCCCGCGATGCCGCGCCAACAGCGCGCGGAAGGCCTTGATCATGTCCGGCGTGGCGAACAGGCGCCGGTTCTTGGCGACGAGCTTGAGGAAATTGGCGGTGAGGCCCTCGATCTTGATTTCATCCAGGACCGCGGCGAGCGCGCGCTGCTGCTCGTCGGCGGTGAAGACGGGGCTTTGCACCAGGCGGCGAAGGTCCTCGACCGCGTCCAGCGCCTGATTGAAACGGTTCAGATCCTGCTCGACCTGATCCAGCGCGTTTTCCTCGAGCGCGAGCTCGAATAGGGCCGTCGCGTAACGCCCCGAGACGCCTGAAGGGGTGTCTTCTCCACCTGCCACTGAACTAAAGCCTTTCCTCCCGGACGGGGTGCCTGGCAACAAGCATCCACGCCCCTGGGACCCCGCAAATTCTGGGATTGGAGCTTCCGCGTCAACAGCCAGGAACGAGCCGCCGATGGCCCCCGGAAGGCCCGCCGAGCCTGTAACATATGGGTTGCGGCGGCGCAATATGGGGGTGGCACGCGGTATACTGAGGCGATGCCCCAAGGCACGGCAGGCTCGCGGAAGCTATGGGTTTCCTTATTTTTCTTTCTCGGCACGGCTAAGGATCTGGCCGACGAGATCATCAATTCCAGCTGGGAATCCTATGCCGTGCTCCTTTTCGTCATCAAGAAATACTAAGGCGTGTGTTGGCTGCTTCGGAATCCAGACCTCATACTTCGCCTTCCACATGAGGAGGTGGGTTTCTAGGTCACCTAACCTCCTGGCTAGCTCGCCATATGGGCCCTTTCCACGACAGGCCTTGAAGTACGTGTCTTCTCGCACCCAATCCAGGAGCTGCAAATTCAGGGGATAGACTATATGTTCGGTCATCGCGCGGATGATGGAGTGGGTCTCCCTCTCAGTATTGGAGAGCCCAGAATAGCCAAGCGCTAGCGTTTCCTCATACCCCATGCGCGTCTTTTGTCCGCTTCGAGCACGTATCGAGCGGCATAGCCCTCGAGCATGTCCAAGCTGAATATTAAAGCTGGCCCGTGTTGCACGCAAAAGCGCGTCCAATTGGACGAGGCTCGCGCGTCTGGCCCGCTTGGTTGCGATAAGCTTCTGCGACCATTCAACGAATCCCTTCAGAACATATGCGAGCGCCGCCAGGGCCGCACCAAGGACTCCAGCTCCTAACCACTCTGGCATTCTTAGGATTTGGTCGGCTGTCATTCCTGACGAGTGTGCATCTGGACGGTAGGCGGCGTCGACAGCAACTATAAATTGCACACTTCAGAGGCGGCAAGTGTTGTTAGGGAACCCTGGCGGCCGGCAAAGGGCGGGGCCCTCACAAAAAACTATATGGATCGATATCCACAACTAGGCGGAGATCGCCTTTGGGCTTGGGGGCTTGCTCCAGCCAGAGGCGGAGATAGGCCTGGAGGTCGGCCTCGCGCGTGGCCTTGACCAGCAGGCGGAAGCGATAGCGGCCGCGGATCACCGCCAGCGGCGCCTCGGCCGGGCCCAGCACCTCGATCTTCGACGCTTGTGGCGCCGCTCGGGCCACGGCTCTCGCGTAAGTCTCCGCCGCCTCGCGCGAGCTCCCCGACACTAAGAGCGCCGCGAGCCGGCCGAAGGGCGGCATGGTCGCGCTCTTGCGCGCCTCGATCTCGCGCTCAAGGAAGGTGTCGCGGTCGCCCGAGACCAGCGCCTGGATCACCGGATGCTCGGGCATATAGGTCTGGATCAGCCCACGCCCGAGGATGGTATCGTCGCGGCCGGCGCGCCCCGTCACCTGATTGAGCAGCTGGAAGGTGCGCTCGGCCGCGCGCGGGTCGGCATGGGCAAGGCCGAGATCGGCATCGACCACGCCGACCAGCGCCAGCCCCGGGAAGTGATGGCCCTTGGCCACGAGCTGGGTGCCGATGATGAGATCGACCTCGCGGTCCTCGATCTCGCGCAAGGTCTCACGCAAATCGCTGACGCCGGGGGTGAGGTCGCTCGACAGCAGCACGCGGCGCGCGTCGGGGAAGTCCGCCGCGATCTCCTCGGCGATGCGCTCGATGCCGGGACCGCAAGGCACGAGCGAATGCTCGGCGCCGCATTTGGGGCAGGTCTCGGGAATGGGCATGAACTTGCCGCAATGGTGGCATTCGAGCCGGCGGCGGAATCTGTGCTCGACCAGCCAGGCCGAGCAGTTCGGGCATTCGAATTTGAAGCCGCAATTGCGGCAGATGGTGACCGGGGCATAGCCGCGCCGGTTCAGGAACAGGAGCGCTTGCTCGCCGCGCGCCAGGGTTTCGCCCACCGCCTCGACCAGGAGCGGTGACAGCCATTTGCCGCGCTCGGGCGGGCTCGCGCGCATGTCTATTGCCGTGATGTCGGGCAGGCTCGCGGCCTTGTAGCGCTGCGCCAGCTTGATGTGGCGATAGCGGCCGTGGCCGACATTCACCAGGCTCTCGATCGAGGGCGTGGCGGAAGAAAGCACCACGGGGAATGCCCCGAGCGAGCCACGCAACACCGCCATGTCGCGCGCCTGATAAGTGACGCGCTCCTCCTGCTTGTAGCTTTGGTCGTGCTCCTCATCGACGACGATGAGGCCGAGATCGGGGAAGGGCAGGAACAGGGCCGAGCGGGCGCCGACCACCAGCTTCGCCCGATTTTCGGCCACGGCCCGCCACACGCGTCCGCGCATTGGCGCCGAGAGGCCCGAATGCCATTCGGCCGGCTTGGCGCCGAAGCGCTGCTCACAGCGGGCGATGAACTGGCTGGTGAGCGCGATCTCGGGCATGAGCACCAGCGCCTGCTTGCCCTTGGCCACGGCGGCGGCGATGGCCTCGAAATAGACCTCGGTCTTGCCCGAGCCGGTGACGCCGTCAAGCAAGGTCACGCTGAAGCCGTCACTGGTATATTCAAGCAGCTCGGTCGCGGCCTCGGCCTGCTCTGGAGTGAGACGGGCACGCGCCTTGGACAGATCGAGCGGCGGCGGGGCCCAGGCGGGAAGCTCCTCGGTTAGGAGCGTGCCGGCATCGACCAGCCCGTCGATCACGCCTCCGCTCACCCCGGCCGTCTCGGCCAGCGCCGACTTGACCCAAGTCAGGCCGTTGGCCGCAGCCTCCAGCACCCGGAACCGGGCCGGGGTCATGCGTTGCGGTGGGGGGCCTACCAGCCTCACGCCATAGCGCGGCGCCGGTGGCGAGAAGGCCGATCCGGCGCTCATCATCATGCGCAGCACCATGCCGGGCGATGACAGCGTGTAATTTGCGACCCAATCGGCGAAGTCGAGCGACACACGCGGGAGCGGCGGCACGTCATCGAGGAGTTCGATGATCTCGCGCAGCTTCTTCGCCGCGATTTCGGGGGCGTCGGACCCTTCGCCCCGAGACCAGACCACGCCCAGCCGCTCCACCGGCCCGAGCGGTACCACCACGAATTGCCCCGGCCGCACCTCCATTCCGCGCGGCACCAGATAGTCGTATGGCGCCGGCAACGCGAGTGGCAGCAGCACGGGAAGTGTCGCGGGGCCTGTCTTCGATTTCGCCAAGGTTTCGGCTCGAATCGGTTAAGGGACTAAAAGTAGTCCTATCCCATAGTAGCGGCTGGAGAGCGTCTCGGTCTCAAGGCTCGAATTGGGGGTGATTCTTGGCTAAGGCTGCCGAAGGGCCAATCGTCGTCGCCGCGCCGGATCTCCAGCGCGCAGTCGAGGCTTGGCTCGCCTATCTCGCGGTCGAGCGCCAGTTCTCGGCCAACACGTCGGAGGCCTATGCGCGCGATCTCAGCCAATTTCTCGCGTTTCTTGCCGGTCATCTGAACCGCCTGCCGACGATTGCGCAGCTCGAGGCCCTGGCCGCGCGCGACATCCGCGCCTTTCTCGCCTCGCGCCGGGCGCAAGGTGTTGGCAGCCGCAGCCTTGCCCGCACGCTGTCGGCGTTACGCATGTTCTTCCGCTTCCTTGAGCGGCGCGGGCTCGGCAAGAACGATGCGGTGCGCGCCGTAGCCCTGCCCAAGCTGCCGCATTCGGTGCCGAAGCCGCTCACGGCGGCGAAGGCCACGGCGCTGGTCGAGGGCGCCGCTATCGCCGCGCCGGACGCACCGGATTGGATCATTGCGCGCGATACCGCCGTGCTGGCGCTGCTTTATGGCTCGGGCCTGCGCATCTCGGAGGCGCTGTCGCTTTCGCGCAAGGATGCGCCGATCCGTGGCCGCGACATGTTGCGGGTCACGGGCAAGGGCGACAAGATGCGGGTGGTGCCGGTGCTGCCGATGGTGCGCGAGGCGGTCGAGCGTTATCTCGCGCTCTGCCCCATGCAGCAGGGCTCCGACGATCCGCTGTTCGTGGGGGCGAGGGGCGGGCCGCTGTCGCCCCGGATCATCCAGCTCGTGATCGCCCGCGCCCGCGCCGCGCTCGGCCTGCCGGAGACGGCGACGCCGCATGCGCTCCGCCACTCCTTCGCCACGCATCTGCTCGGCGCCGGCGCCGACCTCCGCGCGATCCAGGAACTGCTCGGCCATGCCAGTCTCTCCACCACGCAAGGCTATACCGAGGTCGACCGCGAGCTGCTGTTGAAGACCTACGCCCGCGCCCACCCCAGGGCCTAAGTCCCCTCTTTTTTCTATCCCCGGCGCCGCTAGAAACCGTTTTGCTACTTGCGGTACTGACCAGTCAGTCATTATTTAAAGGCTGACCGCCCGGCCGGCTGGGGCCTGCCGGTTTGAGAGGGCTCGCCGGAGTGGCCGGAGGGCCTTGCGGGTCCAAAGGTAGGAACGAGAGCCATGGCCGAGGCGAAATCCACCCAAGCCAAATCGGACGCCAAGCCCAGGCGCGCGCGCAGCAAGGATTCGCGCCCGCAGCAGATCGTGGCCGCGGCGTTCGAGGAATTCTCAACCAAGGGCTTCGCCGCCACGCGGCTGGAGGATGTCGCGTCCCGGGCCAAGGTGAGCAAGGGCCTGCCCTATCTCTACTTCAAGACCAAGGAAGAGCTGTTCAAGGCGGTGGTCCGCAGCATCATCACCTCGCATTTCGACGTCATCCGCGAGCGGATCGCGACGACCGAGCTCTCGGTCGAAGACTTTCTCAAAGGCCCCTTCCTGTCCTTCATCCAGGAATTCGTGGTCTCGCGCCGGAGCTTCATCGTGCGGCTCCTCGTCGCCGAAGGCCACAAGCATCCGGAGCTGACCAAATTCTATTTTGACAATGTCATCTCGCGCGGGATCGAGACCATCACCGGGCTGATCGATCGCGGCATCGCCAGCGGCGAGTTCAAGCCGACGCCCTTGCGCGACTTCCCCCAGCTTCTGGTGGCGCCGGTGCTGACCGCGATCTTTTGGCGCGCGCTGTTCGAGCGTCACCACCATCTCGATACCGACGCCATGCTCGCCACCAATATCGACCTCCTGCTCGACGCCATCAGAGCGACGCCGGCGCCAGAAGGGATGGATGGCGGGGGAGACAGGCGGTGAAGCGTCTCGCCCTTCTCCTCGCCGGTCTTATCGCCATCGGAGGGGCCGCGTTGCTGCTGAGCACTTATTCCGCCAACCGGCAGCCGGTGTTCCCGGGCTATATGGAAGCCGACCTCGTGCTGGTCGGCTCCGAGCAGGGCGGCCGCATCGAGACGCTGTCGGTCCAGGAAGGTGACAGCGTCGAGCCGGGCGCGGCCATCTTCGCGCTGGAGAGCACGGAGCAGGAGGCGCAAATCGCGACGGCGAAGGCCCGCGTGGCGGAGGCGGAGGCGAGGCTCGCCGATGCCAGGCAACAGATGCAGCGCCCCGGCGAGATCGAGGTGCTGGAGGCAGCACTCGCCCGGGCCAGGGCCATGCAGGAGCAGTCGACGCTCACCCTCGACCGCACGCAGAAACTGTTCGACAAAAACTGGGTGGCGCAGGCGCAGCTCGATGACGCCAAGGCCGGACACGACCGCGATGTAGCCGCGGCCGCCGAGGCTGAGCGGCGCATCTCCGCGGCAAAACTGCCAAATCGCTCGGACCTGATCGACGCCGCCGCGGCGTCGGTCGAGGCGTCGCGCCATGCGCTCGATCAGGCGGAGAAAAGTCGGGCCAAGCGCAACGTGTCGGCGCCCACAAGTGGCACGGTGGAGGAGGTCTATTTCAGGCCGGGCGAAGTGGTGAAAGAGGGCCAGGCGGTGATCGCCTTGTTGCCGCCGGACAATCTCAAGGTGCGCTTCTTCGTGCAGGAGCCGGTACGGGCGTCGTTGCAGGTCGACCAGGCCATCAATGTCAGCTGCGACGGCTGCAAAAGCGAGCTTCGCGCCAAGATCAGTTTCATCGCGCGCGAAGCCGAGTTCACGCCGCCGGTAATCTTCTCGCGCGAGCAGCGGCAGAAGCTCGTCTATCTGGTCGAGGCGCGACCCTCCGCGGCGACCGCCAGGCTCACCGCCGGCCAGCCGGTGACGGTGACCCTCGGGCCGCCGCCAATGGTGGTGCGGCAATGAAGGAGATCGCCATCGACGTCGAGGGGCTGACCAAGTCCTTCGGCGGCCGCACCGTGGTCAAGGACCTGACCCTGAAAGTGCCGAAGGGCGAGATCTACGGCTTCCTCGGTCCAAATGGCAGCGGCAAGACCACGACCATCCGCATGCTGTGCGGGCTGTTGACGCCGGATTCGGGCCACGGCACCTGCCTCGGTTACAACATTCTGACCGAGGCCGGCGAGATCAAGCGCGATGTCGGCTACATGACCCAGCGCTTCAGTCTCTATGCCGACCTCTCCATCCGCGAGAATCTCGAATTCGTCGCCCGCGTCTATGGCGTGCCTAAGCCGCGCGAGGCCGCGACCGAGGCCATTCATCGCCTTGGGCTCGAGGGCCGGGCCGGTCAGCTCGCGGGCGAACTGTCGGGAGGGTGGAAGCAGCGGCTGGCGCTCGGCGCCTGCATCCTGCCCTCGCCCCGCCTGTTGCTGCTGGACGAGCCGACCGCCGGCGTCGATCCCAAGGCGCGGCGCGAGTTCTGGGAGGAGATCCACCGGCTCGCGGCCGACGGCATCACCGTGCTGGTCTCCACCCATTACATGGACGAGGCTGAGCGCTGCCACGAGCTCGCCTATATCGCCTTCGGCGAGCTGCTCGCGCGCGGCACCGCGCATGACGTGGTGGCGCAGTCTCAGTTGAATACCTGGATCGTGACCGGGAGCGATCTCCAGCCGCTGGCGGAGGAGCTGCATCGCCGCGACGGCATCGACATGGTCGCGCCCTTCGGCAACGAGCTCCATGTCAGCGGCCGCGACAAGAGCGCCCTCGATAAGGCCATCGCCGCGGCGAAGAAGCAAGACGGCGTGCATCGCTGGAAACGCGGTGAGCCTTCGCTCGAGGACGTGTTCATTCTGCTGATGGATCAGGCCAAGGACAATTTCGCATGAACGCGTCCCGCTATAACGGCGCCGGCCGCCGCCGCGATCCGGGCTTCTTGCGGCGGATGTGGGCGATGATCGTCAAGGAGTTCGTGCAAATGCGGCGCGACCGCATGACCTTCGCCACCATGCTGATCGTGCCGATCATGCAGCTGGTGCTGTTCGGCTATGCCATCAACACCGACCCCAAGCAGCTGCCGACCGTGGTGCTGACGCGCGATTCAGGTCCCCTCACCCGCGCCGTGCTCGCCTCGCTCAAGCACACGGATTATTTCGAGTTCAAGCAGGAGGTGCGCGATCCCGAGGAGATGGACAAGATGATCCGCTCCGGCGCGGTTCAATTCGCCATCGAGATTCCGGCGAGCTTCGAACGCGACGTGCGGCGTGGCGACCACCCCTCGATCCTGGTCATTGCCGACGCGACCGATCCAGTGGCGACGGGGAGCGCCATCTCGGCGCTTGAAGGGATCGTCAACAGCGCGCTGAAGCGCGAGCTGCGGGGGCCGGACGAGGCGGTGACGAAATCGGTCGCGCCCTTCGAGGTCAGGCTACAGCGGCGCTACAATCCGGAAGGCATCACCCAATACAACATCGTGCCGGGCCTGCTCGGGGTGGTGCTGACCATGACCATGATGATGTTCACCGCGCTCGCGGTGACGCGGGAGATCGAGCGCGGCACCATGGAGAGCCTGCTGGCGATGCCGATCCGCCCGGTTGAGATCATGATCGGCAAGATCGCACCCTTCGTGCTCGTCGGCTTCGTGCAGATGACCATCATTCTCGGTGCGGCGCATCTTCTGTTCGACGTGCCGATTTTGGGTAGCGTCACGCTGCTCATCGTCCTGGCGACGCTGTTCGCCGCGGCCAACCTCGCGATCGGCTATACCTTCTCCACCGTCGCCACCAACCAGCTCCAGGCGGTGCAGATGACGTTCTTCTTCTTCCTCCCCAACATCCTGCTGTCCGGCTTCATGTTCCCCTATCGCGGCATGCCGCTCTGGGCGCAAGCGATCGGCGAGGTGCTGCCGCTCACCCACTTCCTGCGCATCGTTCGCGGCATTACGCTGAAGGGCAACGGCTTTGGCAACATGCAGAGCGACGTGCTGGCGCTAGCCCTGTTCATGGTCGCCGCGATGATGCTCGCGCTATACCGCTTCCGCGAGACGCTGGATTAGGTCACATTTCGACCGGGAAATGCAGGAGGCAGGTCGTCGATTAGGAGGAACGCTATGCGCGGTTTAGCCTTTCTCGTTGGGGCGTTTGCCCTAACCGCCCTCGCGCGCCGTCCGGCGCCACGGGTTGAGCGGCGCTCACCCCATCGCGCCAACGCAACTTCCGAGCTTGAGCCGATCGTGCTGCCGCCGGTCAGCGTGCCCGCGATCGCGGCTGGGGCCTTCGCGCTTGGGGCCGTGGCTATCGGTGCGCTGGCCATCGGCGCGCTTGCCATCGGCAGGCTCGAGATCCGCAAAGCACGCCTGCGCGAGGTCGAGATCGACGATCTCACCGTGCACCGGCTCCGCGTCGTGGCTACTCCCCCTCCGGCCGGAACGGCGTGATGCGCCTGGCTGGACAAGCGCCGTTCCGGCGCGAACAATGGGCACTGCGCAAATAAGGGGGCTAGATCCATGTCGCTCAGAAGCATTCGCTTCGCGGTCGTGATGCTGGTGGTGCTGTCGCTCAGCATCGGCGTCGGGCATCTGATGCAGTTGCCCGCGCGCATGGCCTGGGACCAATATCTCTGGGTTGGGTCCACGGTGCAGGGCGGGTTTTACGGCCTTTCCGGACCGTTCGGCGTGCTGATCGAGGTCGCGGCCCTGATCGCGCTGATCGTGTTCGCCGCGCTGTTGCGCCGCCACGGGGCTGCCGGATTTGCCTTCACCGTCGCCGCCGCTGGTTTCTTCGCCATCGGCCTCCTCGTGTGGTGGGTCCTGGTCTATCCCGTCAATGTCGAGCTGGCCAAATGGGTGAACGGGCCGGTGCCCGACGATTGGGCCGATTGGCGCGCGCTGTGGGAATGGGGTCAGGCGGCGAATGGGCTGGCGCAATTCGCGGGCTTCGCCGCGCTGTTGGCCGCGGTGATGCCGAGGGAGCCTGGGGTCGGCGCGGCCAGGACCTAGCGGCGATGCTCTCCGTCGAGCGTTGTCACCTGCCGGTCACGGGTTGTTTGCAACTCTGATCAAACGCGCCCTTCGAGGCAGCGGATGCGCATGGTTCTGCAAGGGAGAGCCCGATCGCCGCGAACCCTTGCGCCTGCCTCCAACCGCGTCCAGACTGTCGGCAAAAAAGAGGGAACGAAGGGAACAGGTTAGGGAGAATCCGCAATGGTGAGTGTGGGAGGGGCGCCGACCGCCGACAATCATGTCGGGCTGTTGGATAGAGAACGCATCATCGCGCATCCGGACTACAACCGCTGGCTCGTCCCGCCGGCGGCACTCGCAATCCACCTCTGCATCGGCATGGCGTATGGCTTCAGCGTGTTCTGGCTGCCGCTCGGCCGCGCCGTCGGCTTGGCCGAGGGCCTCGGTAAGCCGGTCCCCTGCCCCGGCGACGCAGCCACCTTCTTCGGCAAGGTCGCCATCACGGCCCACGCGCTGTTCGCCACGGATTGCGACTGGACCCAGTTCGATCTGGGCTGGATGTACACGCTGTTCTTCGTCCTGCTCGGCACCTCGGCGGCGATTTGGGGCGGCTGGCTTGAACGCGCGGGGCCGCGCAAGGCTGGCGTCGTCGCGGCGATCTGCTGGGGCGGCGGCTTCCTGATCTCTGCGGTTGGCGTTTATTTCCACCAGCTTTGGCTGATGTGGCTCGGGGCGGGCGTGATCGGCGGCATTGGCCTCGGCCTTGGCTACATCTCCCCAGTTTCGACCCTGATCAAATGGTTTCCGGATCGCCGTGGCATGGCGACCGGCATGGCGATCATGGGATTCGGCGGTGGCGCCATGATCGGTACGCCTCTCGCCGCCATGCTGATGAAATACTACGCCACGCCGACCACGGTCGGGGTGTGGGAAACCTTCGTCACTATGGGCCTCATCTACTTCGTGTTCATGGTCGGTGGCGCCTTCCTCTACCGGCTGCCGCCCGCCAATTGGCGGCCAGCGGGCTGGACCCCTCCAACCAATGCCAAGGCCATGATCACGTCCGGGCATGTCCACCTCAAGGACGCGCACAAGACGGTACAGTTCTGGCTGATCTGGGCCGTGCTCTGCCTCAACGTCTCCGCCGGCATCGGCGTGATCGGAGCGGCTTCGCCGATGTTGCAGGAGACCTTTGGCGGCCAGCTGTTCGGCGACGCCACAATCGGTTTTGCCCAGTTCAGCAGTGAACAGAAGACCGCGGCGGCGCTGGTCGGTGCCGCCTTTGTCGGGCTATTCTCGCTGTTCAACATCGTCGGACGCTTCTTCTGGGCATCGCTGTCCGACAAGATCGGGCGGAAGACGACCTACTTTGCCTTCTTCGCGCTCGGCTTCGCTTGCTATGCGGCGGCACCGACGCTGGCGACACTCGGCATGCTCGGGGTGTTCGCGGCAGCTTTCTGCCTTATCGCCTCAATGTATGGCGGCGGCTTTGCCACCATCCCCGCCTATCTGGCCGACGTCTTCGGCACCCAGTTCGTCGGAGCCATTCACGGAAGGCTGCTCACGGCCTGGTCCACGGCGGGCATTGTCGGCCCTGTGATCGTGAACTTCATGCATGATTCTCGGAAAGCCGAAGGTATTCCTCCCGACCAGATTTATGGCCAGATTTTCTATGTGCTCGCGGGGCTGCTGGTCGCTGGCTTCATCGCCAACCTATTTATCAGGCCGCTGCACCGGAAATGGTTCATGAGCGAGGAGGAAGTGGCAGCGCTTCAGGCCAAAGCCAAGCCGAGGGCCGAAACCAAGACTGCGGCGCCGACGGCGAGGGACGGTTTCGACGTGAAGGCCATTCTGGCCTGGGCGGCCGTGGGAATCCCGCTTGCCTGGGGAATCTGGATCACCCTTGACCAGGCGCTGGTGCTCTTCGAATAGTAGCGGAGGCCGGCGGGACCCCTACATCTAGGGATAAGGGCGTT
>JBAUEK010000067.1:0-6255 GCA_049678565.1 Methyloceanibacter sp. | reverse complement strand
GAAAAACTCCGCTTCGTCACCGACAGCGACTATCCGCCCTTCCACTATTTCGACGAAGAGGGGGTCCTGACGGGTTTCAATGTCGATCTGGCCAAGGCCATCTGCGAAGCGCTCGAAGTCGAGTGCGAGGTCAGGCCCGTCGATTGGGACCAGCTGTTCACCGATATCGACAATGGCGAGGCCGATGCTGCCATTGCCTCGATCAGGATCGACGCCGACGCCCTCACCAAGGCGGACTTCACCGGGCGCTATTATGCGACGCCGGCGCGCTTCATCGCGCAGAAGGATAACGAGCTCAAGGACATCCGCCCCGAAACCGTCGGCGGCAAGAAGATCGGCGTGGCCAAGGGGACCGGGCATGAGGCCTTTCTCAAGCTGTATTTCACCGACGCCGAAATCGTCTCGTTCGAGACCGCCGACGACGTGCAGAAGGCCCTGAAGGCTGGCGACGTCGATCTCGTCTTCGGCGACGGCATTGGCCTTACCTTCTGGTTGAACGGGGTGACCAGCGACGCCTGTTGCGAGTTCCGCGGCGGCCCTTATCTCGACTCGCGATTTTTCGGCGAAGGCGTGGGCATCGCCGTTAAGAAGGGGAACCGCCAACTCGTGACCATCCTCGATTATGGGCTCGAGCAGGTGCATGCCTCCGGGCGCTATGAAGGCTTGTTCCTGCGCTATTTCCCCATGAACTTCTTCTAGCCGGCGTTAGTCTCGGTCTTGGCCTCGGCCTTCTGCCGCCCGAATGGCAGCCAGAGGCTCCAGCCGAATCTGGTCGGCGCCGCACTCTGATAGGGGGTGAGCCCGATGGTCATGCCCAGCTGACCGGCGCTCGGTTCCGCCAGATAGGTGCGGAACAGGCGATCCCACAGCGACAGATTGAAGCCGTAGTTGCGGTCATGCTCGCGGTGGAGCACCGAGTGATGCACGCGATGCATGTCGGGGGTGACGATGAACAGGCGCAAGAGCCGGTCGAGCCACGCAGGCAGCGCGATATTGGCGTGGTTGAACATGGCGCAGGCGTTGAGGATCACCTCGAACAGAAACACGGCGAAGGGCGAGGCGCCGAGCGCCACCACGACCACGATCTTCCACAGCATTGAGAGCGCGATCTCGATGGGGTGAAAGCGCACCGCAGTGGTCACGTCGATGTCGCGGTCGGCGTGGTGGACCTGGTGCAGGCGCCAAAGGATCGGCACCTTGTGCGAGACGAGGTGCTGAAACCAGATCGCGAGGTCGAGCACGAGCAGGGCGACGACGAGCTTGACCCAGCCCGGCCAGGCCAAATGATTGAGCAGCCCGAGCCCGTGCGCCTCGGCGAAGACGGCGGCGGCGACGGCCGCGATCGGCACCGCCACCAGCGCCATCAGCCGCAGCATCAGCGTGTCGACCGCGGCGATGCCGAGATTGGTGAGCCAGCGCCGCCCCTTGGAGACCGAGAGCGTCCGCTTCGGACTCAGGAGTTCGATCGCCGCCATGGCGATGAACACGGCGATGAACACCGCGAGCCGCCACAGACCCTCGCTTTGTCCCAGAAATCCATCCATGCGGTTGAGAGTAGCAGGAACCGGGCGGTTTTTGCGGCTCAGTCCACGGCCTTGCCGGCAAGACTGAGGCCGACCACGCCGATGACCACGAGTGCGACCGAACCGAGCTTGATCAGGGTCAGGGGCTCACGGAAATAGACGATGCCGATCATCACCGTCAGCGCGGTGCCGACGCCAGCCCAGATGGCATAGCTGATCGACAGCTCAAGCCGCTTCAAGGCCAGGATCAAGGCGGCGATGGAGAAGAGGTAAAACACAAACACGCCCACTGACGGCAGGAGCTCGGTGAAGCCGCGGGAGAGCTTCATCGAGACGGTGCCGGCAACCTCGAACAGGATGGCGACGGAGAGATAGATCCAAGGCATCCAGGACAAGGGCACCGGCGTCCTCATGGGTTCGACTCAGAGCGCTTTACGCGCTTGCTGTCCTCAACAGCGAAATTCGGTGACAGGGTGATGACAGTGGTTCACGCCGGGAAAGTCTCGTCAAGCTCGGCGAGATCGGTGGCGGAAAGCTCAAGATCGAGCGCCGCGCGGTTTTCGCGCACATGCGCTTCGTCGCTGGCCTTGGGGATGACCATCATGTCTCGCTGCCGCAGCACCCAGGCGAGCGCGATTTGCGCCGGCGTCGCGCCGTGGCGCGCGGCGACGCGCCTGAGCGTGCGGTCTTTGAGGATGCGGCCCCGATCGATGGGCGAATAGGCCATGATGGGGATAGCGCGGGCCCGGCACCAGGGCAGCGTGTAGGCCTCGATGCCGCGGTCGGCGAGATTGTAGACGACCTGGTTGGTGGCCACGGCATCGCCGCCTGGAAGCGCGACCAACTCCTCCATGTCGTCGACACCGAAATTGCTCACCCCCCAGGCTGCGATCGATCCGTTCCGCATGAGCTCCTGAAATCCGCCAAGCGTCTCGGTCAAGGGGTGTTCGCCGCGCCAATGCAGGAGATAGAGGTCGATTTGGCTGACGCCGAGATTTTTCAGGCTGCGATCGCAGGCGGCAATGGTGCCGGCGCGCGAGGCATTCTCGGGCAGCACCTTGCTGACGATGAAGACCTCCTCGCGCCGCCCTTCGATCGCCTTCGCCACCACCCTCTCGGCCGCGCCGTCGCCATAGGTTTCGGCGGTGTCGATCAGCGTCATGCCGAGATCCATCCCGAGCGTGAGCGCCGCGATCTCGCGCTTTTCCTCGCGCCGGTTCGCGCCCATGCGCCACGTGCCGAGCCCAAGCCGGGGCACGGCGTTGCCGGAGGAAAGCATGGTGGTTGCGTTTGTCGCGGACATCGAAAGCTCACCAAATGCCGGGGCGCTTCCAAGTCAACGCCAATCAGCCTTCACTCGGTCACACCCGGCAAGGGGCGGCAGGACGCCACCCCCCCAACTGGGATATGCGCCCTAAGCCGCCTTCGCCGCACCTGGCGCCTCGCGCTTATGCTCCTCGCGCCGGGCATGCAGCTGGAAGGCAAGCACGAGCAGCAGCACGCCAAAGATCAGCGCGTAAGCACCGATCCACCAGGTTAGAACCACGGCGCCGACCGCGGGCGCGATGATCAGCACGATGCCGAAGATGAGCGAGGCGATGCCGCCGAGAGCGAGCCACCAGCGGCCATGTTCCAGCTTCAAGCTGAAGGCCGCGGCCAGCATCAACGCGCCCGAGATGAGCGCCCAGACGGCGACGAGGAGAACGAAGACGACGGCGGTGATGGCGGGCCAGAGAAAGGCCACGGCGCCGGCAGCGAGGTCGACCACGCCTTCGAGGATGAGCAGGCCCCAGCGCTCGCCGCTGCGAGCGGCCTTGATACCCGAAACGATGGCAAGCACGCCGTCGACCAGCATATAGGCCGAGAACAACAGGACCAGCGCCAAGATCGCGGCCGCGGGCACGAGCAGGCAGATCAAGCCGAAGGCGATGCCAAGCAGGCCGCGCAAGCCGACCGCCCACCAGCTCTCGGCCAGAATTTCACTCAACGCGTTACAGCGGGCGTCGGCTGCGGAGATTTGCGCTTTTCCCGATGTTGCGGTTGCCATGGATTGCCTCCTTTGGGGGCCCTGACGCCGGGCCTCGATGGGTGGATGCGCGGGGGTTACCCACAGACTCGAATCGCGGCCAATGATGCCGCCAATCCAAGGGAACTCCGCCCTCTTTTCCCGAGTTTTCCACATGCGGGGGAGCGTGCTAGGGCCGACCGCGAGGCCGTGGCCTCGCTGCGCCGGTCGGGGTGCGACCTCGTGACCCCCGCCCAGAGGCTGGATAAGATCAAGCACAAGGCCCAGGTCACCGGTTGGCCACCAAAAGAATCTTATGCACAGGGAGTCGTCATGGATACGGTCGGTGAGTCCAGAGCCAGCCTGAAGACACCGGCCTATGCCACGCTGTCGGCGACATCGCCGCTCGCACCCCATTCCATCGAGCGGCGCAAGCCGCGCGCGCATGAAGTGCTGATCGACATTCTCTATTGCGGCGTGTGCCACTCCGACATCCATCAGGCCCGCAACGAATGGGGCAATTCGATCTTCCCCATGGTCCCCGGCCACGAGATCGTGGGCACGGTGGTCGAGGTCGGCGACCATGTGAGCAAATGGAAGCCGGGCGACACCGTGGGCGTCGGTTGCTTCGTCGATTCCTGCCGCGAGTGCGAGGCCTGCCGGGCAGGCGAGGAGCAGTATTGCGAGCCCGGCATGACCCTGACCTATAACGACTATGAGCGTGACGGTAAGACCCCGACCTATGGCGGCTATTCGACCCGCATCACGGTCGATGAGAACTATGTGCTCAGGATCCCAGAAGGCATGCCGCTCGAGCGGGTGGCGCCGCTCCTTTGCGCCGGCATCACCACCTATTCGTCCCTCAAGCATTTCGGCGTGAAGGCAGGCGACAAGGTCGCCGTCGTCGGACTGGGCGGTCTCGGACATATGGCGGTGAAGCTCGCTAGCGCCATGGGCGCGCATGTCACCGTGCTCAGCCACTCGCCCAACAAGCGGGAAGATGCGCACAGGCTGGGCGCCGACGACTTCCTGCCCACCAAAGACGAGAGCGTGTTCAAGGCCAATGCTGGCCGCTTCAATTTCATCTTCGACACGGTCTCGGTCGAGCACGATTACAACGCCTATCTGAACCTCCTGCAGCGCGACGGGGTCATGGTCCTGCTGGGCGTGCCGGAATCGACAATGCTCGCCGCGCCTGCGCTGATCATGAAGCGCCGGAAGCTTGCCGGCTCCTTGATCGGCGGCATCCGCGAGACGCAGGAGATGCTCGATTTCTGCGCCGAGCATGGGGTGGCGTCGGATGTGGAGGTGATCTCCATCGCCAAGATCAACGAAGCCTATGACCGCATGCTCAAGGGCGATGTGCGCTACCGCTTTGTCATCGACACCGCCAGCCTGAAATAGGAAGGCGGTGTCGACCGTGGCGCCCGGTGCCAAGGCGTTGACGCTGCGGCCAAATCCTTAATTTCGGGCCAGCATGGTTAACGCCCGCGCCCTGAAAAAGCCACGAAACTCGGCATTCTCGGGGTATTGCTCGCGCAGCTGCGCGCCCGCGAGCATTAACCATGAGTAGATCGTCATCACGCTGGGGCCGGGGGGCGGAAGCTGATGATCGATGCGTATCCTGGCCCGGTTGGCGCTCTCTGGCGCTGTCTCCCTGTCTTTCCCTTGCGCCGCTCAAACGGTCGAGCCGCCTCGAACCGTCTCCGTGCCGAAGCAGGCGATGCAGGCGCCGGAGCCGCAGCGGTTGGCGCCGGCGCAATCGACCCCCAGCGTCGCTGAACCCCAGCGCCTGGCGCCAGTGGAGCTGCGGCCCACGCTCTCCCTGCCGCGGCCGGTGCAGCAAGTACGGGCCATTCCGGCCGAGGTGCAGCCGAATGGCTCGCCGGCTCCGCAGATCGAGACTGCGGCGCCACAGCCGCTGCCGGCCTTCTCCACGCCCGAGAGCCTGCTCGAATGGGTCTACAATTACCGTCTGCACAAGGCGCCTTCGCGCGTGCCAGCGGCCGTCCGCTCCATGCGTGAGCTCGGCCTCTTCGCCGACGAAGAGAAGGCGGCCTTCTGCACGGGCTTCATCGCCGGTGTGCTCGGCGACAATCCAAAAGACGGGGCAAGGCTCGTGGCCAAGATGCTGCCGATGCCCGACAAGGACCAAGCCGTCCTGATCAGGGCCATCGCCTTTTCCGGTCGCCCCGATTGGCGCGAGCTCCTGACCAAGTTCAAAGACCGCATGCCGCTCCGGCAGCCCCTGATCGATTCTTATCTCTCGGGCGCGGCCAAGCCGCTGATGCAGGTCGAACTCAGCGACGGCACGGCCGTGGTCTATTCGCTCTGGGGTTATTACGTCGCCACCGGACAGTATCAGCCGGTGGTTCGCATCATCGAGGCCTTGCGTTGGTCCAAGAACAAGAATGACGGCGGCTTCTCCATGCGCAAGATCTTCGCCGGCTGGAAGAGCGATCCAAGCGCCGTCGAGAAGATCGCGACCGGCGCCACCGCCAAATGGACGCTCGCGTCCTATGCCGAGCGCAATCGGGAACTGCTCAAGCTTTATCGCGTCGAGTATGAACGGCAGCCGCCCGAAATCTCCAAGCCGTTGCGCGATGTGATCATGGCCGCGGAACTGTTCGAGGCGGAGAAGGTGCGCAAGGATCAGTTCGGCGCCATCGAGGACGCGCAGAAGCTCAAAGCCACGAATGAAGCGGGAATGTCCAAGGCCGCGACCGC